>NZ_JBHTCG010000007.1:0-369396 GCF_042665155.1 Sphaerisporangium rhizosphaerae | reverse complement strand
AAGGCGCCAAGACCTACGGCTGGATCGAGGCCCTCAACGAACTGGCAGAGGCCTATCCAGGTCGCATCAGGTAAAACGACCAAGACCAGCAGCAAGATCAGCTTTACACACTACGAGTTACAAGCTCTGCCCGGCGGCAACGGGGCCTCCGACGTCGGCAGTGACAGCGTGTTGTCTCAGCGCAAATCGGACGGGACCAGCGCGTGGAACGTACTGCGGTGGTTCCCCGCGGAGTGCAACGGGACCCTGTCAGCGCGCCACAACTGGTTCTGGCAGCCAGGCGAGTACTGGCGGAGCCCGTCGGAACTGATGGAGATGTACTACGGGTCGGTGGGACGCAACTGCAACATGCTGCTGAACCTCTCCCCCAACCGGCAGGGCCTGCTGGACGACGCGGCGGTCGACACCCTCTCCCAGTTCGGCGGCACGGTGTCGCAGACGTTCGGCACCAACCTGGCCGCCGGCGCCGGTGCGGCCAACGACAGCGGGACCTCCAACAGCTCCGGCCACGCCCCCGGCCTGGCGGAGGACGGCGACCTGGACACCTCCTGGCAACCGACCGGCACGAGCGGCGGCCTCGTGCTGACCCTGCCGTCGGCGCAGACCTTCGACGTCATCTCGGTGCAGGAGGACCTGAACGTCGGCCAGCGCACCAGGTCGTTCGCGGTCGACGCGTGGAACGGAGGTTCCTGGACCCAGATCGCGACCGACACCACAATCGGGCACAAGAGACTGATCCGCCTGTCCTCTCCGGTCAGCACGACCCAGGTGAGGCTGAGGATCACCAGCGCACGGGCCAATCCCGCCATCGCCGAGGTCGGCCTGTACCGCCGGCCCGGTGGTAGCACCTCGTCGGGAAGCCAGATCAAGGGTGTGGGCTCGGGCCGATGCCTGGACGTCAACGGCGCCTCGCAGTCGAACGGCGCACAGGTGCTGATCTGGGACTGCAACAGCCAGGACAACCAGAAGTGGGCCTCGACCAGCGCGACCGAGCTGCGGGTCTACGGCAACAAGTGCCTGGACGTCAACGGCGGCGCCACCGCCGACGGCACCGCGGTGATCATCTGGGACTGCAACGGCCAGAACAACCAGAAGTGGCGCCTCAACTCCGACGGCACCATCACCGCCATCGGCGCGAACAAGTGCCTGGACGTCAACGGCGGCGGCACCGCCAACGGCACCAGGGCCCAGATCTGGACCTGCAACAGCCAGAACAACCAGAAATGGACGCGAAGCTGATCCGTTTGCATCACGCCCACGGTGCGGCACATGCAGGTGGTCGGGCGTCCGGTTGAGCCAGCGTTCGCCGGACCCCGGCCGCGAGAGCAGCGACTGCCACGGAGATCCGGTGTGGACCCCTGTGTCCCGGCGAGTGCCGGGACACAGGGCGGTTGTGCGCTTCGCCGAGCTCGCCGAGTACCTCGGGCATGCCGGTCCGGGCTTCACTCTGCGGACCTACGCGCACCTGATGCCCGGCTCACACGACCGCGCCCGGCGGGCCGTCGACGACCGGCTGTTCCGTCCCCGCGCCGTGTCTGACGGAACAGCGACGGAACAGCGACGGAACAGGGGGTCGATGCGGGGTGCTCGCCGGCAGGGCGGAATCACTGAACCTGCAGGCCGGTGACGGCGCGGCCTATCAGGAGGCGTTGGATCTCGGACGTGCCCTCGAAGATGGTGTAGATCTTGGCGTCGCGGTGGAAGCGTTCGACGGGGTGGTCGCGGGTGTAGCCGGCGCCGCCGAGGATCTGGATGGCCTGTTCGGTGACCCACACCGCGCTCTCGCCGGCGACCAGTTTGGACATCGAGCCCTCCGCCTGGTCGAAGGGGCGGCCGTTGCGGGCCATCCATGCGGCGCGCCAGGTCATCAGGCGGGCGATGTCCACGCGCGTCGCCATCTCGGCGAGCAGGAAGGCGACGGCCTGGTTCTGGCCGATCTTGCGGCCGAACTGCTCGCGCTCGCGGGCGTAGTCGCGGGCGTATTCGTAGGCGGCGCGCGCGATGCCGACGGCCATGGCGGCGACGGTGGGCCTGGTGGTCTCGAAGGTGCGCATGGCGGCCTGCTCGCCGCTGCGGCCGCCCTCGCGGACGCGGGCCAGGCGGGCGTCGAGCTTCTCCTTGCCACCCAGCAGGCAGCGGCCCGGCACGCGCACGTCGGAAAGGACGACCTCGGCGGTGTGGGAGGCGCGGATGCCGTGCTTCCTGAACTTCTGCCCCTGCGACAGCCCCGGGGTGCCGGGCGGGACGACGAAGGACGCCTGGCCGCGGGTGCGCAGGTCAGGGTCGACGGAGGCCACGATGACGTGGACGTCGGCGATGCCGCCGTTGGTGGCCCAGGTCTTGACGCCGTTGAGCACCCACTCGTCCTTGCCCTGGTCGTACACGGCGCGGGTGCGGATGGCGCCGATGTCGGAGCCGGCGTCGGGCTCTGAGGCGCAGAAGGCGCCGAGCTTGACCTCGTCGGCGGTGCCGAACATCTGGGGCAGCCACTCCCCCATCTGCTCGGAGGTGCCGTTGGAGGCGAGCGCCGCGGCGGCCAGGCCGGTGCCGACGATGGACAGCCCGATGCCGGCGTCGCCCCAGAAGATCTCCTCGAAGGCGACCGGGATGCCGAGTCCGCTCGGCTCGAACCACTGCTGGGCGAAGAAGTCGAGCGAGTACAGCCCGATCTTCGCGGCCTCCTGGATGACCGGCCAGGGGGTCTCCTCGCGCTCGTCCCATTCGGCGCCGGCGGGACGGATCACGGTGGCGGCGAAGTCGTGGACCCAGTCGCGTACCTCGCGGAGGTCCGCGCTCGGTTCCGGGCAGAAATCGCTCGCGCTCTCAGCCATCGTGACAACTCCTCAGGGCAACGGACCAGACGATCGGTGTCGGGGACGTATATTCCCACGACAGCGGGCGTTACCAACGGTAACATCCGAGCGCTGTCACCCTACCCGCATCCCGCCGCCCGGCCGATGCGAACGGCGGCCAGGGCGGACATGCCGAAGGACGGCCAGGGCTGGTCCGCCCGGGCCGTCCTTCGGTGGATGCGTCTTCGCGCCGCGGCGCGCGGGGCGACCCCCGTGCGCCGGGACGCCTGCGGGCGGCGGGCCCGCGCGCACGGCGCGACGCCCGCGCAGGGCGCGTGACGCCCGGAGGCGTTCCGCGCGGCGGGCCGGCCGGTCAGTCCTCGTCGGCGCTCCAGATCCAGTTGCCGTGGCCGCGGTCGCGGTACGAGCCCTGGGTCTGCACGTTGAGGCGGTCGACGTGGACGCCCTTGGCGGGGTTGGTCCGCGGGTCGTCGATCTTGATGACGTCGAAGCCCCTGTTGAAGTCGCTGGCGTAGATGTAGCCGTTGTAGTAGTAGGCAGACCAGAAGCCGCCCGAGCCCTCGGCGGCGGGCCCGCGCTCGAAGTAGCCGATCTCAGCGGGGTGGGCCGAGTCGGTGAAGTCCCAGATCGAGGCGCCGCCCTGGTACCACGCCTGCACCATGATGTCGCGGCCCTTGACCGGGATCAGCGAGCCGTTGTGCGCGACGCAGTTCTCGGTGTCGGCCTGGTAGCGCGGGATCTTGTAGTAGTTCTTGAAGACCAGCCGGCCCCCGACGATGTCGTAGATCGCGTCCGCGCCGCGGTTCGGGCCGACGACCGCGTTGCAGGTGGCCGCGCCGCCGCCGCCGAGCTCGTCGGTGAACACGACCTTCGTACCGGCGTTGTTGAAGGTGGCCGAGTGCCAGAAGGCGAAGTTCGGGTCGGTCACCCGCGCGGTCACCTTGGGGTTCTCCGGGTCCCTGATGTCGAACAGCACGCCGTCGCCCATGCACGCGCCGGCCGCGATGCCCTTCTCGGCGTAGACGGTGATGTCGTGGCAGCCGCTGGTGGGGACCAGCAGGCCCGGCTGGGTCTCGTTGCCGCCGTCGGGGAACACGACGGGCGTGGCCACCACCGAGGCGGACACCGGGTCACGCAGCGGGACCTTGACGATCGAGATCTTGTCGTGCGGCGGCTGGCAGTCGGGGTAGGTCGCCGACGGGCTGTAGGAGGAGATGTACAGGTAGACGTTGCCGCGCCGCTTGTCGGGCACCAGCGTGTGGGTGTGCGACCCGCAGTTGGTCTCGACCGACTTGATGTACCTGGGGTTGGCCTTGTCGCTCACGTCGAAGATGCGGATGCCCTCCCAGGACTCCTTCACCGACGCCGGCTGCGCCGCGCTGTTGCAGGAGTCGTCCGAGCGGGAGGAGTCGACCGAGGCGAACAGCAGGTTCCCGTAGACCGACAGGTCCATCTGGGATCCCGGGCACACCACCGAGCTGACCACGGAGGCCTTCTTGGGGTTCTTGATGTCGTAGATGGAGAAGCCACCGTAGTTGCCGACGAAGGCGTAGTCGCCCTGGAAGGCGATGTCGGTGTTGATGGTGGCGGCGATGGCCGCGGGTTTCGGGACGTTCGCCACATGCTGGACGTTCGGGCTCATGACGATCTGGTCGGTGCCCGGGATGTCCGCTGCCTGGGCCGGGACCGTCGCCAGCAGCATCGCCGCGACCGAGCCCGCCAGGACGAGGAACCGGCCGGTCAGGCCGCCTCTGCGGGGGGTGGACAACACCTCAGGACCCTCCTTGGTGCTTTTTGCCAGAGGTGAACACAGTTGAGGAGATCATGTCCCAAACTCCGCGGTGTTGCCATAGTCCACTTTGTCAGCAAAATGTGCCAACATTCCGTCTTTACCCCAAACTCCGCGCTGGGTTAGGGTGCAGCCGCACAGCAGAGATCTTCAAGGAGGCCGGGTGCGCTTCGCGCTCCTCATCGCCGCCGGTGTGGTCGCGCTCACCGTGACCGGCTGTTCGGGAGGCTCCGCGACGCCGGTCGCGACCTCCACCGTCCCCGTCATCGTCCCCGGCAAGCCGGGCGAGGCGGCCAAGACCCTTCCCCCGGGAGCGACCGTCACCGCCGTCCCCTCCCCCACGGCCAACGCGGCGGACGTGGTCTTCATGCAGGACATGGTCGTCCACCACCGCCAGGCGCTCGACATGAGCGCCCTGGCAGCCACCCGCGCGGCGTCCGGGGACGTGAAGCGCATCGCGGCCCGGATATCGGACACGCAGGGGCCGGAGATCAACGCGATGATCCGATGGCTCCAGCAGCAGGGCCAGCGCGTCCCCGACCACCACACGGCCCACCACGACGCCATGCCCGGCATGGCCACCGAGCGGCAGCTCTCCGACCTGCGGGCCGCCTCCGGCGCCGGCTTCGACCGCCTCTACCTGCAGCTGATGACCGCCCACCACATGGGCGCCGTCACCATGGCCGCCGGCGAGATGGAGAAGGGCTCGCACATCACCGTGCAGGAGCTGGCCGAGGACATCTCGGTCACCCAGACGGCCGAGATCCAGCGCATGCGCCGCATCCGCCCCGGCGGGTGAGCCCCGGCGTATCCGCGGGATGTGACCCATCTCTCCGGGGCGGCCGGGGAGGCCCGGACGGCCCGCGGTTAGAGTGATCAGGTGGACCTCGCGGCTCTCGCCCTGCCCATCGTGCAGGCTCCTCTCGCCGGCGGCCCCTCGACTCCGGAGCTGGCCGCCGCGGTCTCGTCGGCCGGCGGCCTCGGGTTCCTGGCCGCCGGTTACCGCTCCTCGGACGATCTGCGTTCCGACATCGCCTCCGTGCGCGCCCGCACGGACGCGCCGTTCGGCGTCAACCTGTTCGTCCCCTCCAAGGGCGAGGTCGACCGGACGGCCGTCGACGCCTACGCCGGGCGCCTGCGCGGCGAGTCCGAGCGGTACGGCGTGGCCCTCGGCGTGCCGGCGGACGACGACGACGGCTGGCAGGCCAAGCTCGCGGTCGTCACCGCCGAGCGGGTGCCTGTGGTGTCGTTCACCTTCGGGCTGCCCGCGCGCGAGGTGATCGACGAGGTGCGCGCCGCCGGCGCGCGGGTCATCGTGACGATCACCACTCCCGAGGAGGCGTCGGCCGCGCACGACGCCGGAGCGGACGCGCTGGCGGCCCAGGGCATCGAGGCCGGCGGCCACCGCGGCGGCTTCACCGACGACGGCGGAGACTACGGCCTGCTCGTGCTCCTGAGACTGACCCTGCGCGCAACGCCGCTGCCCGTGATCGCCGCCGGGGGCATCGCCGACGGCGCCGGCATCGCGGCCGTCCTGACGGCGGGCGCCGTCGCCGCCCAGCTCGGCACCGCCTTCCTGCGCACCCCGGAGGCCGGCACCAGCCCCGCGCACCGCCAGGCACTGAGCTCCTACGACCGCACGGCCGTCACCCGGGCGTTCACCGGCAGGCGGGCCCGGGGGCTGGTCAACCGCTTCCTCCGGGAGCACTCGGGCGAGGCGCCCTCGGCGTATCCGCAGGTCCATCACCTGACCGCGCCGCTGCGGGCGGCGGCGCGCAAGGCCGGCGACGCCGACACCATCAACCTGTGGGCGGGGCAGGGCTTCCCGTTCGCCGAGGAGATCCCCGCCGCGGAGCTCGTGCGACGGCTCGCCTCGGAGGCCGAGGAGGCCCTCAAGCGCGCCGCCCGCCGCTCCTTCGGCTGACGGTTCGCCGGTCGCGGTCCGCCGGAGGCGTCCAGGCCGGCTCGGAGGCCTCGGTCACCGGAGGCGTCCAGGCCGATTCGGAGCCCTTGGTCAGCGGTAGGCGTCCAGGCCGAGTTTGGCGGCGACGAGCAGGCCGCAGACGGCGGCGGCGTAGCGCAGGCTCGCCCCGGGCAGCCGGCGGGCCAGCACGGGGCCGAGCCGCCCTCCGACCAGGAATCCCGCCGCGAGCGGCAGCACGGCGGCCCACTGAACCGGTCCGAACACGGCGAACCCGATGGCGGCCACGGCGTTCGCCAGCCCGGACAGCACGTTCTTGAAGGCGTTGAGCCGGACCGGCGCCTCGCGCACCATCGACGCGAGCACGGCGAACATCAGGATTCCGCCGGCCGCCCCGAAATATCCGACGTACGCGGCGACGGCGAACACCCCCGCGCGCAGCAGCCGGTTCCCCCCTCCGCCCGGCGCGTCCGCTGCCCCGTCCGGCCTCGGCGGACGGAACAGCAGCAGTGACGCGGCGGCGATCAGGCAGGGAGCGATCATCTCGAACATCCGCGACGGCGTCACCAGCAGCAGCGCCGCGCCGACGACCCCGCCCGCCATCGACATGGTCCCGAGCGGGAGCAGCCGCCCGCTCTGACCGGCGAGTTCGGGTCGCGACCCGGCCGCCGCGCCGAGAGCGGTGAACACCAGCGAGACGGTGTTGGTGACGTTGGCGCTCAGCGGCGACAGCCCGAACGCCAGCAGGGCCGGGTAGGAGACGATCGACGCCAGGCTCACCACCGTGCTCACCAGACCGGCCGCCACTCCGACCGTCACCAGCCCCAGCGCGTCCGTGATCGTCACGGCCACCACCCAACCACGGCCGGCGTGACCCTCGACCGCCACCCCCACCTCCTCGGCCTTCCCGCCTCCTCGGCCTCCCTGCCTCCTCGGCCTCCGGTTCGCCGGGTCCTCGGCTCCTCGGTGGCCCGGGCCGGTGACCGGCGAGGCCGGACGGCGCGGGCCAGGTGCGCCGGCGCGAGGTCCGGCGCGGCGCCGGGCGCGGTGTCCAGTGCGGATTGTGGCAGGAAACGGTCAGCCGACGGCAGCTTACTGCCTTTCATTTCTCTGTTCCGCGGCCCGGAGAAAGCGCAGAGTTGGTGGTGCGAGAACAAATCCCCAGACCACGGAAAAGGAACCGGAAATGCAGAGCCAGACTCCCTTCCCCGCGAACGGCGCACCCGCCGCGGCCGCCCCGCACGGGCGCGTCCGTCGCCTCGCCGCACCCGTCCGAACGCTCGCCGCGGCGGGCACCACCTGGGACTGAAGGGAGGAACGGCCATGCTCGTCGTGCTGACGATGCGCCCGGCCCGAGGGCGCAAGATGGACGCGAACGTCGACGGGAAACGACTGCTGGCGCTGCTGCCGAAACAATGGGAAAAGGAGTTCAAACAGGCCGCCGGTTTCGTCGCCATTCGCATCGAGACCGATGAGAACATCAGGTCCGCGCAGATCCACGCGCAGGTGGTGTCGGTGCTCACCAATCCCGAACTCGGCCCCTGGCGGCTGGTCTCCTACGAGACGCTGCTCCGCGACCACCGCCCGCCCCGGGCGACCGTACCGGTGGCGCCGGCCCGAAGGGCGGACCAGCGTGCCCAGTGGAACTGACCGCGGCCCGCCGGGCCCCACGACCTCACCGGCCATCGGAGACGGTACGCGGCGACCCGGCCGAAAGGAGGCGGCCACGCGACGACAAGCCCCGTTGAAGCCCACGACCAGGAACAGGAGAAGCACCGGCGACTGACGGATCCGACGGAAAGTGAGGGATGAACCGGACGGGCGGCGCACGACCAGGGACGGAGGCACGACCGGACGACGAGGGACGGGACAGATCATCCGCGGGCATCGACCGATCCCCGCACATACGACTAGAGCATTTGGAGGTGGTTCGCGGAACCGGCGACACGGCCATGAGATGAAGGCCGGAGGCCCAAGGCCGGTCCGCCGGGAGGACATCACATCGCGCGTACGAGGTTCACCCCGCACAGCGAACGTCAGGTCGCGACCACAGGCGGCGTCACAGGCGCAAGATCGGATTGCCCGGGCGCATGAACTCACATGGTCGGCACGAGAACGTCGCGAGCAGAGGCCGAGTCGCCAACACACGAGAAAGTCCGGCGGATCACGAACGACAGGAGGCGGGCACAAGCGCGAGGTCATCACATATGCGAGATGAAACCGGGAGGCACAACGTCAGACTTTCCCCCGAGCAGGTCGCCGGCATGAAACGCATCGACACACGAGATCAGAACGGGAGACACAACGCCGGACTTTCTTCATCAGAGCAGGCCGCCGACATGAGAACGGATCGCACACGCGGAATCAGACAGGGAGATGGAACGTCAGGATTCGATCATCTGAGCAGGTCGCCGACATGAGATCAGGAACGCACACGTGAGATCACCCTGAGAGGTACGAGGTCAGGTTTCGATCACCCCGGCGGTTGGCCGGCATGAGGTCGGATTGCGAGCAGGAGTGACGGCGAAAGGAGCATTCGCGAGGTGGGCCCCGGCGCCGCCCTGGCAGGTCCAGCGGCGATCGCCGGGGCCCGGGCAGACCGACCCGCGCGCTCGGACCAGAGGCGCTTCCCCCTTACGACGAATGTGATGGATGACAATGATCTTCGCGGTTATCGATGAGAACCACCGTCGAGCGGGGAGCCTCCTCGCTTCTCGCGACCGGCGCGCCGGACGGGCGTGGAGCACTCGCCCGTGGACGCCTCATGACGCGCGGCGACGTCACGGCCGGCACCCCCGGCTGTGCGGGAGGCGTCCCCGCCTCTGGACGGGCCACGCGCGAGGCCGCGGCCACAGTGGACGGCTCTTCGCCCGCCCCGGGCGCGTCCGCGGCCGCGTCCTGCGACTGCTGGGGCGGCGCACGAGAGTCCGTATCCCGCGACCGCGCGGCCGGCGCCCACGACCACGGGGAGGGCCCTGACGGCCGCCGCGGGCGGCGCGAACACGACGGGGATGGCAAGCCGGCATGCACAATAAGCCGGGCGAGCAAGATGACCGGACGGGAGCTCGCGGCGACAACGTCCGCCCCACCTCGGGTGGCCGACATCGACCAGGGCTTCTGTGAACGTACACAGATGGAAATGCCCGCCAGAAACCCGCCAGGCCGCTGACGTCGTGGTTAGCGAGGGCGCTGACCTGACTGTTTCCGGACGTCTTCCCAAGCCCGTTGGGGCACATTACCGTGCACGTTCACATAACCGTCCTTTCCCTGACGGAGGACCTATGAGAAGGACGTTGGCGGCGGTGTCGTGCGGCGCCGCGCTGCTGTTCCCGATGGTGGCGGTGACGCCGGCGCGGGCCGCGACGACGGTGACGAACGGGGGGTTCGAGTCCTCCGGCACCGGGGTGGCGAGCCCCCCGGGATGGACGACGTCCGGCACGGCGTCCGCCGACTACACCGAGACCGGCGGGCGTTCCGGCTCCTACCGGCTCACCCACTGGTCGTCGTCGGCGTACACGGTGAAGACGTCGCAGACGCTCACCGGCCTGGCCGCCGGCCCCTACACGCTCAGTCTGTACGTCAAGAACGGCGGCGGGCAGGGGTCGGTGTACGCGGGCCTGGAGAACTGCGGCGGTCCGGCCGCGCAGACGGCGCTGCCGGTGACCGCCGACTGGCTGAAGGTCGTCGTGTCGGCGAACGTCTCCGGCGGTTCCTGCACGATCAGCCTGTACTCCAGCGCCTCGGCCGGGAACTGGGCCAGTTTCGACGACGTCTCGTTCGCGGCGGGCGCGAGCAACCTGTCCGTCAAGGGGGCGGACGTCTCGACGCTGGCCAAGTCCGAGGCGTACGGCGGCGTCTACTACGGGTCCGACGGGGCGAGGCGGGACGCACTGTCGGTGCTGAGGTCCTCTGGCGCGAACTACGCGCGGCTGAAGGTCTGGGTGCGCCCGGCGGACGGCTACAACGACAAGGCGCACGTGCTGGCCATGGCGCGGCGGGTGAAGGCCCTGGGCATGGGCCTGCTCGTGGACTTCCACTACTCCGACCGCTGGGCCGACCCCGGCACGCAGACCAAGCCCGCGTCGTGGGCCTCACTGCCGTTCGACCAGCTCAGGCAGGCCGTGTACGACCACACCTACGACGTGCTGAACGCGCTGAAGGCACAGGGCACGACGGCCGACATGGCGCAGATCGGCAACGAGATCAACGACGGCATGCTGTGGGAGGACGGCCGGGCCTCGGCGAACTTCGGCAGGCTCGCCCAGTTGCTCAACGCCGGGTCGGACGCGGTCAGGGCCGTGTCGTCGTCGACGAAGCTGGTCGTCCACCTGGCCGAGGGCGGCAACAACTCGCTCTTCCGCTGGTTCTTCGACAACGCCAGGAACAACGGCGTGCGCTACGACGTCATCGGCGCCTCCTACTATTCGTACTGGCACGGCACGCTCGCCGCCATGCAGGCCAACCTCCTCGACATCAGGTCCAGGTACGGCAAGCCGGTGTTCCTCGCCGAGACGGCCTACCCCTTCACGACGGGCAACGACGACGGCGAGCCCAACATCATCACGGCCGCCACCCCCTACACCGGCTACCCGGCGACGCAGGCGGGCCAGGCGGCCATGTTCCGCGACGTGCTGAGCACGGCGCAGGCGGCGGGCGCGCTCGGCGCCTTCTACTGGGAGCCGACCTGGACGGCCGTCACCGGGAACGGCTGGGACCCCGAGAACCCCGGCTCGGGCGACGGCTGGGACAACCAGGCCCTGTTCGACTTCAACAACCGGCCGACCGCCGCCATGGCCCAGTTCGCCCATCCCTGACCCGGCCGCGCCGCCAGAACCCCGACACGTCGAGCCGCCGCCGGCGGGAGCCATGAGGCCCCGCCGGCGGCGGCTCGCGCCGTTTCCGGGTGCTACAGTCATGAACATACGTTCATGAACGACCGTTCATGGCAGAGTGGCCGGGAACACAGGAGCTTCCGGGCCGACGGAAGGGACGTACGCCGAATGACCTCGATCGTCAACACCGCGCAGGCCGAGGCGTGGAACGGGTACGAGGGCTCACACTGGGCCGACAACCACGACCGCTACGACGCGGTCAACAACGGCTTCAACGACCATCTGCTCCGTGCGGCCGCCATCGGTGAGCACGACCAGGTGCTGGACGTCGGCTGCGGCAACGGCCAGGTGACCCGGCTGGCCGCGCGGCTCGCCCCGCTGGGCGCGGCCACGGGGCTCGACCTGTCGGCGCCGATGCTCAGGCGGGCACGAGCGCTCGCCGACGCCGAAGGCGTGCGGAACCTCGCCTTCGAGCAGGGGGACGCCCAGGTGCACCCCTTCCCCGAAGGCGCCTACGACGTGGCCATCAGCCGGTTCGGCGTCATGTTCTTCGCCGACCCGGTGGCGGCGTTCGCCAACATCGGCCGCGCACTGCGCCCGGGCGGGCGCGTCGCCTTCCTCGCCCTGCAGACGATGGACCGGAACGACCTCGGCCGGGTCTTCGCCGGACTGCGGGCTCTGCTCCCCCCGACCGCCGCCGTCGAGGCGGCCCACGGCCCGGGGCCCGACTCACTCGCCGACCCGGCGCGGGTGCGGCAGATCTTCACCGCCGCGGGCTTCTCCGACGTCGCCTGCACGCCCGTCGAGGCTCCCCAGGTCTGGGGACGCGACACCGAGGACGCGGCCGCGTTCCTCGGCGACTGGGGCCCTGTGCACCATTGGCTCGGCCAGGTGGACGCCGCGGCGGCGGCCAAGGTACGCCGGGCGCTCGCCGAGGCGCTGGCCCCCTTCGAGCAGGACGGCGCCGTCCGCCTCAACGGCGCCGCCCTGCTCATCACCGCCCTCCGCCCCTGACCCGGCCCCGATTCGACACCCCGCGCCGCCCCCGATCACCGGCGGGGGCGGCGGTCAATACGATGTGGCGTGATGTCTCCGAGAAAAGCGGCAGCGCTGCGTGACGGCGGCGGGCAGAGCCTGCGCGACCACCTGATCGCCACCGCCGAACGCCTGATCGCCGAGGGCGGCACCGCGAGCCTCACCGTGCGCGCCATCGCCCGGGAGGCGCGGGTCGCCGACGGCGTGCTGTACAACCACTTCGCCGACAAGGAAGAGCTGCTCGCGCTCGGCCTGCACGCGCACGTCCGCAGCGTCGAGAAGGCGCTGGGCGAACCGCCGCGCACGGCCGGTGAGGGCACGGTGGCCGCGAACCTGCGCGCCTACATCGCCTACAGCCTGGCGCTGCACATCGCGATCATGCCCGCCTTCGCCGGTCTGCTGGGCCGGCCTCAGGTGCTGGCGAATTTCGACCGGCTGTCCAACCCGATGGCCGGCGGGCGCGGCCTGCGCGCCGACCTGGCCGGCTACCTGCGCGCCGAACAGCGCCTCGGCCGCCTGTCCCCCGGCGCCGACGTGGACGCCGCCGCCACGATGATCATCGGCGCGTGCCACGACCTGGTCCTCCCGCGCCTGTTCACCGGCGCGCCGGCGACGCCCGTCCCCGACACCCTCATCGACGCCCTCGTCACGACCATCATGCACGGCATCACCCCCACCCCCGGCCGCCCCTCACCCGACGCCACGACCAAGGACGGCGAGCGCGCCAACGAAGGGCCGTGACTCCTGGGCCCCCGCGTAGGGCGATCAGGTCGGGGTGTTCTGACCTACGCGTCTGCGATCGGCCGGGCGCTGGTCGACGCCCGGCTGTACCTAGTCGACGACGCCTTACGGCTCGCACAATGATTGCGACGACGATCGCGCCGTCCACGTGCCGGGGACGAATCGGAGGCGTTTCATGGCCGCCAGTGATGACCACCACGCCGCGCTCGATCGACGGACGGAGCCCTTCGACACACTGACCGCGGCGCTCGGGGGCCTGTTCGTCGGGCACTGTCTGGGCGCCGTGGCCAGGTTCAGCGTCGCCGACGCGCTCGACGACACGCCGCGGACGGCCCAGGAGCTGGCCGAACTCACCGGGGCGAATCCCGAGGCCCTCAGTCGTGTGCTTCGCCTCCTCGCCGCCCATGGAGTCTTCGCGGCCGGCGACGACCGCTTCACCCACACCGGCGCGTCGCGAATGCTCCGTTCCGACCATCCCCAGTCTTGGCGTGACTTCGTGGCGACATTCGGAACCGAACGTACTGCGAAGCACCTGGGCTACTTCGACTACTCACTCCAGACGGGACTCCCGGCCACGAACAAGCTGAATCCGGACGGGTTCTTCGCCATCCTTCAGAGTGATCCCGAGGCGGGCCGGGTCTTCGACGCCGCGATGGTCTCAAAGGCGCGTATCCAGGTCGCGAGCGTCCTGGCCGCCTACGACTTCTCGGACCGCGGAACGATCGCCGACATCGGCGGCGGCCAAGGACACCTCCTGCGGGCGGTGGTGGACGCGGCCGAGCGAACCACGGGCATCCTTTTCGACCTGCCCCCGGTGATCGAGCGTGCCGCGGAGATCGCCTCCGATCGGCTCACGCTGCAAGCCGGCGACTTCTTCGAGGACCCGCTGCCGGTCTGCGACACCTACATGCTCATGGACGTGATCCACGACTGGGACGTCGAGCGGGCCACGGCGATCCTGGCCGCCGTACGGAAGGCCGCTCCGCCGCATGCGCGGCTGTTGTTGGTGGAGAGCGTCATCCCCGACGACCCTGGGCCCGACTGGTCCAAAGCCATGGACATCATGATGCTCATCCACACCGGCGGCAGGCAACGCACCCACAGCGAACACGAGTCGCTGTTGCGGACCTGCGGTTTCCGGCTCGAGCGGGTCGTCGCGACGACATCAGATATGTCGATCCTCGAGGCGGTGTGTGCCTGACCGGGCACTGATCTGTGTCCGCGTCGAGCGGGATCCCGGCCGGTCTTCTTGGGAAGGGGGTGTTGGGCGGCAGGTGAGGAGGTTGGGGAGGTGGGAGGCGGCGTATTCGGGGATCTCGGCCATCGGGGGGCGTTCGGGGGCGGCGACGTCGCGGTCGATCGGCAGGTGGCCGGCCTCGCCGCGGCGGAACTGGGTCAGCCCGGAGGCGGGGACGTGCATGGGCACGATCTTGCGCTGGCGTTCCAGGCGCGCCCACGCCGTGTGCATGATCTGCCCGGCCATGACACCGAGGGCCTCGGTGGACTGGTGGGAGTGCACCCGCCTTCCGAGGTCCACCTGGGCGAGCGCGTCCAGGCCGGCGTACTCCAGCAGGTCGACGAGCAGGCCGAGTTCCACGCCGTACCCGGTCGCGAACGGCACGCGTTCCAGCACCTCGCGGCGACCCGCGTACTCCCCGGCGAGCGGCTGGACGAAGCCGGCGAGCAGCGGCCAGTGCAGGTTCAGCATGGGGCGGGCGACCAGCTCGGTGACGCGCCCGCCGCCGCTCTGCGCCTCGCGCAGCGGCCGGTCGTAGCACCCCTTGACGTACACCACGGAAGGGTCGGCGAGTAGGGGGCCGAGCAGGCCGGTGACGAAGCCGGTGCCGAACTCGCGCAGGTCGGCGTCGATGAACACCAGCACGTCGCCGGAGGTGACGGCCAATGACTTCCACAGCACGTCGCCCTTGCCGTCCATCGGCGCCACGGCGGGCAGGATCTCGTCCTGGGCGAAGACCTTGGCCCCCGCCTGCACGGCGCGGGCGGCGGTGTCGTCGGTGGAGCGCGAGTCGATGACGACGAGCTCGTCGACGAGCGGGACGTCCTCCACCAGGTCGCGGCGGATCGCCGAGACGATCTCGCCGACGGTTGCGGCCTCGTTCCTGGCCGGGAGGACGACGCTGATCCTGGTGTCGCCCTTCGCGGCGATCAGGTCGCCGACCGGCCAGTCGGCCGATGCCGTCGTACGGTCGCGCAGCCACGTCTTCACCTCAGGCAGCACGCGATCCCCCCGTCGCCTCCCATCACCTGACGTATCACTTTAAGCGGCGCGATCGCCTCCTTTGGCGGCGCGGCCGTACCGGGGCCGCCGGGTCAGGGGCCGGCGTGGCGTTCGAGGAAGGAGTAGACGTCGGCCTCGTCCACACCGGGGAACGAGCCCGGGGGCAGGGCCGCCAGCACGTGGGAGTTGGCCCGCGCCGAGGGCCAGGCATAGCCCTCCCAGCGCTGGGTCAGCTCGGCCGGCGGGCGGCGGCAGCAGTCTCCGGACGGGCAGTTCGACTTGGTCCTGTTGGTGGTCTCCCGGCCCCGGAACCAGCGGGACTCGCGGTAGGGGACGCCGAGCGTGATGGCGAAGTCGCGCTCGCGCGAGGGGTCGACGTGGGCGATGCAGAAGTAGGTGCCGGTGGGCGAGTCGGAGTACTGGTGGTACACCGAGAAGCGGTCGGGTGACAGGAAGACCTGGCGCCCGGACCAGCGCAGGCACATCCGCTGCCCCTCTATGGCGCCCTGCTCGTCGGCGGGGAAGACGATGCCGTCGTTCTCGTAGGCCTTGTAGATGATGCCGCCCGCGTCGTTGCGGACGAAGTGGCACGCCAGGTCCAGGTGGTGGGTCGCCAGGTTGGTGAAGCGGTGCGCGGCCATCTCGTAGGAGACGGCGAACACGTCCCGCAGGTCCTCCACCGACAGCGCGCGGTCGCGCTTGGCCTCCTGCAGGTAGGGGACGGCGGCCGTCTCGGGCACCAGGACGGCGGCGGCGAAGTAGTTGGCCTCGGTGCGCTGGCGCAGGAAGTCGGCGAAGTCGCGGGGCTTGTGGTGGCCGAGCGCGAGGTGGCCGAGGGTCTGCAGCAGGATCGTGCGCGGAGTGTGCATGCCGAGCTGCTCGTGCTGGACGTAGATGCGCCGGTTGCGCAGGTCGGTGATCGACCGCACCGAGCGGGGAAGGTCCTGCGCGGTCCGCACGGTGAAGCCGAAGTGGGTCACCAGCGCCTGCACGGTGCCCTGCGACAGCGCGCCCGTGCGGTAGCCCACGGCGGCCAGCGCCTCGGCCGCGGCGGTCTCGATCTCGGCGAAGTAGTTGCCCTGCTCGCGCTGCTTGCGCCGCAGCTCGGCGTTGGCCGCCCTGGCCTCCTCGGGGGTGGCGGTGCCCTTGGCCTCGCGCGAGCGCAGCTCCTCGTACAGCCCGACGATGTGCTCCAGGACGTCGCTCGGCACCCGGGCGGAGACCTTCAGCCGGGGCAGGCCGATCGAGGCGTAGACGGGGTCGCGCTGCGCCTCCTCCAGAGCGATCTCGAGCTGCGCGCGGCGGCTCGGGGCCTGGCGGCGCAGCAGTTCCTCGACCGGTACGCCGAGCGCGACGGCGAGCGCCTTGAGCAGCGACAGCTTGGGCTCGCGCTTTCCGTTCTCCAGCAGGGAGAGCTGGCTCGGGGCGCGCCCGACGCGTTCGCCGAGCTCCGACAGGGTGAGCCCGCGCTGCTTGCGCAGGTGCTTCAGCCGCTGGCCGAACGCGAGGAGGTCGAGCTCCTGCGTCAAAGACAGCGGTTCTTCTCCCACCAAAGACGCCATAGCACGATCCTAAACGCAAATTCCACCGTTCTTCCAGCCTTACCCGGGTACCTGGGCCGCTCGCGCCGCGGCCGTGCGCTCCTGTCCCGTCCGCGCCGCCACCCCGACCGCTCCCGCGCGGGCCGGCGACGGACCCGGCGACCGTGACAGTGATCCAGAGCGGACGGATTGGTCTAGTCCATAGTGAAAACTTTGCGTTTCTTGCCGCGTGAATACTGCCGAGTATTCATCAGACCCGAAAATTCTGACAGCTTTCACGCGATCACTCTTGTTCTGGCGGCTCGAACCATCGCAGACTCGAACCAAGCCCCCAGAGGACGCCGAAGGAGTCAAAATGGAAGATCGCCTCAAGGGAGCTGCAGATGAGCTGCGGCGCGACTGGGAGAGCGACCCGCGCTGGAAGGACGTCGAGCGGACCTACACGGCCGAGGACGTCGTCCGCCTGCGCGGCACCGTGCAGGAGGAGCACACTCTCGCCCGTCTCGGCGCCGAGCGGCTGTGGTCACTCCTGCGGACCGACGAGTACGTGCACGCACTGGGAGCCCTCACCGGCAACCAGGCCGTGCAGCAGGTCAAGGCGGGCCTGAAGGCCATCTACCTGTCCGGCTGGCAGGTCGCGGCGGACGCCAACCTCGGCGGCCAGACCTACCCCGACCAGAGCCTGTACCCGGCCAACTCGGTGCCCGCCGTGGTGCGCCGGATCAACAACGCGCTGATGCGCGCCGACCAGATCACCTGGTCGGAGGGCGAGGCGGACGCTCCGCACTGGATGGCCCCCATCGTCGCCGACGCCGAGGCCGGCTTCGGCGGCGTCCTCAACGCCTTCGAGCTGATGAAGGGCATGATCGCCGCGGGCGCGGCGGGCGTGCACTGGGAGGACCAGCTCGCCTCGGAGAAGAAGTGCGGCCACCTCGGCGGCAAGGTGCTGATCCCGACCAGCCAGCACATCAAGACCCTCAACGCGGCCCGCCTCGCGGCGGACGTGTGCGACGTGCCGACCCTGATCATCGCGCGGACCGACGCCCAGGCCGCGACGCTCCTGACCAGCGACGTCGACGCCCGCGACCAGGCGTTCACCACCGGCGAGCGCACTCCCGAGGGCTTCTACCGCGTGCGAAACGGCGTGGACGCCTGCATCGCCCGCGGCCTGGCCTACGCCCCGTACTCCGACCTGCTGTGGATGGAGACCTCCACACCCGACCTGGACGTGGCGCGGCGCTTCGCGGAGGCGATCAAGGACCGTTTCCCCGACCAGATGCTCGCCTACAACTGCTCGCCGTCGTTCAACTGGAAGCAGCACCTGGACGACTCGACCATCGCCAAGTTCCAGCGCGAGCTCGGCCACATGGGCTACCGCTTCCAGTTCATCACCCTGGCGGGCTTCCACTCGCTGAACTACTCGATGTACCACCTCGCGCGCGGCTACGCCGAGGAGGGCATGCCCGCCTACGTCGAGCTGCAGGAGGCGGAGTTCGCCGCCGAGCGGCAGGGCTACACCGCGACGCGCCACCAGCGCGAGGTGGGCACCGGCTACTTCGACCTGGTCAGCACCGCCGTCGCACCGGACTCCTCGACGGTGGCGCTCAAGGGCTCGACCGAGGCCGAGCAGTTCACCCGCTCTCAGCACTAGGTTCGCGCGGCACGGGGCGGTCAGGCCGGCAGGGCGGTAGGACGGCGCGGGCGGTCAGGCCGAGGGGGAGGAATCGCTGAGGGTGGGAGTGGGCTGCGGCGGCGTCGGCTCCGGCGACTCGCCGTCCCCCCACTCCGGGACCTGGCTGATGCTGATCGTCGGCTTGGGGCTCTTGGTGGGCTTCGGATCGCCGGTGCCGCCGGGCGGACGCGGGCTGGGCGGGCACGGCTTCTCCTTGCCGCGCTTGTTCCGGCACGGCTGAGGCTCGTCGGGCACCTGGGGCCGGGGCGTCGTGCGCTTGGGGGACGGCGACGGCGGCGGCGAAGGGACGGGGGTCTGCCAGGTGGCCGTCGGCGCCCCCTCCGGCCCCTCGGTGCGGCGCGCCGACGGCGACCCCGGCGGGTTCGGCGTGGTGGTGAACGCCGGCAGGCGCCCGGGGGCGGTGGCGGTGCCGGACGGGGACCCGTAGTCGGTGCCGCGAACGACGGGCCCCGAGGTGTCCAGCACCTCGACCGGGACGCGCGACCCCTGGAGCGGCACCGCGACCGGCACCCTGCCGGCGCGGTTCGCGCTCTCGTCGATGCGGGTCGCGCCGGTGCTCGCCGCCGCGACGGTCACCGCGGCGATCGACACCGTGGCGAGCGCCGCGAAGCCGGCGTGCGAGGCGTGCCCGCGCCGGGCCGCCGCCCGCCGCGCCGCCCGCGCGCCCGTGGTGGGCGCGCCGTCCTGCCGCTCGTCCTCACCGGCGCCGGCGAGCTTGAGGTGCCGCGCGCCCATCGGGTACGGGACGGGCGCCCAGATCTCCTCCAGCACGGCGGTCACGGCCTCACGGCGGTCCCAGGAACGGTCGACTCCCCCGGCGTCCAGCAGCCATCCGAGCAGCGCCGCGGCCCCGGGCCGGTCGCCGGGCTCCTTGGCCAGCGCGGCCGAGACCGGGTCCCACAGCAGCTTGGGCACCGAGGACAGCCGGGGCTGCTCGACCAGGATGCGCCGCGTGAGCACGTCGGCCTCGCCGGCGCCGAACGGGTGGTGGCCGGTCGCGGCGTAGGCGACCAGGCAGCCCCAGGCGAACACGTCGGAGGCGGGGATCGCCGGGCCGCCGGTGAGGCGCTCGGGCGCCACCCAGCCGGGGCTGCCCATGACCTGCCCGGCCTGCGTGTGCGCGACGGCGGCGTCGAGGTCCCTGGCGATGCCGAAGTCGATGATCCGCGGCCCCCTGGGCGAGAGCAGCACGTTGCCGGGCTTGAGGTCGCGGTGGACGAAGCCGGCCTCGTGGATGGCCACCAGCGCGGCCGCGGCTCCGAGGGCGACGCCGTAGGCGAGGTCGGGCGTGAGCGGCCCCCGCACGGCGACCACCTGGGACAGGGACGGGCCGGGGATGTACTCGGTCACCAGGTAGGGCCGGTCGCGGTCGGTGCCGTCCTCCTCGACGGCGGCGGTGCAGAACGGCACCACGCGGCGGGAGAACTCGACCTCCTCGGCGAAGCGCGCGCGCAGCGTCGGGTCGCCGAGATGGACCGAATGCGGGGTCTTGAGCGCGACGAGGCCGCCCTCGGGCCGCTCGGCGAGGTAGACCACGCCCATGCCACCGGCGCCGAGCCTGCCGAGCAGGAGGTAGCGCCCGATGATGACCGGGTCGCCCACCGTCAGCGGCCGAACGCCTGGAGGCGTCCCGCTTGGGACGCCTGCTCCGCCACGTGCCATCCGGAGATGACCTCCCTTCGGGGTACGGCACAGGCCACTGTGTCTCCCCGTGAGGACATCTGGCGTGAACTAGTTGAAAGCGGCATGAGAGGTAAGGTGACTGATCCCTGCAGGTAAGGAAGCGGTGTGCCGCCTGTGACGACAGGGACCGCTGTGAGCTGCCGACTTCCCGGGACGCCCCCTCTCACAGGGCTCCCTGACGGCCCGTCGGACCCGGTCGTGCGGGTCGGCCGGCGGCGCTGGAAACCGGACCCCTCGGCCGTGCGAGACCCCGGCGCCGCCGTTTCAGGCAGCGCGGAAACCCGGCGCACCTACGGCACCGGAACCGGCGACCTCGCGGCGCGGGAACCGGTGACCCTGCGGCACCGGAACCGGCGCCCGCGTTCAGGCGGCGGCGGTGGACCCGGGACCCTCGGGCACGCCGGCCCCGGCCACCGCGGACCGGACGGCCGTCGACCCGACGGCTGCGGACCCGGCCACCGCCGACCCGGCCACCGTGGCCCCTGCCACCGCGGACCCGACGGCCGTGGCGCCGGACGGCTCGCTCGCGCCGGAGGCGGCGACGGCGTCCAGGAACCGCCCGATGTGGCGGAAGACCATCTGCGCCTCCGGGACGACGTCCGCCAGCATCGCGAACACGTGCGGCATGCGGCGCCACTCCTCGTAGGTCACCTTCACCCCGGCCCGGCGCGCCTGGAGGGCGACGCGGCGGTCCTCGTCGCGCAGCACCTCGGTGGACCCGGTCACGACCATCATGGGCGGCAGGCCGGTGTAGTCCCCGTACACGGGCGAGACCAGCGGGTCATGGCAGTCCAGGCCCGCGGTCCAGCGGCGCGCGAGCCAGTCGACCCGGCCGGCGGACAGCATCGGGTCGGCCCAGCGGTTGGCCCTGCGCCGCACGTCCGACAGGTCGGCCCACGGCGACAGGCAGATCGCGGCGCCGGGCAGCGGCATGCCGCGGTCGCGCAGCGCGAGCAGCGTGGCCAGGGTGAGGTGCCCGCCGGCGGAGTCGCCGGCGACGATGACGTCCTGCGGGGCGAAGCCGCGGTCGAGCAGGCCCTGGTAGGCGTCCAGGGCGTCGGCCAGCGACTCCGGCAGCGAGTGGATCGGCCCCTGGCGGTAGTCGAGGGCGAAGACCGGACGGCGCGCGACCGCCGACAGGCGCCAGGTGATCGGGCGGTGCGTCGCCGGGGAGCAGAAGAAATAGGCGCCGCCGTGGAAGTAGAGCACCACCTTGCTCTCGTCCAGCTCGTCGCCGGCCCGCACCCACTCGGAGCCGCAGGGCTCCCCGTCCACCTTGTCGATCGTCACATGGCCCGGCACCGGGAGCGGCAGCCGCTGGCTCAGCTCGACGACCCGCGAGACGCAGCTGATGCCCAGGCCGTGCCTGACCAGAAGCGCCGACAGGGGTTTGGTGGTCCCGCGCATCAGCGTGTTGAACAGTGCGGCCCGCCAGCTGACGGGGTACGCGGGCTGGATGTCTACGTCGATCTCCCGAGACATCACGAACCTCCACCGGGCGATACCAATCCGAACGCCGTTCTATGCCGACGCGTATACCCCGGTTTACATGACGTTTACACGGTACGTCGAGAGGCAAACAGAAGATTTGACCTGGTAGGGGGCTATAAGGGCTTCAGGTGAGGTTCTGCCGGATCTCTCCGAGGAAGCGCAGGAACTGCTCGCGCTCCGCCGCGTCGAGGGTGCGCAGGGCCCGCTCGCTCAGCCGCGCCATCTCCTCGTCGATCACGCTCTCGAGCTCGCGGCCGCGGTCGGTCAGCAGCAGCCGCACGAGGCGCGCGTCGGTCGGATGCGGCTCGCGGCGCAGCAGGCCGGCGGTCTCCATGCGGGTGGCCGCACGGGTGACGGTGGGCGTGGACAGCTCCAGCAGCCGGGCGATCTCGCCGGGGGCCATGCCGTCGTTCTCCCACAGGCATCGCAGGATGAACTGCTGGCCCGAGCGCACGCCGTGGCGGTTGTAGGCGGCCTCGGACGCCAGCGCCATCGCCCGCTTGGCCGTCCAGAACGCGGTCTGGAAGTCGGTGGCCACCTCTCCCCTCCTGCCGATCGTGCCGGGATCTCCCGCAACGTACCAGGAAGGCTTGACGGCCTTTCGTTAGCTGACTAACGTAATCCGCTGCCCGGCTAACGTTAGTCGGCTCACGTTCACTGCGGGCCTCCGCCGCCCGCGTGCGAAAGGCGCCCCATGACCGACCATCCGCGGGTGAGCTTCGGCCTCAAGACCGTCCCCGCGCACACCACCTACGACGACATCCTGCGGGTCTGGCAGGAGGCCGACGCCATCCCCCTCATCGAGCACGCCTGGCTGTGGGACCACATGCTGCCGCTGTTCGGCGACCCCGGCGGGCCGATCTACGAGGGGTGGACGCTGCTCGCCGCCCTGGCCGCCCGCACCGAGCGGCTGCGGCTCGGGCTGATGGTCACCAGCAACCTCACCCGCCCGCCGGCCGTGCTCGCCAAGATCGCCGCCACCGTGGACGTGATCTCCGGCGGCCGCCTGGTCCTCGGCATCGGCGTCGGCGGCACCCACCAGCCCGGCGACATCTCCGTGCCCCGCGAGTACGACGCCTACGGCCTGACCGCCGTCTCCCCCGCGGAGGGCGTCGCCCGGCTGGCGGAGTCCTGCACGATCATCCGGCGCATGTGGACCGAGGACGTCTTCGACTTCGAGGGGCGCCACTACCGGCTCAAGGGCACCCGCTGCGCGCCCAAGCCGGTGCAGCGGCCCGGTCCGCCCGTCATGATCGGCGGCTGGGGGACCCGGACGCTGCGCGTCGTGGCCGAGCACGCCGACATCTGGAACATCCCCGCCCATCCGCACAACACCGTCGCCTACGTCAAGGAGCGCGGCGCCGTCCTGGACGAGCACTGCGCCGCCATCGGGCGCGACCCGGCGGAGATCATCCGGTCGGCCCAGATGGTGGCCGACTACGACGACCCGGCCGCCACGCGGGGCACGGCCCTGGAGCTCATCGACGCCGGCGTCACCCACATCGCCCTCGGCCTGCGCACCCCCTACCCCGAGGGCGTCGCCCACTGGGCCACCGACCACGTCATCGCCCCCGTACTCGCCCAGACCGCTCACTCCTGATCCATGGGAGCGACCGGGCCGGGAGGGCTTGTCATCGGCGGACGAGGGACGGCTGCACCTCTGCCTGGGACCGGTGGCAACCGGCCTGCCCGGCCCTCGTGGCCGGGTGGCCCTTCGTAGACGCCGTCACGCGGTCCAGCGCGGCGGCCCGGACGGCGCGGAAAATGCCGATGATCTGTACGGCGCGGCTGGTTACAATGCGAGTCCAGCCGTCACCGGAGGTGCCGCCTTCGCGCTTTATCTCACCATCTTCCGATACGGTTTCCGCCGTCACGCCACCTACTGGGGCGCGGCGCTCGCCGGGGCCTTCACCAACACGGTGTTCGGCTTCCTGCGCGCGTACGTGCTCATCGCCCTGTGGCACGCCCGGCCCGGCCTGGCCGGGTACGACGTCACCGACGCGATCACCTTCTGCTTCCTCACCCAGGGGTTCATCGGCCCCATGGAACTGTTCGGCGGCGGTCTCGATCTCGCCCAGCGGGTGCGCACCGGCGACGTCGCCCTCGACCTGTCGCGCCCCGCGTCGCTCCAGATGTGGGCCCTCGCCGACGACCTCGGCCGGGCGGTGTTCCTGTTCGTCGCCCGCAGCGTCCCGCCCACGCTGGTCGGCGCGGTGGTCTTCGGCATCCACCTCCCCGGCGACGCGGCCACCTGGGCGGCGTTCCTGGCCTCGATGACACTGGGCGTCGTCGTCAGCTTCGGCCTGCGCTACCTGGTCGCGATGTCGACGTTCTGGATCGTGGACGACCGTGGCGTCCAGTCGCTGTCGCTGGTCATGACGATGTTCTTCAGCGGCATGACCCTGCCGCTTGTGCTGTTCCCCGGCTGGCTCGGCACGCTGGCCGACGCGCTGCCGTGGGCGGCGATGGTGCAGGTGCCGGCCGACGTCTTCCTCGGCAAGCGCGACGTCCTCGGCGCGCTCGCCTTCCAGGCCGCCTGGGTCGCGGCGCTCCTCGCGGCGGGCGCCGCGGTCACCCGCACCGCCCGCCGCAAAGTCGTCATCCAGGGCGGGTGAGGCGGCGTGCTCGAACCGGTCAGGACGTACGTGCTGCTCGCGGTCACCTGGATCCGCGCCGCGGCCCAGTATCCGGTGTCGATGGCGATGCTCGTCATCGGCTCGTTCCTCGTCACCGGCCTGGAGCTCGCGGCGATCGCGCTGATCTTCACCCACACCGCCTCGCTCGGCGGCTTCACCCTGCCCGAGGTGATGTTCCTGTACGGCACCTCGGGCATGTCCTTCGCACTCGCCGACCTGCTGTTCGGCAACGTGGACAAGCTGAGCCAGCACGTCAAGGCCGGCACGTTCGACGCGATGCTGATCCGGCCGGCCAGCCCGTTCGTGCAGATGGCCGTGGACCGGTTCAGCTTCCAGCGCTTCGGCCGCACCGCCCAGGCGGTCACCGTGCTCGCCGTCGCGCTCCCCCAGTTGCACGTGCCCTGGCAGCGGGCGTGGATGGTCCCACTCATGGTGCTGTGCGGCATCGTGCTGTTCGCCGCCATCTGGACCCTCGGCGGCGCGCTCCAGTTCCTGCTCACCGACGCGCCCGAGATCGCCAACGCCTTCACCTACGGCGGCGGCCAGCTCACGCAGTTCCCGCTCACCGTCTTCGGCACCGACCTGGTGCGCGCGGTGACCTTCATCGTGCCGCTGGCCTTCGTCAACTGGCAGCCCGGCCTCTACGTCCTGGACCGCGCCGACCCGCTCGGCCTGCCGTACTGGCTGCGCTTCATGGGCCCGGCCGCCGCTCTCACGCTGGCCTGCCTGGCCGGGCTCGCCTGGCGGGCCGGGCTGCGCCGCTACCGTTCCACCGGGAGTTGACCACAGTGATCACAGTCGACGGCGTCGGCCGTTCCTTCACCGTCCGGAGCGGACGGGGACTGCTGCGCGGCGGGACGCGCGTGGTGCACGCCGTCCGCGACCTGTCGTTCGAGGTGGCCGCCGGGGAGTTCGTCGGCTACCTCGGCCCGAACGGCGCCGGCAAGTCCACCACGATCAAGATGCTGACCGGCATCCTCGCCCCGACCAGCGGAAAGATCGAGGTCGCCGGCCTCGATCCGTCCCGCCGCCGCACGGCGCTCGCCCGTCGCGTCGGCGTGGTCTTCGGGCAGCGGACGACGTTGTGGTGGGATCTGCCGTTGCGAGACAGCTTCACGCTGATCCGGCACCTTTACAAAGTAGATCGTGAGGAGCACCGCAGGCGACTGGCCGAACTGTCGGAGGTGCTCGAACTGGGCTCGTTCCTCGACAAGCCGGTCCGCCAGCTCAGCCTCGGCCAGCGCATGCGGGGCGACATCGCGGCGGCGCTGCTGCACGATCCGGCCGTCCTGGTGCTGGACGAGCCGACCATCGGGCTCGACGTGGTGAGCAAGGCGGCCGTCCGCGGCTTCCTGCGCGACCTCAACGCCGAACGCGGGACGACCGTGCTGCTGACCACCCACGACCTCGGGGACATCGAGCGGCTCTGCCGCCGGGTCATGCTCATCGACCACGGGAGCCTCGCCTTCGACGGCACCGTGGACGATCTCATGGCCACCGCCCCGGACGAGACCTCCATCGAGGACGTCGTCACCCGCCTCTACACCCGCCGCCTCCCCCTGTGACCCCGCCCGCCGACGGCGGCCGCGCTCGCCCCGCGTCCTGCGAGCCCGCCTGCACCCGTAGCCCGGCAGGTCAGGGGTCGGTCATGACCGAGTTGCTCGTCCCCGGAAGCGCGCCACGACCGCCGGTCAGTAGTAACCTCCGGCGGCCTGCGGGGTCTCCTCCTCGTAGCCGTCGTCCAGGTCGCGCCGGCGCCCCGCCCAGCGGGAAGGCATCAGCACCGGGATGAACAACGCGATGCCCAGCATCGCGAACACCCCCTTGCCCAGCAGGTCCTGCATGCCCTTACCCGCCTGGACGACCATCGGGTGCATCGACGGAGCGGTGGGGGCGAGCCCGAGCGCGCGGTGCACGTCGAGGGTGTAGATCACCGTCCAGGCCAGCAGCACCATGGACGGGACGAACGTCGCCAGCGGCGAGACCCGGGTCGCCACGACCAGACCGAGCACGAGGCCGGCCACCAGCATCGCGCCGAGGCCGACCAGCGCCGGGGTGTCGCGCACCGGGTCGACCGCGCCCGCCGCCATGCTCCTGGCCGCGTCCTGGGACGCCCAGCCGGTCCCTGCAAGCAGGACCGCGGTCACGACGACGCCGAGCAGAAGTCCCAGGAAGTGCCGCACGACCACCACCACGCCCTTCACAGAACCAATGAACGCGGGCAACAGTAGCGACAAATACCGCCAAACGGCAGACATCAGGCGCACACCGAAGGACCACCCACCAGCGCCGCGCCCTCACCCGCCCACCAGGGGCTCACCCATCCGGACAGGCGAGCGTCATTCTGGAAGCGACCGGCGTAGGCACAGGAACCTCAGCCCTCCACCGCCCCACCGAGGCGAAAGACGGGTCCGACCGCTCCAGCCGGACAAGCAGGCACGGCCCGTGCCAGCGAGACCAGCGGGGCCGCCAGGTCAGGGAAAGCCAGGTCAGGGAAACCAGCCGGGTCAGCGGAAGCAGCCCGGGGGGCAGCCGGGGCGGCGGGGGCACCCCAGTCCTGGGGTGGGGTGGGGACAACCGGACTCACGGCATGGCACGATGTGGGGCGTCATGCGTGCCCGCCTTCCCCTGCGCCTGGCGCGGTCGGCCGTCTTCACGGTCGTCTGCGTGGGCCTCGCCGTGCTCGGCCACCGGGCCGCCGGCGGGACGGGGCCCGCCACGTGGGCGTTAGCGGGCGGATCGGCCGGTGTGACGCTCGCCGCGACGCTGATCGCCGGGCGCGAGCGCTCGCCACGGACGATCATCGGTTTCCTGATCGCCGCCCAGGTCGTCCTGCACGAACTGTTCGGCGCCTCGGGCGGCGCGGGTTCCCCTCTCAGCCTCCACGTCTCCCACGGCCAAGGGCTCGGCGCGGGTCTCGGCATGGTCATCGCCCACCTCACGGCCACGCTGATGACCGGCTGGTGGCTGGCCCAGGGCGAGTCGGCCCTGTGGTCGGTACTGCGCCGGATGGGCACCCGCGCCCTGCTCGGGCTGTCCCGGCCGCTGACACTGCTGGGCGGCGACCCCACCGCCCTCCTCCCCCGACCGGCCGGACGCGGTCCCCGCCGCCTCGCGCCGCCCCCGGCTCGCGAGGCTCTCCGCCACACGGTCACCAGGCGCGGTCCACCACTTCCCGCCATCCGCTGACCCTTCGCGGCCCGGACACCGCCCCGAAGACCCTCACCGGCGCCCCGTCAGCCCCCTCGACGGCCACATGACCTCGCCAGACCACGGATGAACCAACCGGCCACCGGCATCGGCCCCCGATCCGGCCGGCCCACCGGTGGCTCGCCCAACGGTCACCCGGCGCGGTCGGCATAGGTCACCCCTGGGCCCGGTCCTGTGGCCGCGCGGCTGACCGGCCCTCCGTCACGTGGCCTTGCGGGTGGACGGGTCCTCCCTCACGTGGCCTTGCGGGCGGTGGACGGAACCACCCTCACGTGGCCTTGCGGACGGACGGAACCTCCGTTTCATGGCCTCACGGATGGACGAGCCGTCTGTCGCGCGGCCAACGGTGGACAGGCCCTCCGTCACACGTGGCCTCGCGGGCGGTGGACGGAACCACCCTCACGTGGCCTTGCGGACGGACGGAACCTCCGTTTCATGGCCTCACGGATGGACGAGCCGTCTGTCGCGCGGCCAACGGTGGACAGGCCCTCCGTCACACGTGGCCTCGCGGGCGGTGGACGGGTCCTCCCTCGCGTGGCCTCGCGGGCGGTAGTTGGATCGTCCGTCCCGTGACCTCGCGAATGGACGGTCCTCCGTCGCGTGGCACTCAAGGGTGAGCGGCGCTTCGTGGAGCGCCCTGGCCGGCACTTCGATCGTGCCGGACCGAGAGTGGTCCGTATGGCGCGCCTGTCCACCGGGCGTTGTCGAGGGGCCCGCGTCTTCCTCGGCCACCCCACCGTGGCCGCGCGCGCCGTCCGGTGCCGCCGGCGGTCTGCATCCCCTTGTCTTTCCTCGATGAAGTGGAGTCCTCACATGTCGTTCACCGCAGTCGCGCGTCGCGGCGTCGTCGTCGCAGCCGGCGCACTCGCCCTCGTCACGGGTCTCGCCCTGCCCGCCCTCGCCCATGTCACCATCAACCCCGGCACGGCCGAGAAGGGCGGATTCACCAAGGTCGCCTTCCGCGTTCCCAACGAGCGGGACAACGCCTCCACCACCAAGCTCGTGATCGACCTCCCGGTCGACCACCCGCTGCCGTTCGTGTCGGTCCGCCCGGTGCCCGGCTGGAAGGCCGAGGTCACCGAGACCAAGCTCCCCAAGGCCGTGCCGTCCAAGTACGGCGACATCACCGAGGCCGTCACCAGGATCACCTGGAGCGGCGGGAAGATCGGCCCGAAGCAGTTCCAGGAGTTCGAGGTGTCCATGGGCTTCCTTCCCGAGGACACCGACCAGTTGCTGTTCCCGGCGACCCAGACCTACTCCAACGGTGAGGTGGTGAAGTGGGCCGACGAGCCGAAGGCGGACGGCTCGGAGGCCGAGCACCCCGTCCCGACGCTCAAGCTGGTCGCCGCGGGCACGCAGGAGGATGACCACCACGGGGCGGCCTCCGCGAGCCCCGCGGCCTCCACCGCCCCGGCCGTGGAGGTGAAGGCGTCCGGTCCCGGCGCACACGACGAAGCCGACTCCGACGGGACCGCGCGACTGCTCGGCGGCATCGGCATCGCCGTCGGCCTGGCCGGCGTGGCCACCGGCGTCATCGGCCTGCGCCGCGGCCGCCGCCCCTCCGAACGCTGACGACGCCTCCGAACACTGACGACGCCTCCGGACGCTCACGACCGTGACCGTGACCGTGACCGCGGCCAAGTCGGCCATGGAACCGCGGGCGGAGCCGTGGGCAGGCGCACCGCGGTCGAGAAGCGGGGCCCTGGATGGGCGCGCCAGGGGGATGAGCCTCTGGCGCGCCTGATCAGCTGGTGATGTCCCGGCCGGTGAAGTGGGCCCAGGCGATCGAGAGGGCGATCAGGATGTAGGCGCCGTACACCAGCAGGCCCTGGGTCATTCCCTCGGTCGCTATCGGGTCGCGCAGAGCGCCGTCGAAGGAGCTCCACCAGTAGGTCAGAAGGTACGGCCGTGCCGGCTCGAGCTGCGGGATGGCGCTGAGCACGTGCGAGAACACCACGCCCACGATGGTCGCCGCCACCGCGCCGATCGGCACCTCGGTCAGCGTCGAGACGGCCAGGCCGACCGCTCCGAGCGCCGCCATGCCGGCGGCGGTGTACCCGGTGACGATGAGGACGCGCACCAGCCCCTCGCCAACGGAGATCGTCGACCCGGACAGCAGCGTGATCGGGCCGACCGGGAAGAGCACCAGCCCGGTGACCAGCGCGCCCGCGGCGACGACCGAGGTGGCCACCAGCGCGTAGACGGTCACGTTGGCGAACTTGACGGCCAGCAGGCGGGTGCGCCCGGCGGGAGCGGTGAGCAGGTAGCGAAGGGTGCCCCCTCCGGCCTCCCCCGCGATCGCGTCACCGGCGACCACCGAGACCGACAGCGGGAGCAGCATCACCAGCAGCAGCGACAAGGCCACGAAGGTCAGCATGAGCCCGTTCCCGGCGACCTGCGTGATCAGCGAGGGGATCTCCTCGTCGACGTCCCCGCCGAAGGCCCGCAGCACGACGCCGATGAGCGCCGGGACGCAGGCCAGGACGATGAGCATCGCGATGTTGCGGGGCTTGCGAAAGGTCAGCCCGAGCTCTGAGCCGAGCAACCGCAGCATCGCCCGCCCTGGAGACGGCCGCCCACGCCCCTGAGGCGGACGACCGGCGGAGCCCTCGGTCACGCCGACCACACCCGCGGCAGCCGGGACCTCATGGTCGGCGGACGACGTGATCGCCGCATCGGAGAGGCCGCCGTGCGCGGCGGGCAGGTCGGCGGCGGGTGGGGGCTGGCGGGGCAGGGTCGTGGCGTTGGTCCCGTGGAGGGTGTCGGCGTGTGGCGAAGACAGGGTGGCGGGGGTGCGGGGGGTGGCGTCAGGCGTCGACATCGAAACCTTCTCCTGTGAGGCTGACGAAGACCTCTTCGAGGCTCGGCCGTTCGACGGTGAAGCCGCGCACGGCGACGCCGTCGGTGACGAGCAGGGCGCAGACCCGTTCAGGGGCGTGCTCGCCGAGCAGCGCCGTGACCCGCTCGGCCTCCCCGGGCTCGGCCGTGGCGCGCACCTCTGCCAGGCCGAGACGGCGCAGGACGGCGGCGGCCTGGGCGACGTGCGGGGTGTCCACGCGCACGCGCGGCGCGTGGCCGGCCCGTAGCCCGGCGATGGGCCCCTGGGTGACCAGCCGGCCGGAGCGCATGACGCCGACGTGGGTGCACATGTGCTCGACCTCGGTCAGCAGGTGGGAGGAGACGAAGACGGTGGTGCCGTCGGCGGCGACGTCCTTGATGAGCGAACGGACCTCGCGGGTGCCCTGGGGGTCCAGGCCGTTGGTCGGCTCGTCCAGGACGAGCAGCTCGCGCGGCCCGAGGAGGGCGCCGGCGATGGCCAGGCGCTGGCGCATGCCCAGGGAGTAGGCGCGGTACCTCTTGCGGGCCGCCGCCCCGAGCCCGACCCGTTCGAGCGCGGCGCCGACGCGGGCGGACACCGTGCGCGGGTCGGCGGCCGGGTCGGCGGCGTCGTACCGGCGGAGGTTCGCCTCGCCGGACAGGTAGGGGTAGAAGGCGGGCCCCTCCACCAGGGCGCCGATCTTGGGGAGCGTGGCGGCGAGACCGGCCGGCATCGGCCGGCCGAGCACGTCGCAGCCGCCGCTCGTGGGCTGCACCAGGCCGAGCAGCATGCGGATCGTGGTGGTCTTGCCCGACCCGTTCGGGCCGAGGAAGCCGAACACCGAGCCGCGGGGCACGGCGAGGTGGAGGTCGTCGACGGCGACCTGGCCGCCGCGGAAGCGCTTGGTGAGCCCGCGGGCGACGATCGCGCAGTCGCCCGCGGAGGCCGTCTGGTGGGCCGCCCGAGGGGGCGCCGCCTCGTGCGCCCCCTCGCCCGTGGTCACCATGGTCACCTGCGTCCGGCCGCCTCGGTCAGCGCCTCGGGCGTGACCGCGCCGATCAGCAGCCGGCCGTCGTCGGTCAGCAGCGCCGAGACCAGTTTGCTCTCGATCACCCTGCCGCTCCCCCACGGCCCGGAGACCCGCTTGGCGGACTTCAGCAGCGAGTCGGCGAGTTTGCTCGGATCGGTGTCGCCGAACTTGCCGGCGCCGAGCCGCTTGGACGGGGTGGACGGGGTGGACGGGGCCAGGTTCTCAGGGGAGAACGGCAGCTCGGCGATGGTGCCCCAGCCGGTGCCGTGGGTGCGCGCCCCCGCCTTCGCCTGCTGACCGGCCTTGGCTGTGGCCATGACCTCGTCACCGGGACCCCCGTCCCCGGCGCCGAACGTCTTGTCCTCGACCTTGGCCCCGGCGGGCGGCGTGAAGGCGAAGTTCTCTGGCGCGGGAGTGGTGAAGGCGACCTGGGTGAAGCCCACCTCGAACGCCGGCTCGGCGGTGCCCTTGGCGTAGACCTGGACGCGCAGCGGGATGTAGGTCTCGCCGTCGAGCGCGACGGTGACCTTGCCGACCAGGGACGTGGCGACCTTGGGCGTGAGCACGAGCTGGTAGGCGGCGCGCCCGGCGACGTGCTGGCCGTTCTCGACGCCGACCGCCGTGTCCTGGCCGGCCGCCTTGAGCAGCTCGCCGGCCAGATCCTCCGGCGTGCGCGCGGTGGGTAGCACCGACGGGGTGGGGATGGCGTGCGCCCCGGCCGGGCCGTCGAGCTTGTAGCGGGTGGCGGTGTTGGTGCCGCTCTGCCACAGCCACGCCTCGCCGTGGCCGGTGGAGATCAGGTCGGTCTCGCTCATCTGGCCGGGCAGGGCGAGCCGCACGCGGTCGTCGCCGCCGTACCAGACCTTCAGGGTGTGGGAGCCGGACAGCAGGGCGAACGGGGAGCTGCTCACGCCCGTGGTCGCCGGCAGGGCCGGCAGGCCGAGGGAGGCGGTCTCCACGACGGTGCCCGACATGGCGGGGGGCTCGGCGCGGCTCGCGTTCTTGGCGACCTCGGCGAGCAACTGCTGGGCGGTGCGCTCGGGCAGCGCCGGGTCGCCCTGGACGGCGGCGATCACCGGCCCGGTGCCCACGGCTGCGCCCACCACCACGACGGCGGCGATGGGGACGCCCCACCTCACGGCGCGTGATCTTCTCGACTGGGACGGCATGTCACTCCTCAACGGTAGTCGGCGGCGGGGGGCCCGCCGCTCGAGATCCGATACAGGAAGACTGCCGCGCGGGTCCTGTGCCCAGGCTGAGACGGCCTGAGAGGCTTCTCAGGAGCCGCCCGGGGCGGCCCGCGCCGCAGCTCGCGGGTGCGACCGCCGGTTCCGGCCTCTCAGCGGGATCTCAGCCGGGACGGGCCAAGATAGGGGGACACATCGGCTGGGAGGGTGAGCAATGCGCGTGCTCGTCGTGGAGGACGAGAGGCGGATGGCCGCCGCGCTGCGGCGCGGGCTGCGCGCCGAGGGCTTCGCGGTCGATCTGGCCTACGACGGCGAGGAGGGCCTGCACCTGGCCCGTGAGGGCGACTACGACGTGGTCGTGCTCGACATCATGCTGCCCCGGCTGTCGGGCTACAACGTGTGCAAGCGGCTGCGCGCGGAGGAGAACTGGGTGCCGATCCTGATGCTGTCGGCCAAGGACGGCGAGTACGACATGGCCGACGGCCTCGATCTCGGAGCCGACGACTACCTGACCAAGCCGTTCTCGTACGTGGTGCTGGTGGCGCGGCTGCGCGCCCTGCTGCGGCGCGGCGCCCGCCGCCGGCCGCCGGTGCTGCGCTCGGGCGACCTCACCCTCGACCCGGCCCGGCGGTCGGTGTCGCGCGACGGCACGCCCATCGAACTGACGCCCCGCGAGTTCGGCCTGCTGGAGTACCTGCTGCGCCGCCCCGGCGAGGTGGTGTCCAAGGCCGAGATCCTCGAACACGTCTGGGACACCTACGACACCGATCCGAACGTGGTCGAGGTCTACGTCGGCTACCTGCGCAGGAAGATCGACGTCCCGTTCGGGCGCAACGCCCTGCAGACGGTGCGCGGCGCCGGCTACCGTCTGGTCGGCGATGGCGGCTGACCCCCTGGCGTGGTGGCGGCGCAGGAGCCTGCGCTTCCGGCTGACCGCGGCGGCCTCCGCGGTGCTCGCGGTGGCCCTGGCCGCGGCGGCGTCGCTGCTGGTCGGCGTGCTCGGCCGGGCGCTGATCGGCTCCACCGACGGCATCGCCTACCAGCGGGCCCGCGAGGTGGCCGCCCTCGCCGACGACGGCCGGCTGTCCGACCCGGTCGCCGTCGCGGACGGCACGATCATCCAGGTGCTCGACGCGCATGGGCGCATCACCCACGTGACCGCCGGCGCCGACCGGCTGGTGCCGCTGGTGAGCGCCCGCGACCGCGCCACCTCGCCCGGTGAGGGGCGGGGCCGGTTCGTGGACGGCGACCTGTACGGCATCCCCGGGCCGCTGCGCGTGGTGGTGGTGCACGCCGACGAGGGCCGCACGGTGATCGCCGCCCGCTCGTTCAAGGACGTCGCCGACAGCCTCACCACGACCGTGCACATGCTGGTCATCGGCACTCCGATGCTCCTGGTGCTGCTCGGCGCGGCCGGCTGGCTGATCATCGGCCGCACGCTGCGCCCGATCACCGCGCTGCGCCGGGGCGCCGCCGAGATCAGCGGCACCGCCCGCGCGCACCGCCTGCCGGTGCCGGTGGCGCGCGACGAGGTGCAGGAGCTGGCGATCACGCTGAACGGCATGCTGGCCCGGCTGGAGGGCGCGGAGGCCTCGCAGCGGGCCCTCATCTCCGACGCGGCCCACGAGCTGCGCAGTCCCCTGGCCAGCATCCGCCTGCAACTGGAGGTCGCCCTCGGCCACCCTCCCGACGAGCAGGAGTGGCGCGAGACGGCCGAGGGAGTGCTGGAGGACACCATGCGCCTGAGCCGCCTGGCCGAGGGGCTGCTCACGCTGGCCCGGCTGGACGAGCACCGCCGCCCGGCCCGCAGGCAGCCGGTGGACCTTGCCGAGCTGGTCGGCACGACGGCCGGGCGCTACGACCCGGCCATGGTGAAGATCACGGGGGTCGAGCCCGCGGTCGTCGAGGGCGACGCCCTGGACCTCGGACGGGTGCTGGTCAACCTGCTGGACAACGCCGTGCGCCACGCCGGTGCCCGCGTCGCCGTCGAGCTGCGCGCCCGCGGCGGCGAGGCCGAGGTCACGGTGACCGACGACGGACCGGGCATCCCCGAGGCCGACCGCGAGCGGGTGTTCAACCGGTTCACCCGGCTCGACAGCGCCCGCAGCAGCGACGACGGCGGGGCCGGCCTGGGCCTGGCGATCGTGCGCGAGACCGTGCGCGCGCACGGCGGGGCGGTGCGCCTGGAGGACGCCGGGCCGGGGGTGCGTGCGGTCGTCCGGCTGCCGCTGAGCCGGCCCGTTCCAGGGCGCGCAAAACCATGACAGGGTTCCATCAAGCGATCGCCCCGGCACGGATGGTGAGCATAGCGTCGGTTCTATGACCTCCGAGCGGGAAAGCGACCGCGAGCTGCTGATGCGCGCCGCCATCAAGCTGTTCGCGGCCTTCGGCTACGACGGGACGTCCTTGCAGCAGATCGCCGACACCGCCGGGTTCGACCTCGCCACCGTGGAAGAGATCGCGGGTCACAAGCGCGATCTCTATCTGGCGGTCGTGCGGCGGCTGTTCGAGCAGGAGCGGGCCGCGCGCGAGGCGGTCATGACGCAGTTCTCGACCGAGACGCCCGAGAAGACGGTGGAGTCGCTGCACCGGCTGCTGGACGACTATACGGAGTACACACTCAGCAACCCGGAGCGGACGCAGTTGTGGGTGCACCGCTCGCTGCTGGACGCCGCCGACCTGGCCGAGCTTGAGGAACAGTTCATCCAGCCGATTTTGCAGATGGTGCTCGAGGGGGTCCAGCCGGCGCTGGAGAAGGGGTACATGGACCCGGAGGTCGACCTGGAGCTCGGGCTGTGGACGGTGATCTGGATGGTGCAGGGCATCACGACCCAGGCAACGGTGATGGGGCACATCCCCGGGCCGCCCGACGCCTGGCTGCTGGAGCGGTTCAAGCGGCATCTGCACCTGTTGATCGACCGCCTGTTCCGCCTGCCCGGAACCTCGTGATAACGTCCCACGCCGATCACGTGCGGCGACGCCGCACCATCTGGCGAGGGAGAACCGCGTGCTTCCCGAGAACGGCCGGACCTCCGAAGACCTGCTGGCGGAGATCTCCCTGCTGAGACGGCACGACCTGCAGGTGCGCGGTGGCAAGGTCACCGCCTACATCTACGACACCGGGCGCCCGGAGGTGCACGACGCCGCGGCCCGCGCCTACTTCGAGATGCTCGAGGTCAACACCCTCGACCCCACCGCCTTCCCGAGCGCCGTCGCGATGGAGCGGCAGGTCGTGGGCGCGGTGGCCGGCCTGCTCGGCGGGGGGCCCGGCACGCCGGGCATCTTCACCAGCGGAGGCACCGAGTCGATCATGCTCGCGATGAAGGCCGCCCGGGACGCCCGTCCCGTGGCCGGACGTCCCCGCGTCGTCGTGCCGGTCACGGCGCACCCCGCCTTCCACAAGGCGGCGCACTACCTCGGCCTGGAGGTGGCGCCGGTGCCCGTGGACCCCGCCACCTTCCGCGCGGTCCCCGAGGCCGTGGCCGAGGCGATCACCCCGGACACGGTGCTGGTGGTGGCCTCGGCCCCGTCCTATCCGCAGGGGGTCGTCGACCCGGTCGCCGACATCGCGGCGATCGCGGCCGGACGCGGGGTGCTGTGCCACGTGGACGCCTGCGTGGGCGGCTGGCTGCTGCCCTGGCTGGCGGAGGCGGGGGCGAGCGTCCCGCCGTTCGACCTGACGGTGCCGGGGGTGACGTCCATATCGTGCGACCTGCACAAGTTCGGCTACGCCCCGAAGGGCGCCTCGGTCGTGCTGTTCTCCGACCCCGCCCTGCGCCGCGCCGCCTACTTCGCCTCGGCCGCCTGGCCCGGCTACACGGTGATCAACGCGACCGTGCAGAGCTCGAAGTCGGCCGGGCCGCTCGGCGGCGCGTGGGCGACGCTGAACGCCCTGGGCCGCGAGGGCTACCTGGCCCTGGCCCGCGACACCCTCACCGCGACCCGGCGGCTGGCCGAGGGCATCGGCGCCATCCCGGGCCTGCGGGTGCTCGGTGAGCCGGAGGCCTCGCTGGTGGCCTTCGCCGGGGACGACGTGGACGTGTTCGTGCTGTCGGACGAGGCGCGCAAGCTCGGCTGGTTCCTGCAGCCGCAGCTTTCCTACGCCGGCATCCCGGCCAACCTGCACGTGACGGTCACCGGGGTGACCCTGGCGGGCGTGGAGGCGATGCTGGAGGTGATCGCCGCGTCCGCGGAGGCGGCGCGGGCGGCGGGTCCGCCGCGGGTGCCGGAGGGCCTGGCCGAGATCCTGGCCACCCTCGACCTGGACGCGATCGACGACGCCACGTTCACCGAGCTGGCCGCCTCGGTCGGCATCGACCTCGGCGGGGAGGGCCAGCCGGAGATGGCGGTGGTCAACGCGGTGCTGGACGCGCTGCCGGCCCCGGCCCGCGAGGCCATCCTGACGCGGTTCCTGTCGGTGATCTACAGCTGACCGCCCGGCCGGGGGCGCAGCGCGCCGACGGTGGCGAGCGCGGCGCGGGCCGAGGCGGCGTCGTGGACGCGGAAGACCCGCGCCCCCTGCCAGGCGGAGACGGCGAGCGTGGCGATCGTCCCGGCGTGGCGCTCGTCCACGGGGAGTCCGCCGAGCGTCTCGCCCACGAAGTCCTTGTTGGAGACCGCGACCAGCACCGGCCAGCCGGTGTCCACCAGCTCCCCGAGCCGGCGGCCGACCTCCAGGGAGTGCCAGGTGTTCTTGCCGAAGTCGTGCGCGGGGTCGATCAGGATGGCGTCCTCGCGCACCCCGGCGCGCACGGCCCGCTCGGCCAGGGCGACGGTGTGGGAGACGACGTCGGCGACCACGTCGCCGTAGCCGATGCGGTGCGGGCGGGTCCTCGGGATCACCCCGCCGGCGTGGGCGCACACCAGCCCGATGCCGTGCTTGGCCGCGACCTCGGCCAGGCCGGGGTCCGGTCCGCCCCAGGTGTCGTTGAGCAGGTCGGCGCCGGCGCCGGCCACCACCTCGCCGACCTCGGCCCGCCAGGTGTCCACGCTGATCACCAGGTCGGGGTGCGCCTCGCGCACGGCCGCCACCAGGTCGGCGACCCTGCGGATCTCCTCGGCGGCGTCCACGGTGTCGCCCGGGCCGGCCTTCACCCCGCCGATGTCCACGATGTCGGCACCGGCGGCGACCGCCTCACCGACGGCGGCCAGGGCGGCGTCGAAACCGAACGTCCTGCCCCGATCGTAGAAGGAGTCGGGGGTGCGGTTCACGACGGCCATGACGGCGTGTTCGCCCGGCCGGAACTCGCGGTCGCGCAGGCGCAGAGTATGCATCGCCGCAAGCGTACGCCAGCTCCCCACCGGCCGCGTCCGCACCGGCGGAGGCAGGCGCAGGCCGTTCGGGAACGCTCCAAAACGGCTCAGACGGCTGATCCGCTCTCGGCCACGGTGAGGAAGTCCTGCGCCATCGCGGGGATGCGCCTGCGCGTGTGCACCAGGGCGATGATGCGGCGCAGCGGCGGGTCCAGGGAGCGGACGACCAGCCCGGCCCTGAGGGCTTGGTCGGCCATCGTGCGGTAGCCGAGCAGGGACGCCGAGGCGGTGCGGACCGTGACGGGCCAGCCGCCGCGCTCGTCGGTCTCGGCGACCACGACCGGCCGCACGCCGTGGGTGGCGAACAGCTGCTCGAACTCCCGGCGCCGGGCGCTGCCGGGCTGGGGCAGGACGATGCGCATGCCGTTCAGGCGGCTCATCGCGACCGACCCGGGAAGGTCGAGGCCGGGCGGGGAGATGAGCACGATCTCCTGGCGTTCCAGGGGGTGGCTCACCAGGTCGGCCGGCACGGGCAGGTCGGTCAGGCCCAGGTCGGCGCGCTGCTCCCTGACCGCGTTCACCACGCCGTCGCGCCCGTCGCACCGGACGATCTGCACCCGCACCCCCGGGTGCTCGGAGACGTAGGCGGGCAGGAGCCGCCCGGCCAGCGCCGGCTCCAGGCTCGGCGGTGAGGCGACGCGCAGCTCGCCGGCGCCCGAATGGGTGTGCGTGGCCAGCGCCTCGATCTCGTGCACGGCGTCCAGCGCTTCCTTGGCGAGTTTGACGACGCGGCGTCCCTGCGCCGTCACGACCACTCCCCGGCCGGAACGCGCGAAAAGCGTCATGCCGAGTTCCCGTTCGAGGTCGCGAATCGCGCGGGAAAGCGCGGGCTGCGCGATGTAAAGCGATCGTGCCGCGTCGGTCATGGTGCGGTGCTCCGCAGTGGCGACCACATAACGCAGCTGCTGCAGATTCATGCATCGAAGCTAGGGCAGACCGGTCCGGCGATTCCGGACTATCGCAGAGATCACCTTGGATGATTTCAGAATGTAACCAGATACCGCGACATCCGTGACTACTGGGAATTGAGTACAGTTCTGCCCAAAATGATGCAGAATGTGGATCTTGTGACGGGGGAGAACGCTCGGTCTGGTGGGGCCGAGAAGGGGGCAGCCGGAAATGGCGAGTAACGGTCAGTATCCGAATCAATCGTCACCCGGCGGACGCCATCCGTATCCGCCTCCGCAAGAACCGGCATGGAACGGGCCGCCCGGCGGCTCCCCCGCCGCGCCGCCGCCCCCTCACCCGGAGGCCCCGGACGGCGGGTGGCAGCCCCGTGACTCCCGGCAGCCGCCTCCCGGCTACCCGCCCCAGGGGTACCCGCCGCAGGCGCCGCCGGGCTCGCGTCCGGCGCCCGGCGGCCCTCCCGCGCCGGGCCAGGGGCAGCCGCCGGGGCCGCAACAGCCGTACCGTCAGCCGTATCCGCCGCCGGGACCGGGGGCGCCGCCTCCGCAGGGCCCGCCGCATCCCGCCGCGCCGCCCCCGGGGGGCGGCCCGCATCCCGGAGGGGGACCGCATCCCGGCGGAGGACCGTATCCGGGAGGGGGCCCCTATCCCGGGGGAGGGCCATACCCCGGAGGAGGGCCGCACCCCGGAGGAGGGCAGTACCCGCCGGGTGGCGGCCAGGCGCCGTACGCGCCGGGCGGGCAGCCGCAGCCCACCGGCCGGCCACCGTTCCAGGGGACGCCTTCGTACCCGGGCGGCCAGGCGCCGTACCCGGGAGGGCAGGGGCCGCTGCCGTCGCCCTCGCCCGGGTGGACGCCGCCCGGGCCGCCCCGGGGACCGCACGGGCCCTACGGGCCGAACTGGCGCCCGCCCAAGCGCAAGTCCAGCGGCGCGGCCGTCGCCGGCGGCCTTCTCGGCGTGATCGCCGCGGTGTTCGTGCTGCTGGTGATCGGATCGGCGGCGTTGAAGAGCGCCCGGCACGCCGAGCCGCCCTCGCCGGTGGCGATCCCGACGTTCGCGGTTCCCACGTTCTCCCCGTACACCCCCAAGCCGTTCCCGACCTCGACCTCCGCCCCGACCTCCAACCCCCGGCCGACCAGGTCGTCCAGCGACTCCTCGACGTCCTCCGACACCGGCACCACGACCTCCCGGCCGCGGCTGAACACGACCCTGACCGGCAACACCCTCTACCGGGCCGGCAGCCTGCCGCGGACCGCCTGCCGGGCCACGTCGACCAACGTCTTCAACGACGCTCAGTTGAAGTCGCTGATCCTGAAGACGGGGCAGTGCATGAGCCGGACGTGGTCGGCCGCGCTCGGGCGGGTCGGCATCGACTTCGCGCCGCCGCACTACGCGATCACGGCGCGCGGCGGACGGGGCGCGTGCGGCGACTTCCCGCAGCGGGGCAGCATCGTCCCCTACTACTGCCCGCGCAACACGACGATCTACGCCTCGACGTCGGCGATGTCGCGTGGACGGGGCAACCAGCGCGGATACGGCTCGCTGTCGAGCTGGCACGGGGCGATCATCGGCATGATGGCCCACGAGTACGGCCACCACGTGCAGCAGTTGTCGGGGCTGGCGAACTCCTGGTGGAGCAAGACGCTGTCCTCGCGCACGCTGAGCGGCAGGCTGGCCCTGAGCCGCCGGTACGAGCTGCAGGCCAACTGCTTCAGCGGCATGTGGATGCGGTCGGTGGCCACCAGCTACCCGATCCCGCCGGTCCGCCGCAACAACCTGTTCTACTTCTTCTCCAACGTCGGCGACTGGCCGGGGTATCCGCGCGACCACGGCAGCCCGCCCAACAGCGGCCGGTGGTTCCGGCAGGGGTACGAGCGGACCAAGGCCTACCAGTGCAACACCTGGCTGGCCTCCTCCTCCTCGACCTCCTAGCCCGACGTCACGGTGGTCGGAGCGTCGAAGGCGGCCCTCCCGGCGCGGAAGCGGACCGACCGCGCCGGGAGGCCATGGACCCGCCGTCACGGGCGACCGTGCCGAGGGCCCGCGGATGGCCGCCGAACGGCTGTGGCTTCAGCTGCTTGTTACCGTCCGATTCCCCAATATTGGCTTTGCGTCAGTGATGTCCAGGTATGGGGGTTAGAATCCTGGGCATCCGTGAACCCGCGGGGGGCCAATGATGGGTTTCTCCTGGTTGACGGGAGAATTCCAACCGTCATGAGGGAGCACGTGTGACCACGCCTCTTGGCCGTACCGCGGGAGAGGCGGACGGGGACGGCTCCGGCCAACCCGCGCCGGCGAACGGCTCCGCGCCACCCGTCTCCCGAGAGGGCCACGCGCCACCGGCTTCCTCCGAAGAGCACAGGCGATCCGCTCCCGCCGAGGGCCGCGCCCGGACGAGGCCCGGCCGTGAGGGCGACCCGCAGGATCCGCCCGCCGGGGACTCCGGAGATCGGGCCTCCGCCGCGCAGGCCCCGGCCCGGCAGCCCGCCACGAACGCCGCAGGCCGGCCGGCCGCCACGGGCGCCCCGACCCGACCGCCCGCCACGGGTGCGCCGGGCCGGCCGGCCGCGGTGGCCGGCTCGACGGGGAGCACAGGCGGCTCCGCGCGGGACTCCGAGGAGCGCAAGGCGGCCCTCCCCCGCTTCGCCAAGCCCCCGACGACCGGCTCGGTCATCGGCTGGACATTGCTGTCCACCGTCGTCCCGGGCGCGGCGCACCTGCGGGCCGGTCAGCGGCGCACCGGGTTCATCCTGCTCGGCGTCTTCGGCGCCCTCCTGGCGGCCGCCGTGATCTTCGCGGTGGTCATCGACGCCAATCTGGGCCTGGCCGTCAAGGACGGCGTCTGGGTGACCATCGTGGTGGCCGCCACGATCGGCGCGCTCGCCTGGTTCGCCCTGGTCATCACCTCCTACATCGCCCTCGGCCCCGACCGGCTCCCGCAGTCGGGGCAGGTGATCTCGGGCATCGTGGTCGGCATCCTGTGCGTGGGCGTGATGGGGCCCTTCGCCCTCACGGCCGGAGGCATGCTGACCGTGCGGCAGACCACCAACGACATCTTCCAGCCCGAACCGGGCACGAGCGTGGCCCCCGTCAAGCAGGAGGACCCGTGGAACGGCCGCCGCAGGGTCAACTTCCTGCTCATCGGCGGTGACGCCGCGGGCGACCGCACGGGCGTGCGCACCGACAGCATGACGGTGGCCAGCGTCGACGTCCGCACCGGAAACTCGGTCATGTTCAGCCTGCCGCGCAACCTGCAGTTCGTGCACTTCCCCAAGGGCGACCCGCTCGCCGCGCGGTTCCCGAACGGGTTCACCGGCGACTCGGGCCAGGGCCTGCTCAACGAGGTCTGGCAGTACGCCGAGGACCACCTCGGCAAGGGCAGGGGCCCGCGCGAGCTCAAGAGCGCCATCGGCTACACCCTCGGGATCAAGGTCGACTACTACGCGATCGTCGACATGTACGGATTCGCCGCGCTCATCGACGCGATCGGCGGGCTGAAGATCCGCGTCGAGCAGGACATCAGGTGGGGCGGCCACTTCGGCACCGCGGGCACGATCAAGGCCGGGTACCAGCGGCTCGACGGCGAGCACGTGCTCTGGTACGGCCGCTCGCGGGTCGACAGCGACGACTTCTCGCGCATGTCCCGGCAGCGCTGCGTGATGGGCGCCCTGCTCAACCAGGCGACGCCCAGCGTGGTGCTCGCCAACTTCGGCAAGATCGCCACCGCGACGCGGCACCTGTTCCGCACCGACATCCCGCGCGACCTGCTGGAGCACCTCGTGCCGCTGGCGGTGAAGGTCAAGGACGCCAAGACCACCAGCCTGCAGTTCGTGCCGCCCACCATCTGGCCGGGCGCCGCCGACTGGGTGAAGATCCGGCGGCTCACCGCGCAGGCGGTCAAGGAGTCCGAGCGCACCGGGTCCGGCACCGTGGCCGCGGGCGCGACCGCCGCCGCGGCCGCGTCGGGGACCACCGGCGCGAGCGCGACGCCCTCCGGCGGCGGTTCCTCGGCGACGCCGTCCACCTCGCGCTCGGCGACGGCCCCCACTCCGGTGAGGACGCCGACGCCCAACCGGCAGAGCAAGGCGGCCGCCAAGAGCCTCAAGGAAGCCTGCGGTTTCTGACCCCCGCCGCTTCTGACGCCCGCCGTCGGCCACGCCCGGCCGGCGCGGGCGTCCGCCGATGCGACGACGGCCGTCCGCTTTCCGAGCGGACGGCCGTCGTGGCGGAGCAGGGGGCCCGGGCGCCTACAGGGCCCGGGCGGTGCGGGGCAGCAGGGCGAAGGCGCCCAGATAGAGCAGGCCGGCGACCACCAGGAGCCCCTCGTAGCCGATGACGAGCGAGAGGTACTCCAGGCACCCGCCGAGGATGGCGCCCAGCAGGTTGGCGCCGAAGGCGACCGTGGCGTCGGAGGTGTCGGCGAACCGCTTGGCGAACACGACGTTGGCCGCGAAGATGGGCAGGAAGGCGACCACCACCGCGCAGACCACCCGCAGCGGCACCGGCAGCCCGAGCAGCCAGGAGTTCGGCACCAGCGCGGCCAGCACCAGGCCGCCGAGCAGGATGGCGTACATCACCGGCAGCGGCGGCGTGCGGAAGCGCCGCGTCACCTCCACCGCGGCCAGCACCGCCACGAGCACCCCGGCGAAGACGATGGCGTTGACCACCCAGGTGGTGCCGAAAAGCAGCGCGAACCCGGTGACGTTCTTGGTCTCCAGCAGCAGAAACGACACCCCGAGCAGGAACAGGTCGGCGTAGGGGCGCATCCTGCGGAACGGCCCGGCGACCGCGCGCACCGCGACGACGCTGACCAGCAGGATCAGGCCGAGCGCGATCAGGTAGATGGACGGGATGTCGCGCCCGTGCAGGTAGAGGAAGGGGCGGTCGTCCACGGCCGGGGGCGGGGTGTCGGCCTTGGCGCCGGCCCATTCGGAGGCGCAGCGCTGGGCGTCCGCCGTGACGCCCGCGGTGATGACCGCCTGCTGCCCCGAGCCGACCTCGTCGACGCACGGCTTGTGGCCGAAGGCGGCCTGGGCGGTGGAGGCGAGCCGGTCGACCAGCCACTGCTCGCGGTAGTAGTTGTACATCGAGAACGCGCCGCCCGGCTTGAGGTGGTCGTGCGCGGCGCGCATGGCCTGCTGGGTGAACAGGTAGCTCTCCAGGCGCAGCGAACTCGCGCCGGACACCAGGGTGAGCGAGTCGGGCAGGGCGAACAGGATGAGGTCGTACTTCTTGTCGGTGCGTTCGAGGTAGGCGCGGCCGTCGGTGATGTGGGTGGTGACACGCGGGTCCTGGTAGGGCCGGTCGGGGTGGTAGACGCCGCCCAGCTCTCTCAGCTTGGGGTCGATCTCGACCGCGTCGACGTGCTTGGCGCCCTTGGACAGCGCGATGGCCACGTCGGTCCCGCTGCCCGCGCCGACGATGAGCACGTCGTCCAGGTTCGCCGCCGACGCCGCGCGCTCGTAGGGCAGGGCGTACTGGCGCTCCCACTGCAGGCGGGCGGCGGCGGGGATGGCCTGCTGGTGCGGGATGCCGTTGACCGCGATGTCCATGATCGGCACATCGCCGAGGAAGTGCTGCTGGTAGGTGACCTTGTAGTACGGCGACCACAGCGCGCCCGTGGTGAAGGTCTCCACCGCCAGGGCCGCGATGACGACCAGGGAGGGGAAGGTGACCAACCCCAGGTAGCGGCCGATGGAGCGCGGCCGCAGCAGGACGCCGTAGGCGCAGGCGGCGATGATGCCCCAGGCGGCCGGCGGCGCGCTCGCCAGCGACAACAGCGAGAACATGGCGATGCCGGTGAGGCTGCCGATCAGGTCGTAGCGGTAGGCCTCCAGCCGGGGCAGCTCGGGGAAGCATCGGCCGACCAGCTCGGCCGGCCCCATGAGCACCAGCGCCGCGGCGGCGAACACCACCGGCAGGATGGCCCAGGCGGGAGGGCCGCTGGTGGACAGGCTGGTGAAGTACAGCACGCCTTCGGTCTGGCGGTCCACGGTGACCGGGAAGTAGAAGACGATCAGCACCAGCGCGGCCAGGACGACCGGCGAGTAGTACGGCTGCCTCGTGGAGCGGCCGACGCGCAGGAAGCCCAGCCCGATGCCGAGGAACGAGCCGAGCAGCACGAAGTTGGTGAAGTAGCTGAGGTGGACGATGTTGGACCCCGTCCAGCGGATCAGCGCCAGTTCGAGGAACAGCATGAAGGCGCTGGCCACGATCAGTCGGGCACGGACGGGGATCCAGTGCTCTCCCGTCGCTCCGGAACCGGGACGGGATGGGGTATCTACCTCGGCGATCACGGGTCTCAAGGTAGTCAACCCCCGCCCTCCGCGAAAGCCTTACGCGCCACCGGACCGCCACCGGCCGCCGGCCCGTGCATCCGCGCGGCGGCGGCGCAGCTCGCCGGCCCCGGCACGGCCCTCGGCCCGCATACCCGCTGAACGTTTCCCGTCCACCCGCATCCGCGCGCCGCCGCGCGCCCGAAGCCCCGGCCCGAGAGGTGCCGCCGGGCGGTGGGAGGTGGCGAGGGCCGGGTGGCGGAAATTGGTTCGGCGAATCGCGGGGAATGCGGGGAGACACGGTATTTCTGCTGGTGGACGGGGGTGTCGTGGATACAGGAATGTGGTGGTGTCACGACTTGGCGATCTCAAGGTGGTGTCCTCATGCGGGTCCTGATCCAGCTCCGTCCCTCGCCCGACGTGGTCGCCGCCGTCGCGGCGCCCGACCTCACCGCCACCACCGCGGACGTCACCGACGGCCTCCCCGGGGTCGCGCTGGACCACTCCTTCACCCCCGTCGCCCTCCCCCGCGCCCACCCCGCCTCCGCCGGCGGCGACCCGCTGTCGCTGCACCAGCCGCTGGTGTTCTCCCTGGCGCCGGAGGAGGCGTCGGTCCTGGTCCGGGGCGAGATCGCCGACGACGAGAGCTCGGCGCGCATGGCGCTGCTGCCCGGCCGCGGCCGCGACGTCGTGGGCGTCTACGCCGACCCGCTCATCGAGACCAGCCTCACCTGCGGCGGCAGCCCGCCCGTCGGCACCTGGCAGGACGTGGCCCGCCTGCTGCGGGTGCCCGAGCTGCACGCCGAGGGCTACGACGGCGCCGGCGTGGCGCTCGCCGTCTGCGACACCGGCGTCAACGCCGCCCACGTGCGCGACCACCTCGGCAAGGACGTCACGGTCGACCGCGGGCGGAGCTGGAACCCCTCCGGCGTCACCGGCGAGCCGGGCGGGTTCGCGGTGGACCACGGCACGATGTGCGCCTTCGACACGCTGATCGCCGCGCCGCGCGCCACGCTGGTCGACGTGCCGATCCTGCTGTCGCGGCGGCAGGGCGGCACGGTCATGGACGGCCTGCTGTCGGACGCGGTGGCGGCCTTCGCCCACCTGCGCGCGGTCCTGGACGCCCAGCCCGCCGACTCCCGCGCGCTGGTCGTCAGCAACAGCTGGGGCTCGTTCTCCCCGCTGTGGGACCTGCCGCCCGGGCAGCCGGGCAACTACTCCGACAACGCGGCCCACCCGTTCAACATCATCGTCGGCAGCCTGGAGCAGGCCGGGGCGGACATCCTGTTCGCGGCGGGCAACTGCGGCGCCGAATGCAAGGACCGGCGGTGCGCCTATCCGGGCCGTCCCATCGTGGGCGCCAACTCCCATCCGCAGGTGCTGTCGGTCGGCGGGGTCGACACCAACGGCGAACGGGTGGGGTACTCCTCCCAGGGCCCGGGGCGGCTCAGCGACCGCAAGCCCGACGTCTGCGCGTACACGCACTTCGCCGGGTCCAAGGCGTTCGGCGACGACGTCCCCGACTCGGGCACCTCGGCGGCCTGCCCGGTCGCCGCGGGCCTGGTGGCCGCGATCCGCACGCGCTGGCCGGCCTCGCGCATCTCCCCGAGCCAGTTGCGCACCCTGCTGCACCGCACCGCCGAGGACCGCAGCACCGTGGGCTTCGACTATGACTACGGGTACGGCGTCGCCGACGCCGCAGCGCTGGTCGCGGCGCTGCGCCGCCGGGCGGAGCGTCACCGGCTGTGACGAGACGGGGGCGGCGTGTACGGGCGGGGCGGGGACGCGTAGCGTGGGCCGCATGGTCCTGGTCACCTTGGAGCTGCCGCCGGCGGAGGCGACCCTCGAGGGAGCCATGCGCAGGCTCGGCCTGAGCGAGGAGGAGGTGGACACCGCCTACGGGCTGGTGCCGCTCGACCCGGGCCAGGGGCTTTACGCCGTGCGCGTCACCGAGCAGGCGGGCCAGCGCGTCACTCCGCCCGGCGAGGGCCCCTTCGCCGATCCCCCGATCGAGCCGTACGGCCCGCCCCACTGATCCACGGCGCCTTCCTGGGCCTCCCGCCCGGCGGGGGGGCGCCATCGGTCTCGTCCGAACCCCTCCGGCCCCGGCTGCGGGGCGCCGTCCCCACCGGAGACAGGGCGGTCGTCGCGCGCCGCCCGATGACGGCGCCGGCGCCGGGCGGGACACGGGCGTGGCCGCGCACGCTCTAGGATCTTGCGCATTCCGGTCCATGAACCTCTGGAGTGCTCACCCCTATGCGTGAACGTGTCCGCCGTGTCATCGAGTCGGCGTGGTTCCAGCGCGCGATCATCGTCGTGATCGTGGTCAACGCGGCGACCCTGGGGGTGGAGACCTCGCCGGAGGCGACGGCGGCGTACGGCTCGGTGCTGCACGTGGTGGACCACGCCGCGCTGTACGTGTTCGTCGCCGAGCTGCTGGCGAAGATGTACGTCTACCGGGCGCGGTTCGTGCTGGACCCGTGGAACCTGTTCGACACGGTGATCGTGGCCGTGTCGTTCCTGCCGACGGCGGGCGGGCTGTCGGTGCTGCGCGCGCTGCGCATCCTGCGCGCGCTGCGGCTGATCTCGGTGGTGCCGAGCCTGCGCCGCGTGGTGGCGGCCCTGCTCACGGCGATCCCGGGGATGACCTCGATCGCCATGCTGCTCGGGCTGGTGCTCTACGTGGCCTCGGTGATGGGCACCAAGCTGTACGGCGCGACGGCGCCCGAGTACTTCGGCGACCTGCCGACGTCGCTGTTCACGCTGTTCCAGGTGATGACCGGGGACGGCTGGTCGGACATCAACCGGCGCGTCATGGAGCAGCACCCGTCGGCATGGGCGTTCTTCGTGGTGTTCGTTCTGATCTGCACCTTCGTCGTGCTGAACCTGTTCATCGCCGTGGTGGTGAGCGCGATGGAGGAGGAGCACCAGCGCGAGCGCGACGAGAGCCCCGCCCAGGCCCCGGACGAGGCGGTCCAGGGCATCGCCGGCCCCGTGGCGCGATCCCAGGGCACGGGGGATGACGCCGTCGCGGGGGTGGCCGCCGAGCTGGCCGCGCTGCGCGCCGAGATCGCGGCGCTCCGCGCGGCCCTCCCCTCTCGCGAGGACGCCCCCACCCTGCGCTGACAGCGCACTCCTGACGCCGAGCGCCACGCCGGCCACTCCTGACGCCGAGCGCCACGTGGGCGCGCCGGCCCCGCGCCGAGCGGTGTGCCCGGCCGTGCCCTGCCGCGCGGCTCAGCGGGAGTAGTGCTCGACGACGAGTTGCTCGTCGACCGGGACGCGCACCTGCGCGCGTTCCGGCGTGGCGAGCAGCGTGAAGCGCAGTTGCCTCAGGTCGGTCTCCAGGTACGGCGCGGTGATCTCGTCGGCGTACACGCCCTCGGCGGCGGCCACGAACGGCTGCATGCCGCGCGACCTCTCGCGCACGGCGACGGTCTGGCCGGGCCGCACCAGATAGCTGGGAATGTCGACCTTGCGGCCGTCGACGGCGATGTGGCCGTGGGTGACGTACTGGCGGGCCGCGTAGATGGACGGGGCGAGGCCGGCCCGCAGCACCAGGGAGGCCAGGCGGGACTCCAGCAGCGTCACCAGCTCGGCGCCCGAACGCCCGGGCCGGCGCAGCGCGAGGGCCCAGTACCTGCGCATCTGCCGCTCGGACACGTCGTAGTACCAGCGGAGCTTCTGCTTCTCCATCTGGCGCAGCCCGTAGTCGCCGGCGGTGCGGCGGCTGGTCTTGCGGCCGTGCTCGCCGGGCGGGTAGGGCCGCTGTTCGAAATAGCGCACGGCCTTGCGGGTCAGGGGGACGCCCGCGCGGCGGGACAGGCGGACCTTGGGTCCGGTGTAGCGCATGTCGACCTCGCTGTGGTTAGGTAAGCCTTAGTTAGGCAACCCTAACCATAGTCGAAGGGGCGGCGCCACCGCCGCCTCCCGCCCCGGCGCGTGACGCATCGCCAAGCGTCGTGCGCCGCCCGTGCGAACCGAGGAGCCGACGCCCATGCATGTGAAGGTGCCCCCGATTCCCGAGCGCGTCCGCGGTCTCGCCGGCGCCGCCGCGCCCACCCATGTGTCGCTGGACGGCTCGGCCGGGCCCGCCCGGGGCTGCGTCGACGGCACGGGCCGGCCGCTGCTGCTGGTCAAGCCCGGCGAGGCCCTGCACGGCCTGCGCGCAGGGGACGACGCCGTGGTGACCGTGGACCTGTCGGCGACCCGGACCCTGGCCGGGGTCGAGTACCCGCGCGGCCTGCTGAAGGTGCAGGGATGGGCGCAGGCGGTGCCGCCCGAGAGCCTGCGGGAGGCCGCCGTGAGGGTGTCCGCCCGATGCCCGGACGAGGCGCTGTTCGCCGCCGTGGAGGGCGATCCGGCCGGCCCGCGCCTGTTCCGCGTCGACGTCGGCTACGTGATCTACCTGACCGGCCGGGAGTCGGGGATGCTGGACGCCGAGGAGTACCTGGCCGCCGGCCCCGGCCCGGTGCACGACGCGGCCGAGCGGATGCTCCGCCACGTGAACGAGGCGCACCGCGAGCAGCTCGCGCGGGCGGTCCGGACGCTGACGGGCGAGCCGGTGCGCGAGCCGTGGCTGTGGGAGCTCGACCGCTACGGCGCGACGGTGCGCTCGGACTCCGTGGACACGACGTTCATCCGGATCCCCTGGCCGGCGCCGGTCGAAGGGGCGCATGAGCTGGAGCGGGCACTGAGCCTGCTGCTGTGCCCGCGCTGACCCCCTCGATGGCGGCGTCCACCGCCTCGGGCGCCAGTATGTGGTCGATGACCATGAGGGCGCAGCCGGTGATGCCCGCGCTCTGGCCGAGGCGGCTGCGCTCGATGCGCAGACTGCGGGTGGACAGCGCCGTCGAGCGCCGGTAGACGACCTCGCGCACCCCCGACACCAGCGGCTGGAAGCGCTCGGCGACGTCGCCGCCGAGCACCACCACGGCCGGGTTGAGCAGGTTGACCGCGCTCGCGATCACCTCGCCGAGCAGCCGTCCCGCCCTGCGCACCACGGTCATCGTCTCGGCGTCCCCCGCGCGCACCAGCGCGACGACGTCCGACAGCGAGTCGACGTCGCGCCCGCTCGCCCGCAGGTCGCGCAGAATGGCCGTGCCGCTGGCCACCGAGTCGACGCAGTCGACGTTGCCGCACCGGCACAGCACTCCCCCGCCGTCGCGGACGGGGATGTGGCCGATCTCCCCCGCCGCGCCGAGCGCGCCGCGCAGGATCTCGCCGCCGGCGACCACCCCCGCGCCGATGCGGGTGGACACCTTGACGAACAGCAGGTCGGAGACCTCCGGCGCGTACGCCTCGCGGTACTCGCCCATCGCGATGACGTTGACGTCGTTGTCCACGAAGACCGGCACGGGGTAGCGGGCGGAGATGACCGGCGGGATCACCACGCCGGTCCAGCTCGCCATGACGCGGGCGCTCTCGGTGCGGCCGGCCGCGAACTCGACGGTGGCCGGGACGCCGAGGCCGACGCCCTTGACCGACGACATCGGGCGGCCTTCCAGCAGGTCGGCCCACACGTCCATCAGCAGGGGCAGCACCACGTCGGGGCCGCGCTCGACGTCGATCTCCAGATCGGTGCGGGCCAGCTCGCGACCGGCCAGGTCGCACAGGGCGATCTGGGTGCGGCTGGCGCCGAGGGAGGCGACCAGGACGACGCCCCCGGTGGCGTTGAAGGCGAGCCGGGCCGGCGGGCGGCCTCCGGTGGACGGCCCGTCGGTGTGCTCCACCACCAGGCCGTGGTCGAGCAGCCCCGCGACCCGCAGTGCCACGGCGGGACGGGAGAGCCCGGTGATCCGCCCGATGTCGGCCCGGGTCACGGCCTCGCCGCTGCGGATGAGGTGGAGCACCTCACCGCCGCTGGCGAGCGTGGAAGCTGATCGTCGACCCACCGGGCAAGTCAATCACACCTCTTTTGTAATCCAAAATTCCTAAGTTCCTCATCTCAAATGGCAGAACTGTGGTTGTGGGAGACCAAAGATCGGGCTAGTGTCCGTTCTGTCCCGCCTTGGTCGATCTATGGAGCCGCTCCCGTGTCTGCTGATCCAGCACCCACGTCACCTGCCGTGCACCGCACCGTCCAAGAGGTCACCGAGCGGCTCGTCGAGCGCAGCGCCCGTACCCGAGCGGCCTATCTGCGCCGCGTCGCGGCCGCGGCCGAGGAGGCCTACGAGCGAGGCCCCGCCCGCGCCGGGCTCGGCTGCGCCAACCTCGCCCACGGCTTCGCCGCCTGCTCCCCCGGCGACAAGCTGGTCCTGCGCGGCGCCGAACGCCCCGGCGTCGCGATCGTCACCTCCTACAACGACATGCTCTCGGCGCACCAGCCGTTCGAGACCTACCCGCCGGTCCTCAAGGACGCCGTGCGCGAGGCGGGCGGGGTCGCCCAGGTCGCCGGCGGGGTCCCCGCGATGTGCGACGGCGTCACCCAGGGCCGCGCCGGCATGGAGCTGTCGCTCTACAGCCGCGAGGTCATCGCCATGTCCACGGCGATCGCCCTGTCGCACGACATGTTCGACGCGTCGCTGCTGCTCGGCGTCTGCGACAAGATCGTCCCGGGCCTGCTGATCGGCGCCCTGCACTTCGGGCATCTGCCCGCCATCTTCGTCCCCGCCGGGCCCATGCCGTCCGGCCTGCCGAACAAGGTCAAGGCGCGCGCCCGGCAGTCGTTCGCCGAAGGCAAGATCGGGCGCGGCGAGATGCTCGACGCCGAGGCCAAGTCCTACCACTCCCCCGGCACCTGCACCTTCTACGGCACCGCCAACTCCAACCAGGTGCTCATGGAGGTCATGGGCCTGCACCTGCCCGGCGCGACCTTCGTCAACCCCGGCACCGAACTGCGCGACGGCCTCACCCGCGCCGCGGCCCGGCGCGCCGTCGAGATCACCGCGCACGGCGAGGAGTACACCCCGGTCGCGCACGTGGTCGACGAGAAGGCGCTGGTCAACGCCGCCGTCGCGCTGCTGGCCACCGGCGGCTCCACCAACCACACCATGCACCTGGTCGCCATCGCCGCCGCGGCCGGCGTCGAACTGCTGTGGGACGACCTCGCCGCCCTGTCCCGCGTGGTCCCCCTGCTGACCCGCATGTACCCCAACGGGCAGGCCGACGTGAACCACTTCCACGCGGCGGGCGGCATGCAGGCCCTCATCGGCGACCTGCTGGACAACGGGCTGCTCCACCAGGACGTGCTCACCGTCGCCGGCCGCGGCCTCGGCCTGTACCGCAGCGGCGCGGAGCTCAAGGAGGGCCAGGTCGTCTGGGAGGAGCGCCCGTCGGTCAGCGCCGACCTCGACGTGCTGCGCCCGGCGGCCGAGCCGTTCTCCGCCGACGGCGGCATCCACATGGTCAGCGGGAACCTCGGCCGCGCCGTCAGCAAGGTCTCGGCGGTCAAGCCCGAGCACTTGGTGATCGAGGCGCCGGCGAAGGTGTTCGACGACCAGGCCGAACTGATGGCCGCCTTCCAGGAGGGCGCGCTGGACGGGCAGGACTTCGTCGCCGTCATCCGCTACCAGGGGCCGAGCGCCAACGGGATGCCCGAGCTGCACAAACTGACGCCACCGCTCGCGGTCCTGCTGGACCGGGGACAACGCGTCGCGCTGGTCACCGACGGCCGGATGTCCGGAGCGTCGGGCAAGGTGCCGGCCGCCATCCACCTGTCGCCCGAGGCGGCCGACGGCGGCCCGATCGCCCTGGTCCGCGACGGCGACCTGGTCCGGCTCGACTCGGCCGCCGGGACGCTCGACGTGCTGGTCCCCGCCGAGGAGCTGGCCGCCCGAACGCCGCAGGGCCGGCCTCTGCGGGACGACGAGTGGGTGGGCACCGGGCGCGAGCTGTTCGCCGCGTTCCGCCGCGCCGCCGCCCCCGCGGACCGCGGCGCCGGCATCTTCGCCATCAGCGGCGCCGAAGGCGCCGGCACCCCGCTCCCGGCCGGCGGCGCTCTCCGGACGGGTGCAGGGCACCCGGCGGGCGACGTGCTCGTGGCCGGTGACGCGACCGCGACGGGCGACGTGCTCGTGGCCGGCGGCGCGCCTCCGGCGGCCGGGAACGCCGCGGCTTCGGGGGCCGGCGGCGTTCCCGGCCGCCGGGAGGCGCGGGCATGAGCGCCGCGCCTACCCCCGGGCACCCGTGGCTGGTCGCCGACATCGGCGGCACCAACGCCCGCTTCGGGCTCCTCACGCGGCCGGGCGGACGTCCCGGACGGATCGCGGTGCTCCCCGTGGCCGAGTTCGACGGCCTCGCGGCGGCGGTGGAGCACTACCTGACCCACCACGGCGGCGGCGTGCGGGCGGCCGCCGCGTCCCTCGCCATCGCCGGGCCGGTCCACGCCGACCGCTACCGGCTGACCAACGCCTCCTGGTCCGGCTCGGTCTCGGGCCTCGGCATCGCGCACGTGGAACTGCTCAACGACTTCGAGGCCCTCGCGCTGGCCCTGCCCCACCTGGGCGCCGGCGAGCTGGCCTCACTCGGCGGCCCCGAGCCCGCCCCGTACATGGTCAAGGCGGTGCTCGGCCCCGGCACCGGGCTGGGCGTCGCCGGACTGGTGCCCGCGCGCAGCGGCTGGGTGCCGGTTCCGGGCGAGGGCGGGCACGTCTCGGCGCCGGTCGTCACCGACCTGGAGTTCGAGATCGTCCGGGCGCTGCGCGCCGACGGCATGAGCTTCGTGGACGCCGAGCACCTGCTGTCCGGGCCCGGCCTCGTGCGCCTCCGCCACGGGCTCGCGCTCGTCGAGGGCACCCCCGTCGCCCCGCTTCCGGCCTCCGAGATCGTGGCCCGGCTGGACGACTCGCTGTGCGCGCGTACCGTTGAGGTGTTCTGCGGGCTCCTGGGAAGCTTCGCGGCCAACGTCGCCCTGACGCTGGGAGCGCACGGCGGGGTGTACCTCGGGGGTGGGATCGTGCCGCGGATGGTGAACCGCATCAACGGCAGCGACTTCCGCCGCAGGTTCGAGGCCAACCTGGTCCTGTCGGGCTATCTCACCGGCATCGCGACCACCGCGATCGTGGCGGAGCAACCCGCCCTGACCGGCGCCGCCGCCTGGCTCGCCCAGCGGATGTCCGGCCTCGACACCCCGGCCGTCCCCTCTTCTCCCCGGCCGGCCCCGGCCGGCCCCGTGAACTCCCCCGCCCCGTCCCGGCCATCCGGCGCCGGCACCGCGGACGCCTCCGCACCGTCCCCGCCATCCTCGTCCGGCATCGCGGACGCCGCCTCGCAGGCGTCCCACGAAGCAAGGAGCACCGCCTCGTGAGCATCCTCGACCTCGCCCCCGTCGTCCCGGTCGTCGTGATCGACCGGGTGGAGACCGCGGTCCCTCTCGCGCGGGCGCTGGTGGCGGGCGGCCTCCCCGCCATCGAGGTCACTCTGCGCACCCCGTGCGCTCTGGAGGCGATCGCCCGGATCGCGGCGGAGGTCCCGGACGCCGTCATCGGCGCCGGCACCGTGCGGACGCCCGCCGACGTGACGGCGTCGGCCGAGGCGGGCGCGCGTTTCCTGGTGAGCCCCGGCGGCACGCCCGCCCTGCTGGAGGCGATGCTCGGCAGCGGCGTGCCGTTCCTGCCGGGCGCCTCCACCGCCTCGGAGGTCATGGCCCTGGCCGAGCGCGGCCTGACCGAGCTGAAGTTCTTCCCGGCGGTGCCCGCCGGCGGCATTCCCTACCTCAAGGCGCTCGCCGGGCCGCTCCCCGAGGTGCGCTTCTGCCCGACGGGCGGCATCCGGCCCGAGACCGCGGCCGAGTTCCTGGCGTTGCCGAACGTCGGCTGCGTCGGCGGCACCTGGCTGACCCCCGCCGACGCGCTGGCCACCGGCGACTACGCCCGCGTGGAGAAACTCGCCGCCGAGGCCGCCGCCCTGCGCCCCTCATCCCGGCCATAACATGACCGCCGACTCCATATGGCGAACCGGCCGTTGAGCGAGGCTGTGGCGCGGGTGTGGCGAAGCCTTCCCTGTGGTGCGGGCGGGGAGCGGCAGTCCTCATCCCCGCCCACACCGCGATAGGTCCTCTACTGCGGCGGGTTCTCTTCCGCGTCTCGCAATGCCTGCCCAGAGGCGTTCTTGAGTCTGGTGACCCAGGTTTCGAGCCTCTGTTTGAGCGTGGGGTCGGCGGAAGTGTAGGAGTTGTCGAGCTGGTAGGGATCGGCGGACAGGTCGTACAGCTCATGTTCGCCGGTGTTGTAGGCGACGTAGTTCAACGCTGCGTTGATGCCGAGCGTGTTGGGTTTGGCCCGCAGGCCGGCGTAGACGGGAGCGCCTCCGGAGGCGAGCGCTTGTGCGTCGCCGGGATCTTGGGGTTCCAGCAGGTTGTTCAGAGTGTTGGTGTTCAGGGTGCTGGGTCCGGCATGCTCGTTGAGGAACGCCAGGCGCCACCGCGATGGTGTGGTGCCGCGCAGGAACGGCACGAGTGAGCGGCCGTCGACGAAGGCGGGCGCGGTTGCTCCGGCCAGTTCGGCGAATGTCGGTGCGAGGTCGACGTTGAGGGTGAAGGCGTTGACGACCGCCCCGGCGGGGACGCCGGGTCCGCGGATGACCAGCGGGACGTTGAGATCTTCCTCGAAGGCGGTGTTCTTGCCGGAGTTCAGGCGGTGCTGGCCCTGGTGGAACCCGTTGTCTGACGTGAAGACGATGTAGGTGTTGTCGAGTACGCCTTGCGCCCGCAGAGTGTCGATCGTGTCCTGGACGAGGTCGGCGACCGAGCGCAAGGATTCTCTGCGCTTTTCGTAGAAGGCGTCGATGTTGTCGATCTGGGCGGCGGTGAGCTTGGGTTTGTTGCGGATCCACGCCGGCTTGTCGCTGACGTCGTCCTCGTTGAAGGACGGAGTGCGTGGAGCCTTGGCGTTGGGGTAGATGCCGTCGTAGCGCGGCGGCGGCGTCGCCGGTCCGTGTGGGATATAGGGGGCGACGTAGGTGAAGAATGGTTTGTCCGGGTAGTTGGTGGTGGTGTTCTTGATGAACGTGGTCAGCCTGCGAGAGATCACGTCAACGCCGTAGTCTGACGGTGCGCCGCCGAAGTGGACGGTCGTGCCATTGTCGTTGACGTCGTAGTTGTACTCCGAATACGGGCTTCCGCCGTTGGGGCTGAACCAGCGCGTCCAGCCAGGCGGAATGTAGGTGCTACTGGGCGCTCCGTTGGGGTACCCGTTGAGGTACTTACCGAAAAACCCGGTGCGGTACCCGGCGCTTTGCAGCCAGGTGGCGACGGTCGAGCTCTCCAGTCCTTTGCTGTGGACGGACTGGAATCCGCCGCCGGAGGCGGCCTCGTTGGTGTAGATGCCCGTGTTGTGTGCGAACTGTCCGCGCAGCGTGGACGTTCGCGATGGGCAGCACAGCGACAGTTCGACGAACTGCTTGTTGAATGTCGTTCCCTGACTGGTCAGGAGCGTCTGGAGCCCGCCGTCCTTGCCGAAGACGTCCTCGTTGAGGTCATCGGTGAGGATGAAGACGATGTTGGGCTGGGTCGTCGCCGCCGACGCCGGCGAACTGTCGAGTTTCACACCCGCGTAGGTGATGCTCGCGGATGCGATGAGCAGGGCCCCCAAGAGTTTCGATCGGTGACGATGTGGCTTGCGGGCGTTCATACTGCACCCTTTCCCGGGATACCTGGTCCATCGCTTGATGTCGATGAATACGCGCCGAGACATTCCAGCCTCGATCTGGGTGAAGTCCATCCAGGCGTGCCGGCGACTGCGGCACAGAAGGTCTCGCCCGAATGGGAGGTGGAGAATCAGCGGTGGCGAACCGGGCGACACAAGGCGCTGCTCACGCGCGCCAAGTCGATGTGACGCCGCACAGTGGCGTGGAAGCCGTGTCCATTCCAGGCGGTCGATGTCATGACCACAATCAAATCCGAATCAATCCTACCGGTCAAGTGGGTAATAATGTGCACTCGCCGCTGAAGTAGTGCCGCATCATGCAACGTTCGCCCTGTTCACGAAGGTGTCGGTGGTACGGATCCAGTCGTTCACCTCGCGTCGGGTGGCGAGGCCCTCGGGGGTGCTGTTCCCGGGGTGGATGGCGCCCGCGAACGGGCCGATGGTGGCGGCGAGGATATTCAGGCCGGCCGTGTGGGCGCGGTGGGCCAGGGCCTTGAAGCCTTCGATGAGGGCGTGAGGAGGCTCAGTCCGGCGGCCTGTGGATCGGTCGCGATCGACGGCGAAGGCGCCTCAACCATCCGCGGCCGATGAACAGGTCCGCGAGGAGCAGCAGTTCGGCCGCGCCGGCGGTCATCGCGGCGCTCCGTACCTCCTCCGACGACGACACCTCCCGGGCCGGGACCGGTTTGAGCCGGCCCGTCGGGTCCCAGGACACGGCGATGACCGAGCCGGGCTTCGCGACCGACGAGCCGGTCTCCATCGTGCCGGGGCCGTTCCCCCCGCAGGACAGCCGGTAGTGGTAGGTCACCTCGGTGTGGGTGTCCCACGATCCTGGATCGTTGGGACCGGTGCCAGGATGGTAGTCGGACACGGTGCGCGACTCCGACCGCTCCGACAGCACCGTGCAGTCGCTCACCCGTCCACGATCGGCCCGTACGACGTCCGTCACCGCTCCTTGCGCGGACCAGACGGACATCGCCAGCAGCAGCGCCACGGGCAGGCACAGCAGCGTGCCCATGCCGAAGAAGACCACGGCGACCGGCGCCATGGAGACGAAGAACCCGGCGATCGCCAGCAGCACGGCAGGCCAGCCCGTCGGGCCGTAGGCCGCGAGGAAGCCGTTCGCGACGCCGAGTCCGATGGCGAGCGCCGCCGCACCTGTCAGCCGCAGGAACCGCCGCGCTCTGCCGTCATACCTGCCCCAGTACGCCATCCCATTCGAAATGATCACGCACCCAACCCGCGACGGCAAGCGAGCGCCGGGAATCCGCGCCTTCCCGCACGCGCGCCCTCACCACCGCGCCCACGATGGTCTCGTCCGCGGTGACGTGGTGACCGACGGCGGGTCGGTGGGTACGGGCCGCGTCCTCGCACCCCCTGCGGCGGTTACCGACGAGAGCGGACGCGATCTGGTGACGTTGGACGCCCTGGCCCGGCGCGGGGGGACATATCGCGACAACGAACGGCGGGTGGTGTGGTTCCAGCTCGTCTTTCCGTGCCGAGTTCCTGCCAGCGGCGAGCCGTGAGGGGAACATGCGAAGCTTGGGAGGCGTCTCGTCCGCGTCCAGCCTCCCTCGGGCGGCGGGCGAGCGGCCATGGAGGTCGTCGCGACCCGATGCGACGTTCATGGGAACTCCGCTCGCGGGCGCCTCACCCGGTGCCCGCGAGCACGCCTCCCTCCCTCCCCCGGCCAGGCACCCCTCTGTCGTCCGCGAGCAGGGCTTCGGCTCCACGCTGCGCCCGGTCAACCAGCGCCAGATCGAACTGCGGATCAACCAGTACGGCGGCGACAACTCCTTCTTCCGGGACGACAAGGCCGACATCACGCTCGGCAAGGGCGGCGTGGACGACGCCGAGGACGCCGAGGTGATCGTCCACGAGTACGGGCACTCGGTGCAGGACGGCCAGGTCACCGGGTTCGGCACGACCCTGGAGTCGGGCGCCATCGGCGAGGCGTTCGGCGACTACCTCGCGGTCGCGGTGACGAGCTGGAAGACCGGCACGCCCACCAGGACGCCCGAGGCGTGCGTCGCCGACTGGGACTCGGTCTCCTACACCTCGGCCGCCCCCCACTGCCTGCGCCGCCTGGACGGCACGAAGCACTACCCGCAGGACGTGGTCGGCGAGGTGCACGCCGACGGGGAGATCTGGTCCTCCGCGCTGTACGCGATCAGGACCGCGCTCGGCGACACCCTCGCCGGCGAGGTCATCATCGACGCGCAGTTCGACTTCACGAAGGACACGACCTTCCGCGCCGCCGCCGAGGCGACCGTGAGGTCCGCGCAGCGGCACGGCGGCGCCGCCGCGGCCGACGCCACCCGCGCCGCGTTCGCCGCCCGCGGCCTTCTCTGACCGGCCCGGTCATCGGCCCTGGTCCTCGTCCCGCCCGCCGCTCCGGCACGCCCGGGGCCGGCGGCGGGGCTCGGACCCGCCTCGGCGGGAGGACGCCGGCGAGGGCGGACCGGCTCCGGGAAGGTCAGGCAGGGGCGGGCCGGGTCAGGTCGACGACAGGGGACGGGTGACCTCCTCCAGGGACCTGCGCTCGGCGTTCACCGCCAGGAACCAGGCCACCGCGCCGGCCGACACCATCAGCGCCGCGGCGAAGGAGTAGCCGTAGAACAGCCGGACCGGGTCGAGATGGGCGCGATCGCCGATGAGCGCGCCGAACACGGTCGGGCCGAGGGCGCCGAAGCCCTGGGCGACCGAGAAGAACAGCGCGATCGCCAGCGCCCTGATCTCCAGCGGGAACAGCTCGCTCACCGTCAGGTACCCCGAACTCGCCGCCGCCGACGCCACGAAGAAGATCACCGACCACAGGATGGTCTGCGTCGTCGCCGTCAGCACGCCCTGCTTGAACAGCCACCCGGTGACCGCCAGCAGCAACCCCGAGAAGACGTAGGTGGAGGAGATCATCACCCGGCGGCCGAGGGTGTCGAAGAACCGTCCCAGCAGCAGCGGCCCCGCCAGGTTCCCCACCGCGAACGCGAACAGGTACTTGGAGGCGTCGTGCGGTGAGACGCCGTAGAAGGTGCTCAGCACCAGCACATAGGTGAAGAAGATCGCGTTGTAGAGGAACGACTGGCTGATCATCAGCGTCGCGCCGAGGATCGTCCGCCGGGGGTACTGCCGCAGCACGACCCGCAGGATCTCGCGGTAGGCCGGCGCGCCGTGCGGGCGGAAGTCCATCGCGCCGGCGGGGTCCACCGGGGGCACCGCGCCGCCGCTGCGACGCACGGCCTCCTCGATCTCCCCGGTCGCGCGCTCGGCCTCCTCCCCCCTGCCGTGCATGAGCAGCCACCGAGGGCTCTCGGGCAGGCGGCGGCGCAGCACCCAGATGGCGGCGCCGAGCGCCGGGCCGATGAGCAGCCCGATGCGCCAGCCGAGGTCGACGGGCAGCAGCGCGGGGTTCAGCAGCACGTACGTGCTCGCCGTTCCGAGCATCGCCCCGAGCCAGTACGTGCCGCTGACGGCCAGGTCGACCCGGCCCCGGTAGTAGGAGGGGATCAGTTCGTCGACGGCCGAGTGGATCGCCGAGTACTCCCCGCCGATGCCGGCGCCCGCCAGGAAGCGGAAGAACAGCAGGAACAGCAGGTTCGGCGAGAAGGCGGTGATGCCGTTCGCGACCAGGTACAGGCCCAGGGTCAAGATGAACAGCCTGCGCCTGCCGAAGCGGTCCGACAGCCGGCCGAAGACCAGCGCGCCGATGACCTCGCCGATCAGGTAGACGGTGGCGGTGAAGCCGACCTCGACCGCCGACAGCCCGAGCGTGCGCCGGTCCTGCAGCACCGACCCGATCGCTCCCGCGATGGTGATCTCCATGCCGTCCAGGACCCAGGCGACGCCGAGGGCCGCGACCAGCCGCGTGTGGTACCCCGACCACGGCAGCCGGTCGAGCCGCGCCGGCACCAGACTGCGGACCACCCTCACCATGGTCACTCAGCGTAGCGACACCTCACCCATGGCGAGTCTGTCAGGCGATGAACGTCGTCCAGTTCTCCGCGATGTGGAAGCCCATGCTCTCGTACAGCGGGACGCCCATCGTGCTGGAGTGCAGGAACGCGGTGCGCGCCCCGGTCGCGTACCCGTCGCGCAGCACCGCCGCGGTGGCGGCCCTGCCGTGGCCGCGCCGCCGGTGCGCCGGGAGGACGGCGATGTTGAACAGCGCCACGTGGTCGCCGAGGAAGACGCCGAACGAGGTGGCCACCGGCTCGCCCGCCTCCTCGGCGACGTAGGCGCGCATGGCGGGGTGGTCCAGGACGGACGGCAGGCACATCGGGGTGAACAGCGACGGCGGCCCCTCGTACCCGGCGGCCAGCATCGCCTGGTACAGCGCGCTTTCGTCCCCGCCGACCGGGCGCACCTTGGACGGGCCGTCCTCGGCGTCCGCCGCGTCGGCCCGCGACAGCGACTTGAGCATGAACGGCAGTGTGGACCGCCGCGCCAGCCCGTGAGCGGCGGCCGTGTCGGCGATGCGCGGGTCGAACCGCTCGCCGCGCACCTGGACGCTCCACGGCATCGACCGCAGTTCCGGAGACCCGGCGAAGGCCGCGATCTCGGCGGCGTCGGGCTCGCGGGCGCTGCTGAACACCCCGTTCAGCAGGGGCATCGCGGCGCCCGAGATCACCTGGGAGGTGCCGTGCGCACCGTCGCGGGAGAAGCCGCTCGGCTGCGCCCGCGCGAACATCTTCATCGCGTCCATCCACACGGCGGCCGCGGTGTCCTCGTTCTGCCTTGTCTGCACGTGAGAACCCTACGATGCCCTCTCACCTGGACAGGAGCCGGGCTCGGCCCGCCGCCGCGGACGGCGGGCGGGCCGGCTCCGGCTCCAGAGGGGGCGGGGTCAGCCGGCCGCGGCCGCACTGGTTCTGGCGTCCCTCATCGACAGCGACGGGGCGAGGTCCTCCAGCGACCGGCGCTCGGCCTTGACCGCGAAGAACCACGCCACCAGCCCGGCGCCGATCATGAGGGCCGAGGCGAACAGGTAGCCGTAGAACAGGCGGGTCGGGTCGGGGTGGGCCTGGTCGCCGATGAGCGCGCCGAACACCGTCGGGCCGAGAGCGCCGAAGCCCTGGGCCACCGAGAAGAACAGCGCGATCGCCAGCGCCCTGATCTCCAGCGGGAACAGCTCGCTCACCGTCAGGTACCCCGAACTCGCCGCCGCCGACGCCACGAAGAAGATCACCGACCACAGGATGGTCTGCGTCGTCGCCGTCAGCGCCCCCTGTTTGAACAGCCACCCGGTGATCGCCAGCAGCACTCCCGAGACGACGTACGTACTGGAGATCATCGGCCGGCGCCCGACGGTGTCGAACAGCGGGCCGAGGATGAACGGCCCGGCCAGGTTGCCCACCGCGAAGACCAGCAGGTACTTCGAGGCGTCGTTCGGGGACACGCCGTAGAAGGTGTTCAGCACGAGCACGTAGGTGAAGAAGATGGCGTTGTAGAGGAAGGACTGGCTGACCATCATGGTCACGCCCAGGAAAGTGCGGCTCGGGTACTCCCGCAGGACGACGCGCATGATCTCCCGGTAGGACGGAGACCCGTGCGGGCGCAGTTCCAGCGCCTTGCTCTCGTCGACCGGCGGCAGACGGTGCCCGCCGGCGGCGACCGCCTTCTCCACCGACTCGGCGGCCTGCTCGGCCTCCTCGTGCCTGCCGTGCATGAGCAGCCACCGCGGGCTCTCGGGCAGGTGCCGCCGCAGCACCCAGATGGCCGCGCCGAGCACCGGGCCGATCAGCAGGCCGAGCCGCCAGCCGAGGTTGAGCGGGAGGAGGTCGGGGTTGAGCAGGATGTAGGTGCTCGCGGTGCCGATGATGGCGCCCAGCCAGTACGTGCCGCTCACCGCGAGGTCGACCCGGCCGCGGTAGCGAGAGGGGATCAGCTCGTCGATGGCCGAGTGGATGGCGGCGTACTCGCCGCCGATGCCCGCGCCGGCGAAGAACCGGAAGACCAGCAGGAAGGCCAGGTTCGGCGAGAAGGCGGTGATGCCGTTCGCGGCGAGGTACAGCGCGAGCGTCAGGATGAACAGCTTGCGGCGTCCGAAGCGGTCCGACAGCCGGCCGAAGACCAGGGCGCCCGCCACCTGGCCGATGAGATAGACCGTGGCGGTGAACCCGACCTGGACCGCCGACAGCCCGAGCGTGTGCTTGTCCTGCAGGACCGACCCGATCGCGCTGGCGATCGTGATCTCCATCCCGTCCAGCACCCACGCGACTCCGAGCGCGACGACCAGCCGCGTGTGGAACCGCGACCACGGCAACCGGTCCAGGCGCGCCGGGACCAGCGTTCGCACGACATCTGACATGTTCACCCGCCCTAGCGTCCGCACCGCCCCAACCGGCGGCCGACCTCGGCCGCCCCGGCGGCGACTACGGCAACGCCCTCTGCCCAGCCGAACGCCTCTCTAACGGTCTGTGAGGGCCCCGCCACCAGCCCGGCCCGGAAACGACCAGCGGCCGGGCTCCTCGCCAGACGAGTCCGTCCCCATGCCTCCGCCTGTGCCTCGGGAAACGCCTCCGCAGCCCGGTCCGGAACCCCCATGCTCCACCGCCAACGGCCCTCTCACCACAACCCTCTACCGGCCTGATACGTCGTCATCCTCTGGGTCGGGACGACGTTGGCGAGGGAGGTGGACATCTCCCGTGCCAGCCGAATGATCGGCTGACTCCACCAGGTCACGCTCTATGAGGTCGATCTGACGTAGGAGATCCTTCTCCGAGGGGGCACTGATCAGGTAAGGCCCACAGCCTCGCGGGACGGCCCACCACTGGCGCGTCCAGCAGCCGAACCACACCTCCCACCCATGGAAGTCGTATCGGAGCCCCGCCGTGGCCCCATCGGCACCGCCCTCATGCAGAGTCAGATCCGCCCAGATCAGGCGTCCCCTGTGATCGCCCCGCATCCCGGTCTGAGTACTGAGCGCCGCGACGATGGCCAGCCCTCTTCCTCCCTCGCTCATCTCGTCATCGGCGCCCGTTCGAGGCAACGGGACCGTCGGGCCTTCGACGCCGTCGTCGTACCCGGACTACTCCAAACACCCGGTTACATGGAAGCTCTGATCCCGGGATCCGACACCAACGCCGACCTCACTCCCTTCGGAACTCCGTTCAGGCTCGAACGACAACGGATCCTCAGCGCCCTCGACCCTCCAGAGATCGAAGCCGTGCTGGACGAGAGCCTGCTCCATAGAGCACCTGGCGGGATAGAGGTCCTGAAGGAGCAGCTCATACAGCTGATCGAGCTGTCCCAACGGCCGAACATCACAATACGGGTGCTGCCGCTGAGATCACCGGTCCACCCCAGTCCGGAAGGCGCCTTCCTCCTCTTCGAGATGCCGGAGCCGTTTCCCGAGGTCGGCTACGTGGACACTCCGGCCGGCGGTCTCTACGTCGAGACGGACCGCGTGGAGCGACTTATCATGAAATTCGATCGCCTGCGTGATCACTGCCTCACGACAGACGAGTCAAGGAGCCGCATCAAGGCGGCTGCGGATTCGATGGCCCAAGGGCGGAAAGCGACGGCACAGTGACCAGGTCGACTTCATCGGAAGAACTCCGCGTCTCGCGGCATATCAGCAGATTTAGCCCCAACGGTGGCAGCGACTGCGTCGAAGCGGGTCCCGTCCTCGACGGATCCGACCGAATCGCCGTCCGGCACAGTCACCATCCCGAGGGCCCGATCATCGTTTACAGCCGGACAGAATGGAACGCCTTCCTCGCCGGCGTCCGCGCGAACGAGTTCGACTTCCTATAACCCCCCTCCTCCCGTGGAGGGGGCATACGGCAACGGGCCCTGCCCGCCCGGCGGGCCGGCGGTCCTCCTGACGACCGGGCTCGTGCCCGATGCACAGCCCGCGCCAGCTCGTTTGCGTGTGGTTTCTCGCGAGACGGCGGCAACGGAAGGCAACGGATGGCGGCGCCCCGGGGATGTCCGTTCGTCAGCGGGGTGTCTCCGTGCTCGCCAGCAGGGCATGCTCGTCGATCGGGTTCTCGTGGGTGCCTTCGCTGGTGCAGGCGTGGGCGCCGGCGATGGTGCCGAGGCGGACGCAGTCGGCGACGGGCAGGCCGCGCAGCCGGCCGTAGAGGAAACCGGACACGAAGGCGTCTCCGGCTCCGTTGGCGTCGACGACGGGCCCGGTCAGGGGCGCGGCCGGGAAGTGCCGCACGTCGGCGGAGGCGGCGCGCTCCCACTGCCCCGCGCCCGCCGGCCCCACCGCCGCGGGTCCATCAAGCTCGCCTGGGGGGACCTCCAGGAGGTAGGCGCCGGCGGCTCCGGCGGTGCAGACGACGGTGGTGGCCCGGCCGCGCTGGATGATGTCGCGCATGACGGCCGGCGGGTCGGTGAGCTTGGCGGCGGACAGGAAGACCAGGTCGGAGTTGTAGGCGAAGTCCTGGTGGTAGGGGTTTTCGCCGTCCCAGTCGTGCAGGTCGGTCGAGACGGGCACGCCCAGTTCCCGCAGCTCGGGGTACAGGTGGCGGGAGAAGTCGGTGATCGACACGTGGACGTGCCGGGCACGGCGGATCGCGGGCCGGTACAGGCCGGCGGGCAGCCGCTGCCCGGCGGCCGCGCGGGCGTCATAGAAGGAGGTGCGCCGCCCGTCGGGGCCGACGAGGAGCACGCTGCGCCGGGTGCCTTCGGGGACGACCGCCCAGGCGAAGCCGGCGCCGCGCGCGGCGAGGTGGTCGCGGATCAGCGCTCCCTGCGGGTCGTCGCCGATCAGGTCGATCAGCAGCGACCGCAGTCCGAGGGCGTGGCAGCCGAGCACGACGCCGCTGCCGGTGTTGCCGATGCGGTCGACCACGGGCGGCACGCCGTAGGTGTCGGCGTACGGAAGCGGCAGCTCGGGCACGTAGACGGTCGTGTCCACGCCCGCCCCGCCGATCACCACGACGTCGTACCGCTCCCCCGCGTCCTCCCGCTCCACGCGCCCCTGCTCCACGCGCCCCTGCTCCACGCGCTCCTGCTCTACCTCGCCCTGCCCTGCGTCCCTCTGCCCGGCCTCCACCTGCCCTGCGGCCCGCTGCCCGGCCCCCTGCTTCCGCGCGCCGTCCTCCGGACGCTCACCTCGGTGCACGTACGCCCACCCCTTCCGCTCCGGCTCCATGCCCTGATCCCCGTCCGGACCGACACTGTCTCAAAATCGTCTCAATAACTGTCTCATTAATGTCCCGGCCCGGGGAGGTGCCGGTAGACGGTGGCGCGGGAGACGCCGAGCACGGCGGCGATCTCGGCGGCGGTGCTCCCTGCGGCGTGCATGCGGCGGGCCGTCTCGGCCATGGCCGGGCTCATCACTCCCGGCCGTCCCCGCCGCCCGCGGGCCGCTCCAGAGGTCGCGGCGGCTCCGGCGCCGTTCCCGGCCTGCCTCGCCGCGCTTTCCGCCGGTAGCGCGAGACCGTCGGACGCGCCGCCCGCCGGCGGGGCGGAGCCGCCGGACGCGCCGTGCCCCACCAGGGCGGGGGCGTCCGCCGCGCCGCCGTCCTCCGGCCGGCCGGGACCGTCCGGCACGTGGACCTCCGCCGCCGGGCGGGCGAGGCCGTCCGGCGCGGAGCCCTCCGTCCGCCCGGCGGACAGGTCCGGCGCGGCGTCCAGCAGCAGGCGCACCCCCCGCAGCACGGCGGCGCGCAGGGCCCCGGCCGGGGCGTCGGCGAACAAGACGATCGGGTCGGAGAGCATCGCGATCGCCTGCGAGGCGCGCACCTGCCGCTCGAAGTCCGGGTCGGGCCCCGCGACCAGGGCGTTCGCCCGCACCATGGCGTCGCGGAAGCGGTGGAAGATCGTGTTCTCGACGGCCAGCGCCAGGTCGTAGAGGTTCATGCGCAGCAGATAGCGGTGGGCCAGCCACACCTCGACGAGCCCCTCGATGACGGCCCACTTCGCCGCGACCGGCTCGGCCAACCGCGCGGCGGCGGCCACGGCCGCGTCGAGGTCCTCCAGCATCGGCGCGGCCAGCGCGCCGACGATCTCGGCCTTCCCCGGGAAGTGGTAGAGCACCGCCGTCTTGGTCACGCCCACGCGTTCGGCGATCTCGCGGATCGACGTGGCGTGGTAGCCGCGCGCGGCGAACTCCTCCAGCGCGGCCTTGAGGATGCGGGTGCGGGTGTCCGGCGGTGTCAATGCCACGGGGATCAGCATAGCGGTTGACTGACCGCCGGACAGGAAGGTAGCGTCTCGCCCTGACCGATGGTCAGTGAATCGACCGCCGGGCTCCGCGCGCCGCAGGGCGCGGAGGAGGAAGGAGCCCGGCCCGCCACAGGGCGGAGCGGCGGGGACCGGCCGTCGGACGACGGCACGGAGGCGGGAGAGCGTGATGGCGGGGCGCACGGTGCTGATATCAGGGGCGGGCATCGCCGGGCCGACGCTGGCGTACTGGCTGGCGCGGCACGGCATGCGGCCCACGGTGGTCGAGCGCGCGACGACGGTCAGGTCCAGCGGGAGCCCGGTGGACGTCCGGGGCCCGGCGGTGGAGGTGGCCGAGCGGATGGGCGTCATGCCCCGCCTGCGCGAGGCGGCCACGGACGTCAGGGGGTTGAGCTTCGTCGACGCCGCGGGCAGGCGCGTCGGGCGGGTGAACATGCGCGCCGTGCAACGCGCCGCCGGCAGCCGTGAGGTCGAGGTGCCGCGCGGCGACCTCGCCTCGATCCTGTCCGAGGCGAGCCGGGACCACGTCGAGCTGCTCTTCGGCGACTCCATCGCCACCCTGAGCCAGGATCCGGGCGGAGTGGAGGTGACCTTCGAGCGCGCCGCGCCCCGGCGCTTCGACCTGGTGATCGGGGCCGACGGCCTGCACTCGACCGTGCGGCGGCTGGCGTTCGGGCCGGAGCACGACTACGTGCGGCACGCCGGGGTCTGGGTGGCGACGCTGCGCCTCGGCCGCCCGGCCGAGGATCCGCACCACGTCGTCATGCACAACACCCCGGGCAGGGCGGTCGCCGTGCATCCCTCGATGGGCGGCCCGGCCCTGGCGGCGTTCATGTTCCGCGGACCCATGGTGCCGGACTTCGACCACCGCGACGCCGGACAGCACAAGCGGATGATCGCCGACGCCTACGCGGGCGGCTCGTGGCAGGTGCCCGAGCTGCTGGAGCAGGTTCGGGCCACCGACGACCTCTACTTCGACTCGGTCAGCGTGGTGGATCTCCCCCGCTGGTCACGCGGCCGGGTCGCGGTGCTCGGGGACGCGGCGTCGTGCGTGTCGCTGTTCGGGGACGGCTCCACCCTGGCCATCGCCGGGGCCCACACCCTGGCCGAGGAGCTCGCCGCCTCCCCCGCCGACCACGCGGCGGCCTTCGGCCGGTACGAGATGCGGCACCGGAGGCTGGTCGAGCCCAAGCAGCGGAGCGTCGACCAGGCCGCCGCGATGATGATCCCGGCGACCTCGGCCGGCATCCTGACCCGCAACCTCGCCACCCGCCTGTGGCCGGTGGCGGCGGCCGGCGTCTGGACGAGACGCCGCCTCACCTCACACCGTCAAACCGCGTGACGAACGGCCCCGAGGAGCACACCACCGGCAGCGGCCGCCTCCTCCGGCCGCATCTCTTCCCGGTGGCGGGACTTCTCCGTGACGGACGGCTTGCCTTGACGCCGGTGGCAGGGTTCTAACGTTGCCCTGGTCTGACAGGTCCCGGCCGCCGAGAAAGGCCGCCGGGTGGCGGAGGGACGGCGGATGAGGTTCGGGGTCGGCTACAACACCGCGTATCACGGCGTCGATCCGGAGGAGATCGCCGCCTTCGCGCGGCACGCGGAGGACCTGGGGTTCGAGTCGCTGTACCTGCCGGAGCACCTGGTGCTGTACCCCGGCGCGAAGCTCGGGCCCTACGAGATCCCGCAGACGCTGCCGTACGCCGATCCTCTCGACTGCCTGAGCTTCGTCGCGGCGGCCACGAGCCGGATCCTGCTCGGCACGGGCGTGCTGCTGCTGCCGTACCGCCATCCGGTGGTCCTCGCCAAGCGGCTCGCGACCATCGACGTGCTGTCCCGGGGGCGGATGCGGCTGCTGACCGTGGGGCTCGGCACGCTGCCGGGCGAGGCCGCGGCGATGGGGGTCGACTTCCGCACCCGCGGCCGCCGCGCCGACGAGGCGATCGACGCGATGCGGCTGCTGTGGGCCGGCGGCGAGGAAGGCGTGAGCTTCGCCGGAGAGTTCTTCTCCTTCGAGAACGTGTGCAGCTACCCCAAGCCGCACGGGGTCGCGCGTCTCCCGATCCACATCGGCGGCTCGAGCCGGGCGGCCGCCCGGCGGACCGGTCTGCGTGGCGACGGCTACTTCCCGGGCGGCGCGCTCGACCCCGCCGAGCGCGCCGCGCAGGTGGAACTCGCCCGCTGGACCGCGGCCGGGGCGGGCCGCGACCCACGCGCCCTGGAGTACACGCGGTGGGGGTCGATCGACATGACCGCCGCACAGGTCGAGGCCCTCGCCGCCGAAGGCGTCACCCGCATCGTCGTCAACCCCACTGCCGCCGACCCCGACCGGCGCCACGAGGAACTGTCCGCGTTCGCCGAGCGCTTCTCCCTCACGGGATGACGCGCCGGCGCTTCTCGCTCACCACCAGGTACCCGCGTGCTCACGGGGATCGTCAGCGGTTGACCAGCGGGCCGGAGCCGGTGGAGCCGCGGACCACCAGTTCGGGCTGGAAGACCAGTTCGATGTTCTTGGGCGGGGCGCCGCCGATCTCCTCCAGCAGGGTCTGGACGGCGGCCGAGGCCATCGGGCCGATCGGCTTGCGGACGGTGGTGAGCGGCGGGTCGGTGAAGGCGATGAGCGGCGAGTCGTCGAACCCGACGACCGAGACCTCGCCCGGCACCGACAGGCCGCGCTCGCGGGCGGCGCGGATGGCGCCCAGGGCCATGAGGTCGCTGGCGCAGACGATGCCGGTGCAGCCGCGGCCGATGAGCGCCGACGCGGCGGCCTGACCGCCTTCGACCGAGAACAACGAGTGCTGGATCAGGTCCTCGCAGTCGGACACGCCGAGCAGTTGCGACATGGCCTGCGCGAAGCCCTCGATCTTGCGGATGACCGGGACGAAGCGCCGCTGGCCGAGCGCCAGGCCGATGCGCTCGTGGCCGAGGTCGACCAGGTGCTGAACGGCCAGGCGGGCGGCCATGCGGTCGTCGGGCGAGATGAACGGCGCCGCGATGTGCTCGCTGTAGCCGTCGACCAGGACGATGGGCAGCCCGCGGTCGGTGAGCCGGGTGTAGCGGTCCATGCGCGAGGTGGTGTCGGCGTGCAGGCCCGAGACGAAGATGATGCCGCTGACGTCGCGTTCGAGCAGCAGCTCGGTGAACTCGTCCTCGGGGGCGCCGCCCGGGCTCTGGGTGCACAGCACGGGGGTGTACCCGTGCTGGGTGAGCGACTTCTCGATGGCCTGGGCGAACGCCGGGAAGATCGGGTTGTCCAGCTCGGGGGTGACCAGCCCGATGAGGCCGTTGCTGCGCTGGCGCAGCCGCTGCGGGCGTTCGTACCCCATGAGATCCAGCGCCGTGAGCACGAGCTGGCGGGTGCTCGCCGACACCCCCGACTTGCCGTTGAGGACGCGGCTGACCGTGGCCTCGCTGACCCCCGCCTGGGCCGCGATGTCGGCGAGCCGCGCAGTGCCGTTCATGGACGTTACTTTACGCATCGCCGAGGGCCCACCACGCCGCGCAGTCCGGCGCCATCAGCGCGACGCCGCCCTCCACGGTCACCGGGCCGCTCGCCAGCAGCAGGGCGCCGGGCCTGGGCAGCTCCACGGGGTCGCCGGTGGCGTTGACCGTGCAGGCGAAGGCGCCGTCCCGGGTGAAGGTCAGCGTCCCCGCGGGTGACTCGTGCCAGGTGAGGCCGCCGTCGCCGAGCTCGGGGCGATCGCGCCGCAGCCGCAGCGCCTCCCGGTACAGCCGCAGCGTCGAGGCGGGGTCGCCGAGCTGGGCCTCCACGCTGAGCGGGCCCCAGGACGCCGGGACGGGCAGCCAGGTGTCCTGGATGCCGGGCGGGCTGAACCCGAACGGCGGCTCGGAGTGGGCCCAGGGAATGGGGACGCGGCAGCCGTCGCGGCCGTCGTCGGGGTGGCGCAGCCGCTGCGGGTCCTGGCAGACCTCGTCCGGCAGGTCGAGCACTTCGGGTAGTCCGAGCTCCTCGCCCTGGTAGACGTAGGCGGACCCGGGCAGGGCGAGCATCAGCAGGGCCGCCGCGCGGGCGCGGCGCAGGCCGGTCTCGCCGCCGCCGTAGCGGGTGAGGTGCCGCTTGACGTCGTGGTTGGACAGCACCCAGGTGGGCGGGGCCCCGACGGGGCCGACGGTGGCCAGCGACTCGTCGATGACCGCGCGCAGCCGGCCGGCGTCCCAGGGAGCCTTCAGGAAGTGGAAGTTGAACGCCTGGTGCAGCTCGTCGGGACGCACGTAGCGGGCCAGGCGCTCCTGCGAGGGCGCCCACGCCTCGGCGACGCCGATGCGCTCGCCGTCGTAGGAGTCCAGCACCCGGCGCCAGGTGCGGTGGATCTCGTGGACGCCGTCCTGGTCGAAGTACGGCAGGACGGCGGTGCCGAGCAGCTCGATCTGCCCGGCCGACCCGATGTCGGGCAGCCCGGCGGCCTTGACCATGCCGTGGGCGACGTCGATGCGGAACCCGTCGACGCCGAGGTCCAGCCAGAAGCGCAGGATGGCCTCGAACTCGGCGTGGACCTCGGGGGCGTCCCAGTTGAGGTCGGGCTGCTCGGGGGCGAACAGGTGCAGGTACCACTCGCCGTCGGGCAGCCGCGTCCACGCCGGGCCGCCGAACACCGACTCCCAGTCGTTGGGGGGCAGCTCGCCGGCCTCGCCCCTGCCGGGACGGAAGATGTAGCGGTCGCGGGCGGGGGCGCCGGGGCCCGCCTGGACGGCCTCGAGGAACCAGGCGTGGCGGTCGGAGGTGTGGTTGGGCACCACGTCGATGATGACCCGCATCCCGTGCCGGTGGGCGTCCCGGATGAGGGCCTCGGCGTCGGCGAGCGTGCCGAAGATCGGGTCGACGTCGCGGTAGTCGGCGACGTCGTAGCCGAAGTCGGCCATGGGAGAGGTGTAGAAGGGGGTGAGCCACAGGGCGTCCACGCCGAGCTCGGCCAGGTAGTCCAGCCGGCTGCGCACGCCGAGCAGGTCGCCGACGCCGTCGCCGTTGCCGTCGGCGAAGCTGCGCACGTAGACCTGGTAGATCACCGCGTCCCGCCACCACCGGGTGGCCGCCTTGACGGGGCGGGCTTCACGGACGACGTCGGTCATTGGGATCCCCGATTCTCCGAAATTTCAGGACCGATACCACCATGAGGGTCAGGACTTCGTCGCCCCGGCGGTGAGGCCGGTGACCAGGTGGCGCTGGACGAGCAGGAAGACCACCGCGGCCGGCACGGCGATCAGCACCGAGGACGCGGTGAGCAGGCCCCACTCGGCCTTGTGCTGGCCGACGAACTGCCCGAGCCCGACCGCCAGCGTGTACTTGTCGTCGCCGGTCATGAACGCGGTCGCGTAGGCGACCTCCGCCCAGGCGGTGATGAAGGAGTAGAAGGCCGCGACGGCCAGGCCCGGCCTGGACAGCGGGAGGATCAGCCGCCAGAACGTGCCGAAGGGCGTCAGCCCGTCCACCCGTCCCGCCTCGTCGATCTCGGCCGGGACGGTGTCGAAGTAGCCCTTCATCATCCAGGCGCAGAACGGCACGGTCGAGGTCAGGTAGGCGATGACCAGGCCGGGGAACTGGTTGATCAGCCCCAGGCCGGCGAGCAGGTTGTAGATGGGCACGATCAGGATCGCCACGGGGAACATCTGCGTGACCAGCAGCATCCACATGATCGACCGGTAGCCGGGAAAGCGGAAGCGGCTGACCGCGTAGCCGGTGGTGGCCGCGAGCACCACCCCGAGGACGGTGGTCATCGCCGCGACCAGCAGCGAGTTGAACAGCCAGCGCGGGAAGGCGGTCTGGCCGAGCACCTGGGCGTAGTTGGACAGGCTCGGGCTGTTGAACAGCTCCACCGTGGAGGACTGCCAGGCGTCCCTGGGCTTGATCGAGGTCAGCACCAGCCACAGGACCGGGAAGACCGCGATGACGCTCGCGGCGATCAGCGTGGCGTGCAGGGCCAGTGACCTGCCGGGGCCGCGGCTCTCGCGGCCGCGCGGGCGCGTGCCGCCCGCCGGGGTGAGCGTGCTCACCATGCCTCCCCCTGCCGGCGCAGCGCCCGGCGGTAGACGACGGCCAGGACGACGAGCAGGACCAGGATGAGCACGCCCCACGCCGCCGAACCCGAGTAGTTGCGGATGCCCTCGAACGCCTGCCGGTAGGCGTAGGTGACGAGGATCTCGCTGGACCCGCCGGGGCCGCCCCTGGTGACCAGGAAGATGACGGGGAACTGGTTGAAGGTCCAGATGGTGCCGAGCAGCACGACCGTGCTGGACACCGGCCGAAGGCCCGGCAGGGTGATGTGCCGGAAGCGCTGCCAGGGCGTCGCGCCGTCCACCTCGGCCGCCTCGTACAGCTCGCGCGGGATGGCCTGGAGCCCGCCGAGCAGGGCGAGCATCATGAACGGCACGCCGAGCCAGACGTTGACGGCGATGACCGAGGCCTTGGCCCACAGCGGGTCGTCCAGCCAGTCGACCCCGGCCAGGCCGGCCGCCCGGAGCATCGCGTTGACGACGCCGAACTCGCCGTTGAGCAGGTAGCGCCAGATGAAGGCCGACACGAACGCCGGCACGGCCCACGGCAGCACCAGCAGCATGCGGTAGAGCGAGCGCAGCCGCATCGGCCGGTTGAGGAGCAGGGCGAGGCCGAGGCCGATGCCGTAGTGCAGGGCGACGCAGACGACGGTCCAGGTGACCGTCCAGCCGAGCCGGGACAGGAACTCGCTGGAGGTGACGATGTCGGCGTAGTTGGACAGGCCGACGAACTCGTAGGTCGAGGGGATGACGTTCATGCCGATGGTGCGGCCCATGTTGGCCTCGGTCGCGTCGGTGAGCGACAGGTAGAGGCCGCGCACCAGCGGGTAGCCGATCAGCACGAGGGTGACGATGACCACCGGGGCGCACATCGCCCACGCGTACCAGTGGCGCGCGAGGAACCGCCCCGCGCCGCCCTCGCGCCGGGGACGGCGGGCCCGGCCGCGGGACGGTGCGCCCGCGGCCGTGCCGTCAACGACCTGCGTCGTCATGGGTCACAGGCTCCAGCCCTTGAGGATGCCCTGGTAGGCCTTGGCGACGTCCTGCAGCGCCGCGTCGGTGCCCTTCTGGCCGGCGGCGATCTTCTGGTAGCCCTCCAGCAGCGGCTGGAACAGCTGGCCGCCCTCGGGGATCCAGGGACGCTCGACCGCGGAGGCCATGGGCTCCTTCCACTTGGCGATCATGTCGTTGGCCTGGGCGTCGGGCATGGCGTAGGCGGACTGGCGGGCGGGCAGCAGGCCGAGCTTGCCCGCGACCTTGGCCTGGCTCTCGGCGGAGTCCATGAACTGGACGAACAGGTAGGAGGCGTCCAGGTTCTTGGAGCCGGCGTACACCGCGTAGTCGTGGCCGCCGGTGGGGGAACCGGCCTTGGCCGAGCCGGACGGCACCGGGGCGATGCCGAAGTTGTCGGGCTTGTCCTTGAAGACCTTGCCGCCGAGGTTGTCGGTGTTCGACCACGGCCCGTTGAAGATCATCGCGACCTTGCCTTCCTTGAAGGCGGTCTCGGCGTTGGTGTAGCTGTCCTGGATGGCCGGCTTGGCCGCGGCGCCGGACGTGATCAGGTCCTCGACGATCTTCACGCCCGCGGTGGACTGCGGCGAGGCGACGGTGATCTTCTTGCTCGCGACGTCGAGCAGGTCGCCGCCCTCGCCGTAGATGAACGGCAGCAGGAAGTAGGCGTCCACGTTGAGGGCCAGGCCGTCGGCGCCGGCCTTGGACTTGACGTCCAGTGCGACCTGCTTGAGCTCCTGGAAGGTCTTCGGCGGCGCGTCGTGGCCGGCCTTCTTCAGCAGCTCCTTGTTGTAGAGCAGGCCGAGGGTGTCGGTGACCTGTGGCACGGCGTAGGTCTTGCCGTTGTACTTCCCGCTGCTCGCGGGGCTGGCGAGGAAGTCCTCCGGCTTGTCGAGGGCGGGGGTGCCCTCCAGCGGGGCCAGGTAGCCCAGGGAGGCGAACTCGGCGACCCAGCCGACCTCGGCGCGCAGCACATCGGGCGCGCCCGAGCCGCTCTGCGCCGCGGTCTTGAACTTGTTCTGCGCGTCGGCGAAGGGCACGTTGACGTAGTTGACCTTGATCTTGGGGTACTTGGCCTGGAAGTCCTTGATCAGGTCCTGGAAGACGGGCCCCTCGTTGGTGGCGTCGGAGGTGTCCCACCACGTCACCTCTCCGGAGACGGCCGAGGCGTCGGCGCTCTTGGCCGGGGCGGCCGACGGGGTGGGGGTGTCCTGGCCGCCGCAGGCGGAAACCGCCAGCGCGAGCGCCGCGGCTGCCGCCGCTGCCGAGATGCCTCGCCGCATTGTGTGCACTCCTTGCTCAGCTCCATTGCCATGAGACCGGGACGCCCGCCACCCCCCGAGCGGTGGCGGCGTCCACCGGGTACGCGGAACGTAACAGGCGTGTGAACTGACATGAAAGACCTTTCGGAAAGTTGCTGCAAATTGTGACACGTCCGTCATTGCATCGGCATTACCAGAGAACGGGCGGACGAGTGACGCGCGTCGCCACCGGCCGAAGGACGCCTCGCGGACGCCTTTCCCAGCGGGTGTTTGCACACGTCCTGACGTCGGCCACGAGGCAACGGTCAAGTAACCAGCGCATGAGCGATTTATTACGACACGTATGGACACGGCGGCCCGGGACGCGATGTACTACCTCATCAATCACAATGACGGCTGGGATCCGGGTTCTGATGCCCGGGAGGAACGAGTGACGATGAGTACCGTCGTTCTCGACAGCGTGACGAAGGTGTACCCGGGGGGGCATCTCGCGGTCGATCGCATGAGCCTGCGCGCGGAAGAGGGCGAGTTGCTCGTCCTGCTCGGGCCGTCCGGATGCGGGAAGTCCACGCTGTTGCGCATGATCGCCGGGCTGGAGGAGATCACCGCCGGCGATCTCTATCTCGACGGGAAGCACGCCAACGACCTCGCCCCGCGCGACCGCGATGTGGCGATGGTCTTCCAGAACGGCGCTCTGTACCCTCACCGCACCGTCCGGGGCAACATCTCCTTCCCCCTGGAGATCGCCAAGGCCGATCCGAACATGGTCAGGGAGCGGGTGGTCGAGCTCTCCCGCGCCCTGCACATCGACGAGACGCTGGACCGCCGGCCTGGAACGCTCTCCGGCGGGCAGCGCCAGCGGGTGGCGATGGGCAGGGCCATCGTCCGGCAGCCCTCGCTGTTCCTGATGGACGAGCCGCTGTCCAACCTCGACGCCGGGATGCGCACCGAACTGCGCATGGAGATCTCCTCGCTGGTGCGGGCGCTCGGCGTCACGACGATCTACGTCACGCACGACCAGGTCGAGGCGCTCACGCTGGCCGACCGCATCGCCATCATGAACCGCGGCGTCCTGCAGGACGTGGGGACCCCCGGGCAGATCTACAACGACCCCGCCACCGCCTTCGTGGCGGCCTTTCTCAGCTCACAGCAGCTGAACCTGCTGTCGGCGACGGTGCGGACCCCACAGAACCAGTACATCTCGCTCGACTTCGGCCTGCACAACATCACGATGCCGTGGACCGACCCCCGCGCGTACGCCGTCTCCCAGCACACCGGCAGCCAGATCATCGTGGGCATCCGGCCGGACGGGCTCACGCCGATCCCCGAGGGCGCCGACGGGCCGCACTTCACCGGCAGGGTGCGGGCGCTGGAGTACCACGGCCACGAGTGGCTGGCCTACCTGGAGGTGGGCATCCCGGCCGTGGTCGCGCCCGAGCCCGGCCCCGCGAGGGTCAACGGCCACACCAACGGCAACGGCAACGGGCACGCGGCGCACGGCCCGGGCCGGGTGCGCACGATGATGCGGCGCTTCATCTCGGGCGGCGAAGGACCCCCGCACGCCGAGGAGAACACGCCCACGCCGGGCAGCGGCCACCACCGCCGCGCCGACATCATCGTCCGGCTCGGCTCCCGCCCGGTGTGGCGCGCCGGAGAGATCGGCCGCGTCGCGGTCGACCTCAGCAGGCTGATGCTCTTCACGGTGCAGGGCAACCGCATCGACCCGCCCCGCCGGTAGGAGCCCCCGCCCCGCGCCGCGCGCCTCAGGCGAGCGTGCGGGGCTCCGCCGCGGCGAGCAGGGCGATGATCTCGACCACTCTGACCACCTTGTCCAGCTCGACCTGGTGGAAGGCCGGCCCTTCGGAACGTGCCACGACCAGGTGCAGGCCCGCCGCCTTGACCGGGAGGCTGAGCAGGTGCAGCGGCCCCTCGCTGAACGCCGAGGGCCGCAGCGGCGTCAGGTCGGGCATCTCCTCCACGCCCGGAGCCTGCCAGCTGCCGTGCACGACGGCGCCGGTGCCGGAGTCGACCGCGACGGCCCACTCGGCGCTGACCAGGTCGGGCACCGCGTCGACGAGCGTGACGAAGGCCCGCTCGGCGTCGGTGACGACGTGTCCGAGCAGGTCGTAGTCGGGGCTCGCGCCGGGCACCTCCCTGGTCGGCCACACGCCCTCGATGCGCACCCCCGGCACGACGGACAGGCGGTCGCGCAGCTCGTCGGCGGCGAAGCCGCCCGGCCAGGACACGGTGAAGTCGTCGACCGCACGGCCCGCCTCGCGCTCCAGGACCGTGACCTGCAAGATGTCCGCGCCGAGCACTCCGAACGCCCGGGCGACCTGTCCGAGGACCCCCGGGCGGTCAGGGAGCGACACCCGAACTCTCAGCACCTTCACCACCACCTCTCATGTCCAGCCGGGCCACGCATGCGTGCCGACCTCCTGTTTTGTTTCATCCGCGGCCCCTCGCCACACAGGGTGTCGGATGTAGGTTTCACCGATGTTCCGGAGATATGTAGGAAATAAATCCAATTCAGTATTGATAGGCGCCCGCGTCCGGGTTCTTCGATCGCCGGATCGTCCGCCCCGCCGCGTCGTGGGCCATGGAGGCCCCGCCGTACCAGGATGCCCCGAGCGGCACACCCTGCCCGATGGCGGGTGACCCCGGACGAAGCCGCAGGTCACGACGGCCGGCGAAGCGCGGGTCCGCGTGGATGGAGCGGTGGCCGGGCTTGAAGTCCTTGATCCTGCCGTCGTAGACCCCGCCCGCGTCGTCGATCCCCGAGGCGTCCTCGAACCCGACGAGGCCGCCCACCTTGATCGCGTTGTTGCGCAACCTGAGGATCTTCTTGCCGCAGCCGTCGGCACAGGAGAAGCCGATGGTCCGGCGCGCGGGAAGGTACACCGAGTTGTTGACCGCGACCGTGCCCCTGACCGGGCCGACGATGTGCCCGGGCCCCCGGGTGATCAGGAACGATCCCCGGGGACGCGAGGAGGTCACCACGTTGTTGGCGAACAGGTTCCCGTCGGCGGTCCCGCCGGGCCGGTGGCCGAGCTCGGTGAAGGTCTCGTTGTCCCTGGCGACGTTGTGCGCCACCAGGTTGCGGTCGCCGTCGTACACCTCCACGGCCGCGCCGTCGGTCACGTAGTCCTGGCTCCTGGCGTAGCTGCCGGAGATCAGGTTGCCGATCACACGGTTGTCGTCGCCGTTGAGCAGCACGCCGAACGCGCCCGAGTCGTTGTCGGGCTCGGCGTCGTCGACGCTCATCCGGTCGTTGCCCACCATCTGGCTGTTGCGCAGGACGTTGCGCCCGCCGCGCGCGGTCATCCACACCCCGGCGACGTTGCGGTCGGCGTACACGTCCCACAGGTCGTTGTGGCGGCCGTCCACGCGGAAGCCCGCCCATCCGCAGTCGCTCGCCCGCACCTCCGACACCCGCAGGTAGGACCCGGCGACCACCACGCAGTCGTCATCACGCCCGCTGATCTTCGGCCGCCCGCCCTTGCCGTAGGCCCCGACGGTGATCGGACGCCGGGCGGTGCCGTCCGCCTCCAGCCTCAGCGTGCCCTTCCACCGGCCGCCCCGCCTCAGCAGCAGCGTGTCCCCCGGGCGCAGCCGGGCCTCCCCCGCCCGCTCCAGCGACCGCCAGGCCTTGCCCGGCGAGGTGCCCGGCGCGTCGTCGTCCCCCTCGCGGGAGTCCACGTAGAAGGCCCGGCCGGCGGCGGAGCGTTCCAGAGCCGCGCCGGCGCCGCCGGTCCCGGACGCCGCCCGCGGCGCGGCGGCGGCGGCGGCGTTCGAGCGCTCCACGGGAAGCGAGGCGGCCGACGCCGGGGTGGCGAGCAGCACGGAGGTCAACGGTAAGGACAGACAGGCCCGCCAGGCTTTCGGCGCCATAACCCCACACTCGGTATTAAAAGGTTGCTGCCGCACACCGTAGCGGTCGGTGATCCCCAGGGGGAGACCCCAACCCTCCGGCGGCCGGATCGGTGATCCGGCACGCCGGACGCTAGGGTCCGGTGGCGTGGCGCCCCGGCCCGCGCCGGGGGAGTTTGCCATCCCTTGGCCACCTCTTTCCCGGCACGCGGATCTTGGCGGAGATCCGCGCGGATAGCCTTTGCCAATGCCCCTCCCACGGGCCGCCATCTGGCCACGATCGATCAGAGGGCGGGTCACCCTCCTCACGCTCGTCCTGGCCGCCCTGTTCCTGATCCCCCTCGGCGTCGCCGCCGACCTGGTCATCAGGGCCACGGTCGCCAACGCCATCTGGCACGACACCAGAGAGGCCGCCTCGCGGGTCGTGGTGGCCTACCGCGAGTCGTCCCTGCTCAACCCGATCGCGCCCGGCCCGGGCGACGTCGACCTCATCCAGGTGGTCGGGCCCGGGCGGCACATCCTGGCCTCGACCGCCCGCGGCCGGACCCTGCCGCCGCTCAGCGACGCGCGGCCGGTGGCCCCGCACGACCTGCTCGACTTCACCACCTGCCGGCCTCTGTCCGTCGGCTGCTTCCACGTGACCGCGACGCTCACCGGCCCCGGCCCCGGCGCGCCGGTGGTGTACGCGGCCGCGCCCACCCCGGCCGTGCTGTCCACCCGCATTCTCGACGTGGCCGTCGGCCTGCAGATCGCCGCCGTGGCCGGCCTGGTCGGCTGGATCGCCTACAAGACCGCCGACCGTGGCCTTGGCACCATCGACCACATCCAGGCCCAGCTCGCCCACATCACCGCGAGCGATCTGTCCCTGAGGGTGCGGGAGCCTCCCGGCGAGGACGAGATCTCCCACCTGGCCCGCACCGTCAACAGCACCCTGGCGCGGCTGGAGCACTCGGTGGAGCAGCAGCGCAGGTTCGCCGCGGACGCCTCGCACGAGCTGCGCACGCCCATCGCCGGGCTGCGCGCCCAGCTTGAGGAGTCACTGCTGCACCCCGAGGAGACCGACCTCGGCACGCTGGTGCGGGGCGCGCTGCGCGACACCGACCGGCTGGAGACCATCGTCACCGACCTGCTGTTCATGGCCAGGCTCGGCTCGGGCGGCCCGGCCGCGCAGGAGCCCGTCGACCTCGGCCAGCTCGCCACCGGCGAGATCGCCGCCCGGCCCGGCCGCGTGCCGGTCATCGCCGGCGTCGAGGAGCACGTCACCGTGATGGGCGTGCGCACGCACCTGTACCGGGTGATCGACAACCTGCTGGACAACGCCCAGCGGCACGCCGCCGACATGGTTAAGATCGAGGTGCACCGCGACCACGGGTCGGCCGTGCTCGCCGTCACCAACGACGGCGACCGCATCGCCGAGGAGGACCACGAGCGCGTCTTCCACCGCTTCGCCCGGCTGGACGCCGCCCGCAGCAGGAACAAGGGAGGCACCGGCCTCGGTCTGGCCATCGCCCGCGACGTCGCCATCGCCCACGGCGGAACGCTGCACGTCGAGAACGTCCCCGAGGGCACCCGCTTCGTGCTGCGGCTGCCGCTCGCCGAGTGAGCCCTCCGCCCGCCCGCCGAACCAGCCCCCGCTCCCTCGCCAGTTGAGCCCGCCCCCGCCCGCTGAACGAGTGACCCCCCTCGCCGGATGAGCCCGCCCCCGCCCGCCGTCCGGCCGGACGGGGCGCGGCGGCGGCGGCCCCGGCTTCCCGGCTCTCCCAAGTGTTAACAGGAGTGACGCTGGGCGTTCAGCTCGCAATCTCCTAACGGGATGGTGCCGGTGGTTAGCGTGCGTGACACCTCGCGAGCGTGGCCGAAGGACGGCCCGCTCGCACGCCGCATATCAGGGAGTCAACCTTGCGAGTCCTGGCCGTCGTCCCCGCCCGTGGAGGTTCTGCGGGCGTCCCGCTGAAGAACCTGGCCAAGGTGGGCGGCACGCCCCTGGTCGCCCGCGCGGTCGTCTCCTGCACGGAAGCCGAGCTCATCGACCGGGTGGTCGTCAGCACCGACCACGACGCCATCGCCGCCGCGGCCCGCGCGGCGGGCGCCGAAGTGGTCCAGCGCCCCGCCGAGCTGAGCGGCGCCACCGCCTCCAGCGAGTCGGCCCTGCTGCACGCCCTCGACCAGGTCCTCGACCAGCACGGCACCGACCCCGAGGTCGTCGTGCTCGTCCAGTGCACCAGCGCCTTCATCGACCCCGCCGACCTGGACGCCGCCGTGTCCAAGGTGCTCGACGGCGCCGCCGACGTGGTGTTCTCCGGGCTGCCCACCCACGAGTTCGTGTGGGCGCGCGGCGAGGACGGGGTGCGCGGGATCAACCACGACCCGGCCCACCGCCCGCGCCGCCAGGACCGCGAGCCGGAGTACCGCGAGACCGGCGCCTTCTACGCCATCCGCGCCGCCGGGCTGCGCGAGCACGGGCACCGCTTCTTCGGCACCGTCGCCGTCCAGCCGGTGCCGAGCCGCCACGCCGTCGAGGTGGACTCCCCCGAGGACCTGGAGATGGTGCGGGCGCTGGCCCCGTTCGTGGACCGTCCGGGCCCGCTCGACGTTGACGCGGTGGTCACCGACTTCGACGGCGTGCACACCGACGACCTGGTCTACGTCGACCAGGACGGCCGTGAGACCGTCGCGGTGAGCCGCTCCGACGGCCTCGGCATCGCCCTGCTCAAGCGGTCCGGCGTCAAGATCCTGGTGCTGTCCACCGAGCGGAACCCGGTCGTCACCGCCCGCGCCCGCAAGCTCGGCGTCCCGGTCCTGCAGGGCCTGGCCTCCAAGCAGACCGCCCTGCGCGACTGGCTCAGCATCGAGGGCCTGGACCCGGCGCGGGTCGCCTACGTCGGCAACGACCTCAACGACCTCGGCTGCATGGAGCTGGTCGGCTGGCCGGTGACCGTGCCCGACGCCCACCCCCGCGTGCGCGCCGCCGCCCGCATCGTGCTCGGCCACGGGGGCGGCGCCGGCGCCGTGCGCGAGCTGTGCGACCGCGTGCTCGCCGCCCGCCCGGTGGACGCCGAGCCGGCCGCCGCCGGCCCGCGCGCGACGCTGCGCGTCAAGGGCGCCCCGGTCCAGATCGGCGAGTCGCTGGTCGGCCCCGGGCAGCCGGTGTACGTCATCGGCGAGATCGGCATCAACCACAACGGCGACCTGGACATCGCCCGCCGCCTCATCGACGTGGCCGCCGACGCCGGCTGCCAGGCGGTGAAGTTCCAGAAGCGCACGCCGGAGATCGCCGTGCCGGCCCACCAGCGCGACCAGATGCGCCAGACGCCCTGGGGCGAGATGACCTACCTGGAGTACAAGTACCGGGTGGAGTTCGGCCAGGACGAGTACACCCAGATCGCCAAGTACTGCGCCGAGCGGGGCCTGGACTGGTTCGCCTCCCCGTGGGACGTGCCGTCGGTGGACTTCCTGGAGGAGATGAACGTCGTCACGCACAAGGTCGCCTCGGCCAGCGTGACCGACCACGAGCTGCTGCGCCGGCTCGCCGCCACCGGCAAGCCGATCATCCTGTCGACCGGCATGTCGACGCTTCCGGAGATCGACGCGGCCGTGGAGATCCTCGGCACCTCCAAGCTGGTGATCATGCACGCCACCTCCACCTACCCGCTGCCGCCTGAGGAGGCCAACCTCCGCACGATCATCACCCTGCAGGACCGGTACGGCGTCCCGGTCGGCTACTCCGGCCACGAGCGCGGCCTGCAGATCTCCCTGGCCGCGGTGACGCTGGGCGCGGTGACCGTGGAGCGCCACATCACCCTGGACCGCACGATGTGGGGCTCCGACCACGCGGCGTCGCTGGAGCCGAGCGGCCTGGAGCACCTGGTGCGCGACATCAGGATCATCGAGCAGGCCCTCGGCGACGGCGTCAAGCGCGTCTTCCCGGGCGAGGAGGCCCCCAAGTCCCGCCTGCGCCGCGTCACCGTCTGACCCACGAGATGATCATCGACATGGACGCGCGCCGCCCCGTGCGGCGCGCGGCGGGAGGCGGCGCGGCGACGCGCACCGGAGGACGCCGGTGATCACGCTGTCGGTCGTGGTGCCGGTGCGGGACGCGGCGCCGTTCATCGGCGACACGCTGGCCTCACTGCGGCACAACGCGCGGCCCGACTTCGAGTTCATCGTCGTCGACGACGGCTCGGTGGACGCGACCCCGCAGGTCATCGACGACTTCCGCGACGACCTGCCGGGGTTGACCGTGCTGCGCAACAGCTCTCCCGCGGGGCTGGCCGACGCCCGCAACGCCGGCCTGTCCCTCGCCTCGGGCCGGTATCTCACCTTCCTGGACGGCGACGACTGGCTGGGCCGGGGGTACCTCTCCCGGCTCGTCGAGGCGATCGAGGGCCTGGGCTGCGACTTCGTCCGGGTGGACCACGTGCAGGTGGAGGGGCGCAAGCGCACCGTGCACCGCGCGCCGGAGGCCCGGCGGGGCGTGGTGCTCGACCCGCGCGACCGCATCCTGCCGGCCGACGCGCGGACGATGGTGGACTACCCCTACGCGTGGGCGGGGGTGTACCGGCGCTCGCTGGGCGACCTGCTCGCCTTCCCGGGGCACCTGCACACCGCCGAGGACCGGCCGTGGATCTGGCGGCTGCACCGCGAGGCGCGGTCGTTCGCGGTGGCCTCCATCGCCGGGGTGTTCTACCGGCGGCTGGTGTCCACCTCCCTGACCCAGGTCGGCGACGAACGGCAACTGCACTTCTTCGACGCCTTCGACCTGGTGTTCAAGCAGATCGAGGGCGAGCCGCACCTGCAGCCCAAGGCGGTGCGCACCTTCTGCGCGCTGCTGGCCCACCACCTGGAGCTCGGCGACCGGTTCTCCCCCGCGCTGCGTGCCCGCTTCGAGGACAGGGCGCGGGACGTCCTGGCCGGCCTCCCGGCGGACCTGCTCGGGCAGACGGGGCTGGACGAGGAGCGGCAGGCCCTGCTCGGGCCGCTGCTCCCCCGACCTCTCAGACAGCCCGAGGAGCGTTCGCCATGACGCAGGTCTTCTACAGCTCCACCCTGTTCGGGACGATGACGCTGGCGGCGGCCATGGACGCGGGCAGGTTCGGCCCGCACGACGGCCGCCGGGTGCTGCTGGTGTCCAACAACGCCGCGATCCCCGAGGTGACCCCGTCCCTGGACGAGGCCCCGGGGTTCGCGGCGCTACGGCCCCGGTTCGACGAGGTCTGGTCGTGGAACGACATCATCGCCCCGCTGCACCCTTCCGACTGGAAGGCGCGCGTCATCGAGGTGCCCATGCTGGAGCGCCTGGTGCGCGGCCACCTCGCACTGGGCGAGGGGGCCGCCGAGCTGGTGCTGGAGTCGGTGGCGGTGCCGCCGGCCAGGACGGTTGCGGCGCTGGTCCGCGACTGCCCGATCACGGTGTACTCCGACGGCCTGATGAGCTACGGTCCGACCCGCGACCCGCTGCCGCTGGAGATCTCCGGCCGGATCACCCGGCTGCTCCACCTGGACCTGGTGCCCGAGCTCACGCCGCTGCTGCTGCGCGAGGTCGGGGTCGCGCCCGAGCCGCTACCGGACGAGGCGTTCCTGCGGGTGCTGGAGGAGATGCCCGCCGTCGAGGGGCTGTACGGCGAGGCGATCATCCTGGGCCAGTACCTGTCGGCGCTGGACATCGTCACCGCCGAGGAGGAGGCCGAGCTGCACGCCGGGATGCTGCGCGCCCTCGCCGCGCGCGGCCACCGCAGCGTGCTGTTCAAGCCGCACCCGGCGGCGGGCGGCCACCACGCCCGCCTGCTGCGCGCGGTCGCGCGGGAGCTCGGGGTCGACCTGTGCGTGGCCGGCGACACCGTGCCGGCCGAGGTGTGCTTCCTGGCGTTGCGCCCGCGACTGGTGGTCGGATGCTTCTCCACCGCTCTGATGACCGCGCGCCGGCTGTTCGGCCTGCCGATCGCGACCATGGGCTGCGAGCTGGTGCTGGAGCGGCTGGCGCCCTACGAGAACAGCAACCGAATCCCGGTGACGATCGTCGACGCCACCGTGCCGCGCCTGGCGCCGGACGGCTCGATCACCGAGCCGCCGACCGGCGATCGGAGCGACCTGCGCGCGCTGGTGGAGGCGGTGGGCTTCTGCATGCAGAGCGAGCACTACCCGGCGCTGCGCGAGGCCGCGGCCCGCTACATCGAGGCCAACGGCCCGCAGGCCCGCTACTTCAAGAACCGGCGGCTGGCCTCGGTCGGCCTGCTGCCCGCGCCCGAACCGGCCAAGTCCCGTCCCCTCTCGCGCCTGCGCCGCGCCCTGTCCCGCTAGCAGCGCCGGGCGGCCGCCACCGCGCCATCGGCCGCGGCCGCCGGGGCCCCGCAAATGGCGAAGGCGGACAGCGCGGAGTAATACGCCTGCTTCTTGTTGTAGTCGCGGTCGAAAGGCAGGGGCGTGCCGCCACTGCGCCAGGAGTACCTGTCGGTCACCCCCCACACGGTGACGCCGGTGCAGCGCGGCACCGACACGCAGGCGGTGACCGCCCTGCCGTAGGCCTGGGCCTGGGCGGCGCCCGAGCCCTCGATGTCCAGCTCGGTGATCTGGACCTCCACACCGAGCGCCGCGAACTGGGCGATGGTCTGGGCGTACCCGGCCGGCACCGGCGTCGTCGCGGTGAAGTGCGACTCCAGCCCGACGCAGTCGATCGGCACGCCCCGCGTCTTGAAGTCCTTGACCATGGCCAGCACGCCGCGGGTCTTGGCGGCCGCCGGATCCTCGATGCCGTAGTCGTTGAGGCACAGCCGGGCGGCCGGGTCGGCGGCGCGGGCGGCCCGGAAGGCCGTCTCGATGTAGGAGTCGCCGAGGCGCCGCTGGAACAGGCCGGGGCGCACGCCACCCGAGTCGGCGAACGCCTCGTTCACCACGTCCCAGCTGTGGATCTTCCCTCGGAAGTGGCCGGCCACCGCGGCGATGTGGGCGGTGAGCGCCTGGTAGGTGTCCTGGGCGGTCAGCAGGTTGCCCGTCCAGGCCGTGTGCGGGGAGTCGACCAGGCTGTGCCCGCGCACTCGCATGCCCTTGCTCTGGGCGTGGGCGACGATGGCGTCGGCCGGCGTGAAGTTGAACTGGCCGCGCACCGGTTCCACCGCGTCCCAGTGCATCTCGTTCTCGGGCGTCACGGAGGTGAACTCCCGGTCGAGCACGGCCGCGTAGGGCGCCTCGCCGAGATGGGAGGCGCCGACGGCCGCGCCGAAGTAGCGGCCGGTGGCCGCGGCCGCCCCTCCCAGCGTGGCGGCCGCGGCGCCTGCCGGGGCCGCCGTCAGCGGTGGTGAGGCCACCGCGCCGATGACCGCGAAGGCGGCGATCGCCGCGCGCGCGAGGGAGCGGCGCATGGCGACCTCCGACCCGGGATTTCCCGCCATGACCGTCCTCCCGTCACCAGGGGCGTTGACGTCACTGATTGTGACCGGACGCCGGGAGTTGTCAACGTGGCGCGTCATGTTCCGCAGCGCGGACGGGGGCCGCAGCGCCCATGCCACCACTGATGCGGACGGGGCGGCGCGAAAGTTTCACGCCGTCCCGTCCGGTGTTCAGCCCAGCGCCTTGAGGTAGCGGCGCACGCGGCGGCTCGCGCGGTAACCGGCGCGCAGCACGTTCGGCGGCACCTCCACCCGCAGGCGGGCCCGCCGCCGGGCGGCCGCGTGCTCGGGTCCGGTGAGCAGCGGCCGCACCGGGGCGAGCCGCCCCGCGCGCGCCTCGGCGATCAGGGAGCCGAGCCTGGCCACCCAGTCGCTGGTGGCCGGGTCGTGGAAGTAGTTGGCGTCGCACCAGGCGGCCGTCGGGTGCCGCAGGTCGCCGCGCGCCAGGTCTTCCAGGGTGCCCAGGCACCCGCTGTCCTCGAACACCAGGTTGATCATCTCGGCGCTGACCCCGAAGTCCGAAAGGACCAGCAGCGGGACGCGGCCGGCGATCGCCTCCAGGGCCGCGGTGGAGCTGACCGTCACGAATCCCGCCGCGGCGGCCAGGTGCTCGTGCATGGCGCCGGCGGCGAAGCGCACCGAGCCGGGACGCACCGCGCCGGATTCGGCCAGCGACCGCCACAGGCGCTCGTAGTGGTAGCGCTCGTTGTGGGTCTGGCGCTCGTTCTCAAGGGCGCGCAGCTTGACCACGACGTCCAGGCCCGGACGGGCCTCGGCCAGCCGGGCGAGGGCCAGCAGGATGCTCTCGCGGTCCTCGCGCCGCTTGGGCACCTTGGCCTGGGTGGCGAACACCAGGCGGTCGCCCGTCCCGCCGCCGGCCGTCCGATGGTCCAGGTAGGGCAGGCGGGCCAGGGCCATCGACCCGGTGGCGCCCAGTTCCCTGCCGATGCGGCCGAACTCCTCCACCTCCCTGCCGCTGTGCACGACGAACAGGTCGCAGGCCCCGCGGTACAGCCAGGCCTTCTCCGTGGCGGGGATGGAGATGCCCGGCAGCCCCGACACCAGCACCGGCCGCGGCGAGAGCCCGCCGAACACGTCGCCGGCCAGCACGTCGACCACCGGTCCCGTGCAGGCCAGCAGGATGGCGTCGGGCCGGTCGCGTTCGGCGATGCGGCGCAGCGCCCGCGCCGACACCACGGCGGGCGGCTCGGCCGCGCCGGAGCGGGTGCCGCTGACGGCGGCGGTGATCTGGGCCGGGGACGGCACGATCGGCGTGCGCACGACGGCCAGCGTCGATGTCCAACCGGCCGGTAGCTGGTCGAGAAGACCCGCCGCCCATTTCAGATACGAGTCCGAATCGGCCACAGCGAGAACCCGGCTCAAGGAGAAGCCCTTTCGTGCGCGAACATCTGGAGATGCGATCGGAGGGAGACCGACGCGGAGGGAGTCCACCAGTCGTCGGGCACCTCCACGGTCTGGACGGGCACCCCTCGGGCGGCGAGCAGCACGCGCAGCGAGGTGACGGCCGTGGACGGCAGGCTGAGAACGCGCTGGCCGGGGCGCAGGTCGCGCAGGGTCATCTCGACCGGCGCCCCGGCGTCGTACACGGTGACCCCGGGGTGGTCGCGGACCGCGGCCAGGTCGCCGGGGTCCTCCCTGCGGTGCGGGTAGTAGGCCAGGGGCCCTTCGAGGGCGAACAGCCAGGACAGGTAGCGGTCGCGGTGGATCAGCCCGTTGCGCACCAGCGAGGTGCCGAGGACCACCGTGTTCTCGCGGGGCCGGGGGTGGGCGACCACCGGCTGGGAGCGCAGCCAGGCGAAGTCGTGGGTGACCAGCTCGGCCCCGAGCCCGCGCACGGCGTCGGCCAGGGCGGCGGGGACGGGCAGGGCGGTGAAGACGGTGAGCCGTCCGGCCCTCGCCGCGGCGCGCAGGCGGATCCCCGCGGCGACGCCCAGGACCAGGCGGGACGGCTTGGCCGCGGCGCGGGCGCGCAGCAGAGGGGTGGCCAGGCCCGCGGTCAGCAGCTCCAGCAGGCGGATGGTGGCCAGGCCGTCGTCGACGATGACCATGCGGGTGGGGAAGGCCGTCAGCGAGGTGAGCTGCATCCTGCCGGAGAAGGCGTCCCCGAGGACCCAGGCGTCGCGGCGGCCGGGACGGGGCATGCCCTGATCGGCGGCCTGGATGCTCAGCCCGGCCGGCAGTTCCAGCGCGTCCAGCTCGGCGCGGGTGACGCGCAGGCCGGGCAGCCTGCCGCGGGTCACCACGCGGGTGTCCGGCCCGATCAGCCCCGCGTGCCGCGCCTCGACCGCGCACAGCAACTGGAGCGGAGACTCCACCCAGGCGACGGCCGACCCCTGCTCCCGCACGCGGCTTCGACCGTTCCTCTCCACGCCGGGCATTGACACGTTCACGACGCATGCAACCTAGCCCCGCGACCCTACGTAATAGGGAACAGACGATGAACGGCGGCCGACGGCGGCCCGGCCGTTGTCGGATGCGGGCGGCTCCCAGGAGTCACAGGAGCAACGCGGGCCCCACTTGACACAGGAGGCGTCGCAGGCTCCGAGTATCACTGGGCCCGGACGCCCCCGGGAGGCGTGTCCGCGCCCGCGGGGCCCGGATCGGCGGCACCTTACCCGCGTCGCGGCAGGTCAACCGCGCCCGACGCGCATTCTCGCCGGGCCGCGTGCCTGGCTTTGCCATGAGAAGGCCAGAACGGACGAGAGCTTTGTCCCACTTGCATGTGGTTTGTCCGATGTATTACTCTCGGAGGAATCCCGGCACGGGAGACCGCTTCTCTGAGCGACCCGCCCGTGCCGTCGATATCGCCCGGCGCGGCCGGTCCTCTGCGGAGAGACCCCTCTCCCACCGTCACGCGCCTCCGTCGAGTCCGCGCCCACGCGGAGCCGGGGACCCACCTTCTTGGGGTGAATCAGGCGCGCCCGCCCACGGACGCGCCCGTAGGACGAACCTTCACGTCCGAACCCGTCAGCTAACCCGGTAGGCGGCAGGAAGAAGGAGTCTCAGCTTGTCCATGTTCGTCACGACCGTACATCGGCTTCTGGATGCCCCGAAGAACCAGTTGAAGGCCGTCGCGTTCGGCGGGCTCGTGCTCGCCCAGGTTGTCACCGGCACCGCCCTTGCGGCGAACGCCGACTCCTCTCCCCAGGCCGACGCCGCCTCTCCCAAGAGCGGCATCGTCGCCGTCGCGCGGCAGGAGGCGGCGAAGGCGGGGCTGCCGTCCCGGCAGGTCTCCGCCGAGCAGTTGCTGGCACTGGCCGAGAAGCAGGTCGGCATCAGCGAGAACGGCAGCGGCGGCGGCACCAAGTTCCACGCCTGGTACATGAGCTCCCCGCGCGCCAGGGAGACCGTGGCGCGCGACAGCGGCACGATCGCCGACTACGCCGACGCCGCCTGGTGCGACATGTTCGTCTCCTGGGTGGGCGCGCAGATGGGCCTGCAGGACACCGTCGGCGCCGACGCCTACACCGTCGCCCACGCCAAGTGGTTCGCCGCGCGGGACCGCTGGGGCACCACGCCCAAGCCCGGCGCGGTCGTGTTCTTCTCCTTCAACGGCGACAAGAGCATCGACGGCATCGAGCACGTCGGCTTCGTCATCAAGGACAACGGCGACGGCACCATCCGCACCGTCGAGGGCAACACCGACGGCGGCAGGGTCGAGATCCGCACCAGGCCGGCCTCGCAGATCGTCGGATACGGCTACCCCGGCTACGCCGCCTGACCTCGGCGGCCCGCCGCCCTCGTTCCACCTTTCCGCGGCGTCCCGCCCGCCTCCCCGCGAAGGACGCCTCCCGGCGCCGCACGGCCGGCCCACTCCCCCGGCCGCGCGGCGCCGGCGCTCGTTCCCATCGCTCCGGCGGGCCGGCCGGAACGCCGCGCAGCCCGCGCGCCGCGCCCCCAGGACCTCGGCGGAGCCCGCGCGCGGTGGCCAGGGAGCCCGGCGAAGCCCGTGCGCCGTGGCGCATGGATGATTTGCGCCCGACTGTGCCGAAGCGGTGGGAGCGCTCCCAATGCTGCGAAAGGGCCTTATGGGGGCTACTCTACGGTTTTCTCAGCGCTAACCGCCCCAGGAGTAACAGTTAGGTTTCGGCATATTGACGCCAGCATTGCCCGTCGGGGACCCTTCGTGGGAGCGCTCCCAAATATCGCTCGCAGGCTCACCCCCGCGAGATCACGACTGAGGGATCCAGCCATCGTGGGCCCGACTGTCGGGGCCGGCCCTCGATGCACCTCCCAAAGATCGGGCAACCACCTGAGAGGGGTCCGGAATGATGAACAATATGCGCCGCGGGAAGACACTCGCGGTCGCATCGGTGATGACGGTCGCACTCGGCATCACCGCCGCGTGCAGCTCCGGCGGGGACGGCGGGAACACCAGCACCGGTGGCTCGTCCTCGGCCGCGGCCGAGAAGATCACCCTTACGCTGCAGACCTTCGGCGGCGGGACCAACTTCGGCTACAAGGCCGCGGTCGCCAAGTGGAACAGCGATCACCCCAACGTTCAGGTGAAGTACAACAACCTCACCGACAGCTTTGAGAACGTCTACTGGCCGCAGATGCTGCAGTGGCTGCAGTCGGGCACCGGCGCCGGCGACGTCGTCGGCATCGACGAGGGCGGCATGGGTCTGGCCAAGGCCCGTCCCCAGTTCTTCACCGACCTCGGCCAGTACGGCCTGCAGAGCCGCCAGGCCGACTTCCCCGCCTGGAAGTGGGAGAACGGCATCAACACCGAGGGCAAGCTGTTCGCCCTCGGCACCGACGTCGGCGGCATGAGCATCTGCTACCGCTCCGACCTGTTCAAGCAGGCCGGGCTTCCCACCGACCGCGACGAGGTCGGCAAGCTGTGGAGCGGCGGCTGGGAGGACTTCATCAAGGCCGGCCAGCAGTTCCAGTCCAAGGTCAAGGACGCCAAGTTCGTCGACAGCATCAACACCATCTACAACGTGGTGCTGGCGCAGGAGGCCGCCAAGAACGGCAACGTCACCTACTTCGACAAGAACCAGCAGCTCATCGTGGACAAGAACCCGGCCGTCAAGTCCGCGTTCGACCTCGCCACGAAGATCAGCCAGGACGGCCTGACCGCCAAGCTGCAGAACTTCACCGACGGCTGGAACACCGGCTTCGTCAAGTCGCAGTTCGCGACCCTGGGCTGCCCCGGCTGGATGCTCGGCGTGGTCTCGGGCAACGCCGGTGACAAGTTCAAGGGCAAGTGGGACGTCGCGACCGTGCCCGGCGGCGGCGGCAACTGGGGCGGCTCCTGGCTCGCGGTGCCCAAGCAGTCCAAGCACCCGAAGGAGGCCGCCGAGCTGGCCAGCTACCTGACCAGCCCCGACGCCCAGCTCATGGCGTTCAAGGAGGGCGGCAACCTGCCCAGCACCATCCCGGCGCAGGACAACCCCGAGCTCCAGAGCGTGAACAACGAGTACTTCAACAACGCGCCCATCGGCAAGATCTTCGGGCCGTCCATCAAGTCGCTTCAGCCGATCTTCCTCGGTGAGAAGCACGCGCAGGTCAAGCGCGAGGTGGAGCAGGTCCTCAACGGCATGGAGCAGGGCTCGGTGCCCGTGGCCCAGGCCTGGCAGAAGTTCGTCGAGGCGGGCCAGAAGGCGGCGGGCTGATCCTCCCCGGTCCTCACCGGTTCGCCGGGGCTCACCGCCCCGGCGAACCGGTGACCTGCCGTAGTGAGCGGCGTGGCGGTGGTGGAACCCACCACCGCCTACGCCCCGCGAGGCACTCGTCCAGTCGTACCGATGCCGAGCTTGGTTATCGCTTGGTAGCGGGCACACGATCGACCGTTACCGACGAGAAGAAGGAGAATGGGGCTCCTCCCCGTGGCCGCCGGCCAGGGAGCGCCCCGGAAATCCGATGAGCGTCAACCTCCACACGCAGCGGGCGGATCCGGCGCCTCCGCCGCCCCGGCCGGGACGCCACCAGGCGCGCTCCCGCCGCAGTATCTGGTCGCAGTTCGACATCAAGGCGACCCCGTACTTCCTGATCTCCCCGTACTTCCTGCTCTTCGCGATCTTCGGTCTGTTCCCCCTGGTGTTCACCCTGTGGGTGTCGCTCCAGGACTACGGACTGGCCGGCGGAGACGCCTCCTTCACCGGCCTGGCGAACTACACCAAGCTCCTGGCGGACGAGGACTTCTGGAACGCGGTGATCAACACCGTCGGCATCTTCGTCCTCGCCACGGTGCCACAGCTCGTCCTCGCGCTCATGCTCGCCAACGCGCTCAACAAGCGCCTTCGCGGCCGGCTGTTCTTCCGGCTGGGCGTCCTGGTGCCGCTGGTGACCTCGGTCGTCGCCGTCGCCATCGTGTTCACCCAGCTCTACGGCCGCGACTTCGGCCTGTTCAACTGGCTGCTCGGCTTCGTGGGCGTCGACCAGCACATCGACTGGCAGAGCGCCAAGTGGTCGTCCTGGACCGCCATCGCCACCATGGTCGACTGGCGCTGGACCGGCTACAACGCGATCATCTACCTCGCGGGCATGCAGACCATCCCCCGCGACCTGTACGAGGCGGCGTCCATCGACGGGGCCTCCCCGCGCCGCCAGTTCTGGCAGATCACCCTGCCGATGATCCGCCCGACGATCATCTTCACCGTGTTCGTCTCGACGATCGGCGGGCTCACCCTGTTCGCCGAGCCGGTGATGTTCGCCAGCAACCGGATGGACGGCGGGGCCACCGGCCAGTTCCAGACGATCGCCATGTACATCGTCGAGCAGGGCTTCCGGAACTTCAACTACGGCTACGCCGCCGCGGCCGCCTGGCTGCTGTTCCTGCTGATCCTCCTCGGCGTCGGGATCAACTACACGTTCGTCCGCCGGATCGGAGGCAGCAAGTGACCGCGATCACGCAGGTCAGGCCGGCGCAGAGGGGCAAGGCGCGCAGCAAGCGGGACCCGTTCCGCGCCACCCCCCTGACGAAGATCGCCCTGGGCTTCACCGTCCTGCTGTCGATCTTCCCGATCTACTGGATGATCATCATCGCGTCGCGGACCAACTCCGACGCGGTGGAGGTGCCCCCGCCGCTGCTCCCCGGCGGCAACCTCGGCGCCAACATCCAGCGCGTGCTCGAGACCGAGGACGCGCACTTCATCACGGGTCTGGTGAACTCGCTGATCGTCACCTCGACGGTGACGCTCTCCGTCGTGCTCATCTCGACGTTCGCGGGATTCGCCTTCGCCAGACTCCACTTCCGCGGCCGCAACCTGCTGCTCGGCTCCATCCTCATCACGATGATGGTGCCGCTCCAGCAAATGGGCATCGTCCCGCTCTACCAGCTCATGGTGACCCTCGGCTGGACGGGCACGCTCAAGGCCGTCATCCTGCCCTACCTGCTCAACGGCTTCGGCGTCTTCATGATGACGCAGTACACCGATCAGGCCGTGCCCGAGGAGCTGGTCGAGGCGGCGCGGGTGGACGGCGCGTCCACCATGCGCATCTGGTGGAACGTGATCCTGCCCGCCGTCCGGCCCGGCATGGCCGTGCTGGCGCTGCAGACCTTCATGCTCAACTGGAACGAGTTCATGTGGCCCCTGATCGTCCTGAGCCCGGAGAACCCCACGGTTCAGGTGTCGATCAGCTTCCTCACCGCGGCCCACAGCACGGACTACGTCCTGATCTTCACCGGAACGGCCCTTTCCGTACTACCGCTCATTGTCGTTTTCGTCGCGTTCGGCCGGCAGATCGTCGGCGGACTCATGGAAGGTGCGGTCAAAGCGTGACCACGCAGGAGACTCAACCCCAGACCGGCATCCCCGCCCTCGCGTTCCCCACCGGCTTCGTCTGGGGCGCCGCCACCTCGGCGTACCAGATCGAAGGGTCCACCGACGTGGACGGGCGCGGGACCTCCATCTGGGACACGTTCGTCCGGCAGCCGGGCCGCATCCTCAACGGCGAGAACGCCGATGTGGCCATCGACCACTACCGCCGCTACCGGGACGACGTGGCCGTCATGGCCGAGCTCGGGCTGACCGCCTACCGCTTCTCGGTGTCCTGGCCGCGGATCATGCCGGACGGCGCCGGCACGGTGAACCAGGCCGGCCTGGACTTCTACCGGCGGCTGGTGGACGAGCTGCTGGCCAACGGCATCGAGCCCTGGCTGACCCTGTACCACTGGGACCTTCCCCAGGCACTTGAAGACCTCGGCGGCTGGCCCGCACGCGACACGTCGAAGCGCTTCGCCGACTTCGCCGCCTGCGTCCACCAGGCGCTCGGCGACCGCGTCAAGCAGTGGAGCACCGTCAACGAGCCCTGGTGCGCCGCCTTCCTCGGCTACTCCTCCGGCGAGCACGCGCCGGGACGCCGTGAGCCGGCCGCCTCGATCAGGGCCGCCCACCACCTCAACCTCGCCCACGGCCTGGCCGTCCAGGCGCTGCGCGCCCAGGGCGCCGACGCGCGCATCGGCGGCTCGGTGAACCTGTACGCGATCAGCCCGGCGAGCGACGACGCCGCCGACCTGGACGCCGCGCGGCGCATCGACGGCCTGCAGAACCGCTTCTTCCTGGACGCGCTGCTGAAGGGCTCCTACCCCGAGGACGTCCTCGCGGACCTGAGCGCGGTCACCGACATCGACTTCATCCAGGACGGCGACATGGAGACCATCTCCACGCCGTTCGACACCCTGATGGTGAACTACTACAGCCGGTTCACCGTGTCGGGCAAGCCCGGAGGCGCCGCCTCGGCCGCCGCCGCCCCGACCGGCGCCGGCTCGCCGTGGCCCGGCAACGAGCACGTGTCGTTCGTCAACGGCGGCCGGCCGGTCACCTCGATGGGCTGGGAGATCGACGATCTCGGCCTGTACGAGGTGCTCCAGCGGGTCGCCACCGAATACCCGAGCATCCCCCTGGTCATCTCCGAGAACGGCGCCGCGTTCGACGACGTCGTGGCCGACGGGTCGGTCGACGACCAGAAGCGCCTGGCCTACATCGAGGCGCACCTGCGCACCTGCCACGCCGCCATCGAGGCGGGCATCCCGCTCAAGGGATACTTCGCCTGGTCCCTGATGGACAATTTCGAGTGGGCCTGGGGCTACGGCAAGCGGTTCGGACTGGTGTACGTCGACTACGAGAGCCAGCGCAGAACCCCCAAGGCCAGCGCCTTCTGGTACGCCGACACGATCCGCAGAGGCGGGTTGCTGGGTCCGGCAGAATAAGGCGTTAACTGTCAGGAGGGGGCTACTTTGATGAACGGGGACCGCCGCTCGGGAGCGCGACCGACCCTTGAGGCCGTCGCCGCTCGCGCGGGCGTCGGCCGCGGCACCGTGTCTCGCGTCATCAACGGCTCGCCGAAGGTGAGCGACAAGGCGCGCGAAGCGGTGCAGCAGGCGATCGACGAACTCGGCTACGTGCCGAACCGGGCGGCGCGCACCCTGGTCACCAGGCGCACGGACACGATCGCGCTGGTGGTGTCGGAGTCCGAGCAGCGCATCTTCGACGAGCCGTTCTTCGCGGGCATCATCCGCGGCATCGGCTCGTCGCTGTCGGAGACCGGCCTGCAGCTCATCTTGACGATGGCGCAGTCGCGCGACGAGCACGAGCGCCTGGAGCTCTACCTCACCGGGCAGCACGTGGACGGCGTGCTGCTGATCTCCCTGCACGGCGCCGACCCGCTGCCCGGCCGGCTGGAGGAGATGGGCGTGCCGACCGTCCTCGGCGGCCGCCCGGTGGGCTTCACCCCGTTCAGCTACGTCGACATGGACAACCGGGCCGGCGCCCGGCAGGCGGTCAAGTACCTGCTCGGCCGGGGCAGGCGGCGCATCGCGACCATCGCCGGCTCCCAGGACATGGGCGTGGGCGTCGACCGTCTGGCCGGCTACCGCGACGCGCTGCTGGCCACCGGCATGCAGGAGATCGTCGCCTACGGAGACTTCAGCGAGGCCAGCGGCGTGTCGGCGATGGAGCGCCTGCTCCAGCAGCACCCGGCGCTGGACGCGGTGTTCACCGCCTCCGACCCGATGGCCTTCGGCGCGATGAGGGTGCTCAAGGACCACGGCAAGATCATCCCGGACGATGTCGCGGTGATCGGCTTCGACGACTCGGCGGTGGCCGCGCACACCGTGCCGCCGCTCACCAGCGTCCACCAGCCGACCGAGGACATGGGCCGCCAGATGGCGCAGCTGCTCGTCTGCCGCATCAACGGCGAGCGGCTGGAGCAGCCCGTCGTGATATTGGACACCCATCTGGTCGAGCGCGGCTCGGCCTGACCCCCCAAAGGCGCGGCCCGGGCAGCCCGTGCGGCCGGGAGCCCGGGCCGTCGCGCGCCCCCACCCCCCGAAGGAGAACCCCGTGCCTGAGCAGCGTTTCCCCGACGAGTTCGTCTGGGGTGCGGCGACCTCCGCCTACCAGATCGAGGGCGCCACGGAGGAGGACGGGCGCGGGAGGTCGATCTGGGACACCTTCGCGGCGGTCCCCGGCAACGTCAAGAACGGCGACACCGGCGCCGTGGCCGCCGACCACTACCACCGTCTGGGCGAGGACCTCGACCTGATGGCCTCGCTGGGCCTGCGCGGCTACCGCTTCTCCATCGCCTGGCCGCGCGTCCAGCCGGACGGCGCGGGCGCGGTGAACCAGGCCGGCCTGGACTTCTACCGCCGCCTGGTCGACGGGCTGCGCGAGCGCGGCGTCCACCCCATGGCCACTCTGTTCCACTGGGACCTGCCCCAGGCGCTGCAGGAGGCCGGCGGCTGGGAGAACAGGGACACCGCCGAGCGGTTCGCCGACTACGCCGCGATCATGTTCGACGCGCTGGAGGTCCGCGACTGGCTGACCATCAACGAGCCCAAGACCGTCGTCGACTGCGGCTACCGCTGGGGCATCCACGCGCCGGGGGTCCAGGACGAGGGGCGGGCGTTCGTGGCCCTGCACCATCTGCTGCTCGCCCACGGACGCGCCTCGCGCGTGCTGCACGAGGCCCACCCCGGCCGGCGCATCGGCCCGGCGCTCAACCTGCACCCGACCTACGCCGCCGAGCCCTTCACCGGCGCCGACGCGGCGGTCTGGCACCAGGACGGGCTGGAGAACCGGCTCTACCTCGACCCGATCTTCACCGGCGCCTACCCCGAGGACACGCTCGCGTGGATCGCCGAGCGCAGCCCGATGCCCGACCGCATCCTCGACGGCGACCTCGCGGTGATCAGCGAGCCCATCGACGTGCTCGGCGTGCAGTACTACACCCCGCACTTCCTGGACGCCGAGGGCAACCGCGTGCACAAGCACCCGACGGCGCAGCTCGACTGGCTGGAGATCTACCCGCGCGGTCTGTACGACACCCTGACCCGGCTGAAGTACGACTACCCCGCGGTGCCGATCGTGATCACCGAGAACGGGGTGCCCGCGCCCGACGAGGTCGGCCCGGACGGCGGGGTCGCCGACGGCGAGCGCGTCTCCTTCCTGCGCGACCACCTCGCGGCCGTGCACGACGCTCTGGCCGAGGGCGTGCCGGTGGAGGGGTACTACGTCTGGTCGCTGCTGGACAACTTCGAGTGGGCCGAGGGCTACGACGCCCGCTTCGGCATCGTGCACGTCGACTACGCCACCCAGCGCAGGACGCCGAAGAGCAGCGCCCTGTGGTACCGCGACCTGATCTCCTCCGGCCGCCTCGCCTAGACCTCCGGCCGCCTGGCCTGCATCTCCTCCGGCCGCCTCGGCTGACCGGCGCGGGAAAGGTCAGGCGCGCGGGCCGGGGGCGCGGCGGAACTCGAACGGGGCGCTCTCGCGGCCGGGCACCACGAACCAGCACTCGCCCGTGCCGTCGCTGTCGAGCAGCCGCATGAAGGCCTCGGTCACCGCGGAGACCGGGAGGATGGGAAAGCCCATCTCCTCGAGCACGGCCTTGCCGCCGCCGAGGATCGGGGTGTCGGCGAAGGACGGGCACAGCGCCTGCACCTTGATGCCGGCCCGGGCGAGGGCGGGGCCGAGCGAGCGGACCAGCCCGACGACGGCGTGCTTGCCGGCGGCGTAGATCGGGTCGGCGGGGATGCCCACGATGCCGGCCATGCTGGAGGTCGCGACGATGGTGCCGCCGCCGGCCGCCCGCAGCGCGGGCGTCGCGGCCCGCACGCCGAACACGACCCCGTCGAGGTTGACGCTCATCGCCAGGCGGTAGCGCTCGAGGTCGAAGTCGTCGCCGAGGCCGCAGCCGGTGGTCACGCCGGCGTTGAGGAAGGCCAGGTCGAGCCGCCCGTACCGCTCGACCGCCAGGGCCACGGCCTTCTCGCTGTCGGCCGGCCGCCGCACGTCGCAACGCGCGGCCGTCCCGCCGATCTCGCCGGCGACCTCCGCGGCGCCCGCGTCGTCGATGTCGGCGACGACGACGCGCGCGCCGCCCGCGGCCAGCCGGCGGGCGACCGCGGCGCCGATGCCGCCGGCGCCCCCGGTGACGAGGGCGACCTTGCCGTCGAGCCGGTCGGAGCGCACCACGTTGGACGGCGCGGGCGCCGGCCGCTCCTCCCCCGTCGCGGGGACGAGCCCGCTGATCAGGTCGATCTCGTTCACAGTGGCAACCCTCCGGTGGCGGCGCTGGTGGAACCGGTGGCCCGGTACGCGGCGATCGTACGCTCGGCGATGCGCATCTGGTGGATCTCGTCCGCGCCGTCGGCGAAGCGCGCCCACCGGGCGTGCTGGAACATCTTGGCCAGCGGCGTGTCGGTGGAGTAGCCGAGCGCTCCGTGCACCTGGATGGCCCGGTCGATGATCCGGTTGAGGCTGCCGGCGACGAAGTGCTTGGCCATCGAGACCTCGGTGCGGAAGTCCTCACCCTTGTCGATCTTGGAGGCGGCGTGCAGCACCATGAGCTTGCACTGGTACAACTCCATGGCCGAGTCGGCGACGAGCCACTGGACGCCCTGCTTGTCGGCCAGCAGCGAGCCGTGGCTGTAGCGGTTGAGCGCCCGGTCGACCATCATGTCGAGCGCGGTCTCCGCCTGGGAGATCCAGCGCATGCAGTGCGCGAGCCGCGCGGGGCCGAGACGGTACTGGCCCAGGCGGTGGCCGTTGCCCCGGCCGCCCAATATCGCGCCGTCGGGCACCCGCAGATCGGTGATGACGATCTCGCTGTGCCCGGTGGAGCCGTGCATCGTCTCGACCTCGCGGACGTCGTTCCAGCCCTCCTGGGGCAGGTCGACCAGGAAGGCGGTGTTGGCGCCGCGGGAGCCCTCGGGGACGTCGGTCTCGGTCCGGGCGATGAGGATGGCGAAGCTCGCGCGGCGGGCGTTGGAGATGAACCACTTGTGGCCGTTGATCACCCACTCGTCCCCGTCCCTGACGGCGTACGTGCGGATGAGCGTGGGGTCGGAGCCTGCCACCTCGGGCTCGGTCATGGCGAAGCACGACATCTTGGCGCCCTCGAGCAGCGGCCGCAGGTAGCGTTCCCTCTGCTCGTCGTCGCCCCAGTGCAGCAGCGTGTGCATGTTGCCCTCGTCGGGGGCCGCGCAGTTGAGGATCCAGGGGCCGAGGCGGGTCTTGGCGGCCTCCGACTGGACCATGGCCAGCTCGACGTGGCCGAGACCCATGCCGCCCCACTCCTTGGGCATATGAGGCAGCCACAGCCCCTCTTCGCGCGCCCGGGCGCGCAGGCCGAAGATCACCCGCAGGTACTCCTCACGCGTGGTGGCTGCCGTCTCCTCGTCCAGGCCCTCGACGGCGGGGACGACGGTGCCCCGGATGAAGTCCCGCACGCGCCGGCGGATCTCCTCGTGCTCGGGGGCGAGCGTGAAGTCGATGGCCATCGGACCCCTCCTCGTCGGCAGGCGTCGCCCGCCCTCGGCGCGCCCGCGGCGGCACGTCCCAATACGCTCGCCCGAGGATCTCAGGCATCCGCCCGGCACGATAGACGCCCCTCCCCAAACAGCACCGACCTGCCACTCGCCTTCGCCGAGTGCGATGGACCGCCCGGCGCTCAGGGGACCGCGTAGCCCGGGACGGAGGGCCAGCGGACGGTGATCACGACCGAATCCTCCTCGGCGTACCAGGAGTGGTCGACTCCCCGCCCCCAGACGACGTAGTCCCCCGGCTCGGCGAGCAGCACGCCGCGGCCCGGCAGTTCGACCCGGAACCGGCCGCGCACCAGGATGAGCAGCGCGGTGCGCTTCTCGCCCCTGACCCATTCGGCCCGCTCGTCGCCGCGGGCGTGCACGCCCCACTTGATCTCGACCTCGTCGCTGTGGCGCGGGTCGCCGGGCGGCTTGAAGTGCCCGAGCAGCCAGCCTTGGTCGCCGGCCGCGTCCACGTCGGCGCGCCCGACGTACACCCCGTCCATCGGGTCCGCCGAGTCCGCCGGGTCCGCCGGGCCTGCCGGGTCGGTCATGTCCGTCACGGACGGTGACGCTAGCAGGCGGCCGGCGTTCCGCGGCGAGGAGGCGGGGATGGCGGGGGTCAACTGGGATGGTCGGAGGTCTCCACACAGGACCGAATCGCCGGTAACCTGACGTGGTTCACATAATGAGCTGACAATGGGCATTGACTGCCTGTGCGGGAGTTTTCGCACGCCGGGGGCTTGTGGTGAAAGGGCGGGACAGCGCCGCACCGGGGATCGGTCCCGGCTGTCCGAAACCGGTTTGACCTGCGGTCGCACCCATTCGATCAGGGTCGCGCCGAAACCCCACCACGTGTGACCGTATTTACTCAATTAGTTGACTCTTTGCGCCAAAGCCCCTACCTTTAGGGCGCTATGGGAGCGCTCCCACTTTCCGGGACCCGGTGACGACCACCGGAAGACGACCGGGAAGATGGGAGGCGTGCGCCCTGGTGCCGCCCGGAATCTGGTTGTTCGCGCGTCGATGAGAGGATTTCCCCCGTGCCTCAGTACGTTCTCCACGGTGGCGGCTATCACGCCGAGGTGACCAAGATGGGCGCGGCCCTGCGAGTGCTCAGGCACGGCGACCGCGACCTGGTGGCCACCTGGCCCTCCGAGGGACCCGTCCCGCACTACAGCGGCACCCTGCTCGCCCCCTGGCCCAACCGCGTGGCCGGCGGCCGCTACGGTTTCGACGGCGAGCGGTTCGAGGTCCCGGTCAACGAGCTCGAACGCGGCCACGCGCTGCACGGCCTGGTGGCCTTCGCCGACTGGGAGCTGGTCGAGCCGCCCACCGCCGAGGGCGACCAGGGGTTCGTGCGGCTCGCGCACACCATCGAGCCCACCCCCGGCTACCCGTTCCGCCTGGCCCTGCAGGTGCGGTACGCGGTGAGTCCCGAGGGGCTGGCGACGACGCTCACCGCCGAGAACATCGGCGAGCGCCGGGCCCCCTACGGTTGCGGCCCGCACCCGTGGCTGATCGCCGACGACGGCCCCGAGACGGGCTGGGAGCTCGACCTGCCGGCCGGCCGCGTGCTGCGCGTCGACGACGTCCTGATCCCCACCACGCTGGAGCCGGTCGACGGCACGCCGTTCGACTTCCGCTCCCCCCGCCCGCTCGCCGCCACCGTGATCGACGAGGCGTTCACCGGGCTGGACGCGGCCCCCGACGGCTTCGCCCGCGTGCGGCTGAGCGGCGAGCGCGGCGCGGTGCAGATCGTCTGGGACGCGGCGGCGATGCCGTGGGTGCAGGTCTGCACGGGCACCGGCTTCGGCCACCGGGGCATCGCCGTCGAACCGATGACCTGCCCGCCGGACGCCTTCAACACCGGCACCGACCTCGTCGTCCTGGAGCCGGGAGACAAGCACGAGGTCACCTGGACCATCTCCGCCGTGTGAGGCGCGCGCGCCCGGGCGGCCGGCGAGGGCCCCGGTCTTCGCCGGCCCCGCCCGGCCTTCCTTTCTCCTTCCCTTCCCCTGACCGTCTTGACCAGCCGAAGTGATGTGACCGATGGAGAGCAGGACCAAGCGCCGGCTGTCGGCCGCCCAGTTGGACGCGCTGATCCGTGGAGCAGTGGGAACGGGGGTGCGGTCGGCCGAGGAGCTCACCGACGGCTTCGCCAACGCGGTGTGGCTGGTCACCCTCGACGACGGCCGCCAGGTCGTCGTGAAGGTCGCACCGCCCCCCGAGCTGCGGCAGCTCACCTACGAGCGTCACCTGCTGCGCACCGAGGCGCTGGTGTACCACCTGGCCGGACCCACCGGCCTGCCGCTGCCGCGGCTGCTGCACTCGGGCTTCGACGACCCGGGGCTCGGCGGCGACTATCTGCTGTTCTCGGCGCTGGACGGCGTCCCGTGGAGCCAGGCGGGCTCCCTGACCGACGCCGACCATCGCGCGCTGCGGCACGAGGTGGGCGGTCATCTGGCGACGCTGCACACGATCCCCGGCCAGGGCGTCTACGGCTACCCCTACGCCGGGCTCACCGGCACGACGTGGCGCGACGCCTTCGTGGTGATGACCGGCGCGCTGCTGGACGACGCGGTCCGCTACGCCACGCCGCTGCCCTGCTCGCTGGTGGACATCGCGGGCGCCATCCACGCCAACCTCCACGTGCTGGAGGAGGTGACGGCGCCCTCACTGGTCCATTTCGACATCTGGCCCGGCAACGTGTTCGTGACCGCGCGGGACGAGGGGCCGCCGCGCGTCCAGGCGCTGATCGACCACGAGCGGGCCTTCTGGGGCGACCCGCTGGCCGACTTCATCACTCCGACGATCTTCGGGCGGCTGAGCGAGGACGACCCGATGCTGGTGGGGTACCGGCAGGCGGGCGGCAAGCTGGACCTGACCCCGCAGGCCCGCGTCCGCGAGGCTCTGTACCGGCTGTACCTCAACCTCATCCTGCTGGTGGAGAACGGCCCCCGGCAGTACCCGCCGGAGGACTACGCCCGCATCCGCGAGCCGGCGACCACCGGGGTGACCAACTGTCTGGCGCTGCTCAGGCAGCGCTGACGCGCCGTCCCCGGACACGCCAGGAGCGCCGCCGCCCTCAGCGAGTGCGGGTGAGGCGGGCGCGCCTGACGCCGCGGCCGGCGCGGGCGCCGGGCCGAGCACCGGTGCTCCACCGGCCGTGACAGCCGGCGGCGCCCCGGCAGGGCCGCCCAGGGACCGGGTCCCCGGACGGCCGCCGGGTTGTCGATGGTGTCGCCGCGCATGTCAGGCGCTCGTGTCCCGGCCGGCCCGGGGCCCGGCGACCAGCCGGTCGCCGTCGTAGGCGTCGCGGCCACGCACCGGTTCGGTGGTGGTCTCGACGTGGTCGGCGCCAGGGTAGGCGCCGCGGTCGGCGGGACGGGCGGCGGGGATCTCCACCCGGTCGTCGACGCCGTCGCCGTCATGGTCGGGCAGGTGCGCGTGCCGTCCGGCCGGCGTGGGCGCGGCGGCGGTGGCGGTGGCGGCCGGAGCGGTGTTCTCGGCCTCCAGCCGGCGCTCGAGGCGGCGCTTCTCCTCCTCCAGCCGGGCGACGCGGTCACGCGTCTCCACCCGCGCCTCGCGCAGCTTCCTGCGCTTGGCGCCGGCGCGCCGCATGCCGGCCGTGAGGATCATCAGGCCGATCAGGAACACGGCCGCGGTGGCCGCGCCTGCCAGGAACAGCTCCAGCTTGCTGAGCTGGAGGGTCCGGTCGAGCACCGTGACCGACGCCGCGATGCCGCCGGTCTCGTCGTTCGCCACCGCGACCAGGGTCGCGCCGGCGAGCACGATCAAGAGCAGGCCCAGCACTATCATGTGACCTCAACTCCAAGTCGCCTCGTTGTCGCCCCTTCGTGGGCGCAGACCGACTGCCCCGGAGCCTTCCGGTTATTCCTCCCGCGCCCCAACCGTGACGTACGCGATCGCCGTGGGCGCCGGGGAATCCGGCCCGCGGGCTCCTCGGTGGCCCGCGGGCCACGCATGGTCACGAAAGGCGCCGCCCGTCCGCCGCGCCGGGCTTCACCCGGAAGGCGGGGTGTGCGATGATTTCATCAGGTGATGAAAAATGCGGACCACATGTGCGATCGCCGGAGGCGGCCCCGCCGGCGCCGTCCTGGCCCTCCTGCTCGCCCGGGCCGGGGTGGAGGTGACGCTGCTGGAGAAACACGCCGACTTCCTGCGCGACTTCCGCGGCGACACCGTCCATCCCTCGACCCTGCAGATCCTCGACGAGCTCGGGCTCGCCGGGGAGTTCCTCGCGCTGCCTCACCGCAAGGCCGAGAAGGTGCTGGTGTGGACCGACGAGCGCGTCCTGACCGTCGCCTCCCTGCGCGGGCTGAAGAGCAGGTTCCCCTACATCGCGTTCGTCCCGCAGTGGGACTTCCTCAACCTGGTCACCGCGGCGGCCCGGCGCTATCCCACCTTCCGGCTGCTCATGGAGGCCGAGGTGGTGGGCCTCATCCGGGAGGGCGGCGCCGTGCGCGGCCTGCGCTACCGCGACCGGGACGGGCGGGAGCACGAACTGCGCGCGGCCCTCACCATCGGCGCCGACGGGCGGCGCTCGGCCGTGCGCCGCGCCGCGGGCCTGGTCCCGGTGGAGCACGGCGCGCCCATGGACGTGCTGTGGTTCCGGCTGCCGCGCGAGGACGGCGACACCGCAGACGCCTTCCTGCGCGTCTCGGCCGGGCGGATGATGGTCGCGATCAACCGCGAGAGCTACTGGCAGCTCGCCTACCTGATCCCGAAGGGCCGGTTCGAGCAGGTCAGGGCCGAGGGCATCGAGGCGCTGCGCGCCTCCATCGGCACGCTGGTGCCCTTCCTCGCCGGCCGCACCGGGGAGCTGGCGAGCATGGAGCAGGTCAGCGTCCTGCGGGTCGCCGTCAACCGGCTGCGCCGCTGGCACCGTCCCGGGCTGCTGCTCCTCGGGGACGCCGCGCACGCCATGTCACCGGTGTTCGGCGTCGGCATCAACCTGGCCGTGCAGGACGCGGTGGCCGCCGCCAACCTGCTCGCCGGGCCGCTGCGCGCCGGGGCGGTCCCCGAGGAGCTGCTGCGCCGGGTGCAGCGCCGCCGCACCCTGCCCACGGTCGTCACCCAGCTCGCGCAGCGCGCGGTGCAGGCCCTGGTCATCGGCCCGGCGCTGCGCGACGCGCCCCGGCCGGCACCGGCCCTGCGTGATCGCGCCACGCCGGGCGGGGCGGCGCGGCCGCGTGATCCCGCGCGCCTGCCGCTCATCGGAGCCCTCGCCCGCCGCTTCGTCGGCTTCGGCGTCCTGCCCGAGCATGTCCGCACGCCCGAGGCTCCCCGGGCAGGCGCCTCCTGACGGCACGAAGGGGCGCGAAAGGGTCCGGATGGGCGAGCCGGCCTCGCGACGGCCGGCGTACGGGCGTGGCACGACTCCTCGCATCTCCCCCCGAATGGAGAAAGATTTCTCACCTTGTGGACACGGACTCTGTCACACGGGGAAAGGTGCAATAGCCTTTTAGCGTGAGCGCCGAACCGATCAACCTGGATTCCTGGCGGGAGCTGCCCGCCGCGCAGCAGCCCGAGTGGCCCGACCACTCGGCGCTGGAGCGCACCGTCGCCGAGCTGCAGGGTCTGCCACCGCTGGTGTTCGCCGGCGAGTGCGACGAGCTCAAGGACCGGCTCGCCGCCGTGGTGCGCGGCGAGGCGTTCGTGCTGCAGGGCGGCGACTGCGCCGAGACCTTCGCCGGCGCGACCGCCGACAACGTGCGCAACAAGCTCAAGACGCTGCTGCAGATGGCCATCGTGCTCACCTATGCCGGCCGTGTCCCCGTCGTCAAGATCGGCCGGCTGGCCGGGCAGTTCGCCAAGCCGCGTTCCAGTGGGACCGAGACCCGGGGCGGGGTCGAGCTGCCCGCCTACCGCGGCGACATGGTCAACGGCTTCGACTTCACCCCCGAGTCGCGCACGCCCGACCCCGCGCGGCTGCTGCGCGCCTACCACTCCTCGGCCGTCACGCTCAACCTGGCGCGCGCCTTCACCAAGGGCGGCTACGCCGACCTGCGGCAGGTGCACGCCTGGAACCAGGACTTCGTGGCCGAGTCGCCGGCCGGCCGCCGCTACGAGCAGCTCGCCCGCGAGATCGACCACGCGCTGGCGTTCATGCGGGCCTGCCGCGCCGATCCCGAGGAGTTCCACACCGTCGAGTTCTACTCCTCGCACGAGGCGCTGATCCTCGACTATGACCGCGCGCTCACCCGCGTCGACTCCCGCACCGGCCTGCCCTACGACGTGTCGGCCCACATGGTGTGGATCGGCGAGCGCACCCGTCAGCTCGACGGCGCCCACGTCGAGTTCTTCAGCCGCATCCGCAACCCCATCGGCGTCAAGCTCGGGCCCACCACCTCGCCCGAGGACGCCCTCGCGCTCATCGACAAGCTCAACCCCGCCAACGAGCCCGGCCGGCTGACCTTCATCACCCGCATGGGGGCCTCCAAGGTGCGCGACGCGCTGCCCACGCTGGTGGAGAAGATCCACGCGAGCGGCGCCCAGGTCGCGTGGATCTGCGACCCGATGCACGGCAACACCTTCGAGGCGCCGAGCGGCCACAAGACCCGCAGGCTCGGCGATGTGCTGGACGAGGTCACCGGCTTCTTCGAGGTGCACCACGCCCTCGGCACCCACCCGGGCGGCATCCACATCGAGTTCACCGGCGACGACGTCACCGAGTGCGTCGGCGGCGGCCACCCGATCGTCGAGGAGGACCTGGCGCTGCGCTACGAGACGGCCTGCGACCCGCGCCTCAACCGCAGCCAGTCGCTCGACCTGGCCTTCCAGCTCGCCGAGCTCTACCGCTCCAGCTGAGCCCGGCGGGCCCGCACGGCAACGGCCGGGCCCGCCGTGCGCCGAGCCGGGCGGGCCCCGCACGACGAGAGCCGGCCCCGCCGCCCGTGGAAAAGGGCGGCGGGGCCGGCTCTGGCGTTCGCGTGGCTCCCGTGCTCGAGGGCGGCGGCCTCGCTCAGGGGCGGCGGCCGTCGTCGGGGCCCTCGGCGACCCCGGAGTCGATGTCGGAGGCGATCTCCTTGCGGATGGCCTCCATGTCCAGGGCGCGCACCTGCCTGATCAGGTCCTCGAGCGCGGGCTCGGGCAGCGCCCCCGGCTGGGCGAACACGACGATGCCGTCCCTGATCGCCATGACCGTGGGGATGGAGGTGATCTCGAAGCCTTCCGCCAGGCCCCGCTCGGCCTCGGTGTCGATCTTGCCGAAGGTGATGTCCTCGTGCTTCTGCGAAGCCTTCTCGAAGATGGGCCCGAAGGTGCGGCAGGGCCCGCACCACGCCGCCCAGAAGTCGAGCAGGACGATGCCCTCGTCGGCGATGTCGTTGAAGTTCTTCTCGGTCACCGCGATGGTCGCCACAGTGTTTCCTCGTCTCGTGTCTCGTCGATTCCGATCGGCATAACCATCTACCCTTTCCCGGAATTCCGCACCAGATGGCGTCTGGGGGGCGCCCCGCGTCCCGGTGGAAACGAGCCGGCCACCCCTGGGGGACCCAGGGGTGGCCGGAGGGAGCGGCGCGGCTTCGGCGGCGAGGGGGGCCGGGCGGCGGCGGTTCGTCGCCGCCGTGAGGCCGGTGGGGCGAGGGCCACCGCGGTTCGCCGGGCGTCGGCTAGGAGCAGTCCTTCGCCAGCTTCTGGGTGGCTTCGGTGGCCTGGGTGCCGAGCTTGGTCAGCTCGGTCGCCGCCGCGGCCGGGTTCGACGCGTCGATCTTGATGGCGCCCCAGGTGAGGGACAGCTCCGTCAGGGTGTCCTTCAGGTGGCCGTCGGCCTTGCCCGACAGGCCCTTCAGCTTGGCGGCCAGGCCGGCGTTCGCGGTGTTGAAGGCGTCCAGGTTTCCGGCGCCGGCCGCGGCCTGGGTGCTGTAGTCCTGGAACGCCTTGACGGCGTCCTGGCAGACCGCCTTGGTGCTGCCGCCGCCGCATCCCGTCGTCAGCGAGAGGAGTACCGCCGCCGCGCAGACGGCGAGGGCGCGGCGGGAGAGGATGAGGGACATCGTGCGCCTTTCCTAGTGATCTCTTCGATCGAGAAGCTAGTGGCGGCGCCTTACAGGCCGCTTTCATCCCGCCTGCACGCGGGTCCCGGCCGTTCCCGGGCCCGCGCGCCGCGCGCTTCGTCCGATCACTCGTCGGGGCGCATGCCGTCTTGGGGTGCGGTGGTCCTTCGGCGGCCCGCCGCGGTTCCCCGCGGGCGCTCGCAGGCCCTGCGGGGAACCGGGTCAGGTCGCACGTTCGGCGCTCCAGGCCGCGTGCGTCCTACAGCTTGAGCCCGAACAGCAGCGGGTCGTGGTCGGAGGAGCGGAAGGCTCCCGGCGAGTAGAGGGCCGGCGGGTTGAACTCGGTGTTGTAGTCCATGAACCTGCCCTCGTCGGCGTTGACGTGCCAGATGGTGGCGCCGGTCACCTGCTTGAGCAGCCGCCTGCCGACCAGCACGTGGTCCAGCTCGCCCGACAGGCTGTCGAAGACGTAGCTGTAGCGGTCCTTCTTGTCGAGGAACTTCTTGCTGACGCTCACCAGCTTCCCGGCCTCCAGGGTGTGGATCGGGTCCTCCTCGCCGTAGGCGTTGAGGTCGCCGAGCACGACCGGGTTGGTGAGGCCCAGGGTGTCGATCAGGCCGAGGACGGCCTTGGCCTGGCGGACGCGCTCGTCGTTGAAGCAGCTCTGCCCGTCGCCCTGGTCCAGGTCGGCACCGGTGGCGCCGTCGCAGCCCTTGGACTTGAAGTGGTTGACGATCATCGTGAAGGAGGATCCACCGCCCTTGACGCGCTGGAACTCCTGGATGAGCGGCGGCCGGCGGAAGACCGGGTCACCGGAGGAACGGGGAGCGCCGACCGGCTTGACCACCGCCGGCTTGTAGATGAGGGCGACCTGGATGGCGTCGGTCCCGGGGACCGGCGAGGTGACGCCCTTGTAGGTGCCCGCGCCGACGGCGGCGTTGAGCGCGTCGACCAGGGTGGTCAGCGCGGTGGCGCCGTTGTTCTCGACCTCCATGAGCCCGGCGACGTCGGGGTCGAGGCCCTTGAGGGTGGAGACCAGCTTGGCGAGCTGGCGGTCGCGCTCCTCGGCCGTGGTGGCGCCGCGCGATCCGAGCGTGGTGAACCAGTTGAGGGTGTTGAGGCTCGCGACCCGGACGTTGCCGCCGACCTTGCCGGGCGCGGCCGGGCGCGGGTTGTCGGGGGTGAAGACGACCGGCTGGGACGGCTCCACGCGGTACAGGCCGAAGCCGTAGGTCAGCACACCGGTGAGGCCGGTGGTGGCGTCGCCGACGCGCACGGTGTTGGCGCCGTTGGTGTGGTAGGGCAGCTCGGGCGGGTTCTGCAGGTTGGAGGCGTCGTCGAGCAGGATCCGGCGCCGGGCGTCCAGCGCCGGGTCGACCTTCTCGCGGTCGGTCGGCTGGAAGAGGCGGCCGTGGGAGGACAGGGTGATCTCGCCGTAGCGGCCGAGGTTGTAGACCTCCGAGACGGTGAGCGCCTGCGGGAAGGTGACCAGCACGCCCTCCAGCGGCTCCAGGCTCGCGCCCTCGGCGACCGGCAGCTTGACCTTCGCGGGCTTGACCTTGCCGGTGCCGCACACCTCGACGGAGGTGACCGGGGACAGCTCGGTCAGGCCGTTGTACTCGGTGACGGTGCCGCTGACCAGCACGCGGTCGCCGACGGCGGCGGGCTTGGCGGTGAAGACGAACACCGCGTCGGAGGTGGCCGGGTCGGCGTCGGGGGTCGGGTCCTGCAGGTAGAAGCCGCCGAGGGATCCGGTGCCCTGGTAGTCGGCGGTGACGACGCCCTCGACGCGCACGGTCTGCCCGGCCAGCGGGCTGGTCGCGCCGCCGCCCTGGACCTGCGCGATCTGGTGGTCCGCCGGGAGCGTGCAGGGCTCGGCGGTGCGGGTCGGCGTGGGGCTCGCCGTCGGCGTCTCGGTGGGGGTCGGCGTGGGGGTGGGGGTGTCGGTCGGCGTCACCGTGGGCGTCGGGGTGACCGTCGGCGTCGGCGTGGGGTCGCCCGGCGTCGTGCCGCAGGGGGCGGCGGGGGTCGCCGAGTTGCGCGGCGCCGGGGCGCCGGCGGTGAAGTCGGCGGCGTTGGCGTCGGTGTCGGCGCAGCCGTGCTCGCCGCGGATCGCCGCGGTGGAGTTGGTCAGCGCCGGGGCCGCCGCGCCCTCGGAGAAGTTGGCGGTGCCGTATCCCACCAGGTCGCCCAGCAGGGCGAGCTGGTCGGCCGTGCAGGGCGCCGAGCCGCCGTTGCAGGCGAGGCCCTCGGCGGAGCGGACCAGCGCGACCTTGCCCGCCGTGCCGCTCAGCGCGAGGCCGCCGGTGGCGTCGGGGGCCGGCAGCGGGGCGCTGGGCGTCGCACCCGCGGCGAGCTGGACCAGGTGGTAGCGCCCGGGGGCGAGGGTGCCGGACAGGTCGAGCTTGTTGGCGGCGAAGGTCCCGGTGCCGGTGGCGCTGGCGTACTGCAGGGACCATCCCTCGAGGGTGACGGCGGAGTCGCCGCGGTTGAACAGCTCCACGAAGTCGTTGGTGAAGGGGGCGCCGGTGTTGCCACCGCCGCCGTACACCTGGCTGATCACGACGGTCCCCGGCTCGGCCGAGGCCGGGGACGAAGAGAGGGCGGCGGCACCGGCGACGATCATGCCGGCGGCCGTGAGGGCGGCGAGCGCCCGGGATAGAGCACGCATGACCGGGAGCGTAGGCCCGGGAAAGCCCGCTATCTCGTACTAGAACTAGATAGAAGGTGAAATAACCGAAGCTTGACAGTTGATGTCTAGCGAGCGCCGCCAGGCTTGTCGTGCTTGGACCTAGCGGGCCGGGCGCACCCGACGCCATGGATACACTCTGTCAGCTTCCCGTCACGATTTAGCGACCCGTTACCCGACATTGGGTATGACTTTGGCATGACGCCCCCGCTGAAGACGCTCTCCCTCGACGTCGGCTGGCAGACCTGCGACGCGTCGGCCGCGTGCGTGGGAATCACGTGCCGGCCCTACGACCGCTGCCTGGCCCATCTGACCCCCGCCGAGCTGGAGGAGGTCCTGGCCCGCCTCGCGCCCGGGGGCGGGGTCGACCTGCGCGGCACCACCCTCGCGGAGGAGCTGCTGGACCGCGTGCTGTCGGCCACGGGGCGCCATCTCGGCAGGGCCAGGTTCGACCGCGCGCGGTTCACCGGGCCGACCCGGTTCGGCGAGGTCGTCTTCGCGGGGGACGCGAGCTTCGACCATGCCCGCTTCGACCGTCTCGCCTCCTTCTTCGGCACCCGCTTCACCCGCAACGCCTCCTTCCGCGAGGTGCGCTTCTCCCGCGAGTTCTCCATGCACGGCGCCCGCCTGCGCGGGCACGGCGCCTTCGACCGCGTGCGCATCGGCAGCGACGCGCTGTTCGGCGACGCCCGGTTCGGCAGGGACGCCTCCTTCCGCGGCGCCGAGTTCCACGGGTTCGCCGCCTTCGACGGCGCGGTCTTCGACAACGACGCCCTGTTCCGCGGGTCCCGCTTCCGCCGGGCGGTGTCCTTCCGCAAGGCGGCCTTCGGCGGCACGGCCGGGTTCGAGGGGGCCGGGTTCCACGGCGGCGCCTACCTCACCGGTCTGCGCGCGGGCCGCCGGCTCGTGCTCTCCGGCGTCCACGCCTCGGCGCCGGTGGAGCTGGAGGCCGCGGGATGCCCGGTCGACCTGCGCGGGGCCCGGCTCTCCTCCCGGCTCACCGCGCGCCTGTCGGACGTCGACCTGGAGCTGCGCGAGGCCGTGCTCGGCGGGCCGGCGACCGTGACCGGCGCGGCCGGCGGGCTTCGGGTGCTGTCGCTGGACCGGCTGGACGCCGGCGCGCTGACGCTGCGCGGGGCCGACCTGAGCGGCTGCCGGCTGGCCCAGGTCCGCCATCCGGAGGCGCTGCGGCTGTCGGAGTGCGTCTTCGCCGGCACTCCGCGGGGCGTGCGGGTCGCCCTGAACTGGCCGCCGGTGCTGTGGTGGAGCGAGCGCCGGGTCCTCGCCGACGAGCGGGCCTGGCGCGGCTGGTCCACGCGTCCCGAGCAGCCGCTCGACCCGGGCCGGCTGGCCGGCCTGTACGAGCGGCTGCGGCGCGCGGTGGACGACAAGAAGGTCGCGGCCGACTTCGCGTTCGGCGCCATGGAGATGCGCCGCCTGGCGACCCGGCGGCGCCGGGTGCGGCTGGCCCTCGCGGCCTACTGGCTGGCCTGCGGGTACGGCCTGCGCATGGGGCGCGCGTTCGGCTGGCTGGTCGTGGCGGCGGCCGTCGCCGCCGGGGCGCTGTTCTGGACGGCCGGCGCCCATCCCGCCCGGCGCCCGGTCGGCCACCGCTCCCCCGCTCCCGCCCCGGTCGTGCACGCCACCGCGACCGGCGTCGGCTGACCCGCGGGCCAGAGGGGGTCTGAGCGGCACAGATGCGCGCCCGCATATCGGGGGAACCGGCCCGACCTCCAGGGATGCGTCAGGGATTACCCGGATTACCCCCCGGCCCGCCCTGAGGAGACAATGAGGGCCGGAGCCCACGGAGGGCGGAGACCTGGGGAGAGCATGGCGAGCGCGAGTGTCATCGACGACTACGTGAGCACACTCGGCCGCACGCTGCGGGGCTCCACGCGCGTCAGGCGCGATCTGCTCGCCGAGGCGCGCGACGGCCTCGCCGACTCCGCCGAGGCGTACCTGGCCGAGGGGTTCGACCGGGCGGAGGCCGAGCGCATGGCCGTCGCCGAGTTCGGTCCGGTCGACGAGATCGCCCCCGGTTACCAGGAGGAGATCGCCGCCCACCAGGGTCGCAGGACCGCCGCGGTGATGTTCGTGACCGTGCCGCTCATGACGCTGATGTGGAGCGTCATCTGGAAGATCTTCCCCGAGAACCCCTGGACCGTCACCGAGGTCAGGGCGGCGTGGTTCACACCGCTCGCGCGCTTCCTCGACTTCTTCCAGTTCGGCGTGGGCGTCCTCGGCGCGCTGGCGCTGCTCGCCTTCAGCGGTCCGCTGCGCGCGGTGCGGCGCCCGGGCGTGCTCACGCGTGCCCTGGGCATCCTGCTGTGGATCCAGGTGCCGGCCATCTGCCTGATGGGGCTCGCCCTGGCGGCGGGCGCCGGCCGGGCGCTGAGCGGCTTCGACGCCTACCCGCCGGGCATGGTCGCGAGCCTGGTGAGCTACCTGGTGTCGGGCTCGCTGCTGTGGAGCGCCACCCGCTGCGTGATCGTTTCGCGCCCGCTGCCGGCCGCGTCCGCCGCGACGGTCTCCCAGCGGAGCGCGCTGAACTGAGCGGCGCCGCCCCGGCCGGCGCGTGCCGGGGCGCCCGTTCCCGAGGCGGTGCGCAGGGCGTCCAGTCCTAGAGGCAGGGCACTGGCCTCCTGCGGCGCGTTCACTCCTGGGGCTGAGGCGCCGACTCCTGGGGCCGGGGGGACAGGACGCTGCCGATGGCGTCGGTGAACTGCCGCCACGACGACCGCTCGCCGGCCAGCGCGGCGTACCCGCCGGAGGTCAGCCGGTAGGTGCGGCGCCGGCGGCCGGCGACCGTCGCCCACTCGCTCGTCAGGTGGCCCACCCGCTCCAGCCGGCGCAGGGCGGGGTAGACGGTGCCGGTCGGGACGTTGAGCGCGCCTCCGCTGCGCTCCTGCAACGCCTCGATGATCGCGTAACCGTGCAGCGGCCCGCCCTCCAGGACGGAGAGCAGCAAAGCGTCCATGTGACCGCGGAGCGCGTCGGGATTCACCGCTCAAGCCTACTCAGGTGCGTCATGACGTCATTCTATAGGTAGGCTCTCTACATGTAGGCAGACACAACGTAGAGAAAGAGGAGCCATGGACGTGACCGACCTGGCGCGGCTCCAGTTCGCGGTGACGGGGGCCCTGCACTTCCTGTTCGTCGTGCTGACGCTGGGCCTGGCCCCCCTCGTCGCGATCATGCAGACCCGCCACGTCATCAGCGGCAGGCCGGTGTTCGAGCGCATGACGCGTTTCTGGGGCCAGATCTATCTGATCAACTACGCGCTCGGCGTGTTCACCGGCCTGGTGATGGAGTTCCAGTTCGGGCTGAGCTGGAGCGGGCTGACCCACTACGCCGGGGACGTGTTCGGCGCGCCCCTGGCGATCGAGACGCTGGTGGCGTTCTTCCTGGAGTCCACCTTCCTCGGCCTGTGGATCTTCGGCTGGAACCGCCTGCCCAAGAAGCTGCACCTGGCGTGCATCTGGCTGGTGGCGCTCACCGCCTACGCCAGCGCCTTCTGGATCATGGTGGCGAACTCCTTCCTGCAGCACCCGGCCGGCAGCGTCCAGCGCGGCGACCACCTGGTGCTGACCGACTTCGGCGCGCTGCTCGCCAACCCGAGCCTGGTGATGGCCTTCCCGCACGTCATCGGCGCCGGACTGTTCGCCGGCAGCTCCGTGATCATCGGCGCCAGCGCCTACCAGCTCTTCCGCCGCACCCCCGAGCAGGAGTTCTTCCGCCGGTCGCTGCGCACAGGGGTGGTGTGGGCGCTCGTCGGCACCAACATCGCCGTCGGCTTCGGGTACGCGCAGTTCGGCTTCGTCCGCGACATCCAGCCCGACAAGTTCAAGGGCGCGATCCCCGGGATGGCGCTCGGCAACATGATCCTCATCGGGCAGCTCGTGCACCTGATCGTGCTGTTCCTGCTGCTGCCGCTGCTGTTCCGCGACCTGCTCGCCCGCGCCCGGTGGCTGCATCCGATGCTCATGCTGATGACGCCGCTGCCGTTCGTCGCCGCGGTCCTCGGCTGGCTCGTCCGCGAGGTCGGCCGCCAGCCCTGGCTGGTGTACGGCAGGCTCACGGTGGCCGACGCCATGTCGCCCGGCCTGACCAGGCCGATGATCACCCTCTCCTTCGCCGCCTTCGCGGGCGTGCTGGCGCTGCTGGCCCTGGCCGACTACCTGCTGATCGCCCGGGTCGTCCGGCGCGGCCCCGACAGGGCCGACCTCGGCGTCGCCGAGCCCGCCGACCCCTCCCCCACCCCCTCGCTCGTCCTGTGACCCCCGGCGGCAAGGCCGCCCCCGAATGAGGAGCTCCCCCCATGGAGATCATCTGGTTGGCGATCCTCGCCGTGCTGCTGGTCGGCTACTTCGCCCTCGAAGGCTTCGACATCGGCGTCGGCATGCTCCTCCCGGTGCTCGGCCGGGCCCGCGAACGGGCCGGCGAGCCGGGCACGCGCGCGCGGCACCGCGACCGCCTGGTGGCCGCGATGGCCCCGTTCGTCCTGGCCAACGAGATCTGGCTGATCGCGGCGGCCGGCACGCTGTTCGGCGCGTTCCCCTCCCTGGAAGGGACGGTGGTCCACGGCCTGTACCCGGTCGTGGTGACCCTGCTGGTGTCCTGGATCCTGCGCGACGCGGGCCTGTGGTTCCGGCGCAGGCTGGACGGCGCCGCCTGGCGCGGCTTCTGGGACGCCGTGCTGTGCGCCGGCTCCTGGGGCCTGGCCCTGAGCTGGGGCGTCGCCCTGGCGTCGGTGGCGCGCGGGCTGCCGGACGGGCCCTTCGACCTGGCCGGCCTGCTCGGCGGCGCCGTGGTGGCCGCCGTGTTCGCCTTCCACGGCCGGGCCTTCACCGAGTGGCGCCTGTCGGGCCCGGCCGAGGCCCGCCGCACCGGCCGGCGGCTGCGCCTGTCGGCCGCCGTCGCCGCCCTGCCGGTGGCCGTGCCGCTCGCGGCGCTGTCCCCGGTGCTGCTGGAGCACGCCGCCTCCCCCGCGACGCTGAATGTGCTCAATCTCATCGTCCTGCCCGTCGTCCCCATCATGGTCGCGGCGCAAGTATGGGTATGGCGCACCTTCGGCCCGGCCAGGCCGGCGGGCGCCGCCGCGGCCGTCCCCTCCTTCTTCTAGAGGACCTTCGAGGAGCCGATGCACAAGGATCTGCTGCGCCTGGCACGCACCGAGCCGGCGGTCCGCCCGCACCTGATGGTGTGCCTGGCGGCGGCCGTCCTGGCCGGACTGCTCGTCCTGGCGCAGGCCGAGCTGCTGTCGGGTGTGCTCTCAGGCGCGTTCACCACGGCGGCCCTGCTCCCGCTGGCGGCCGTGGTCGTGGTGCGCGCGCTGCTGGGCGGCCTGCAGGGCGTCACGGCGGGGCGCACCGCGACCGCGCTGAAGTCGGTGCTGCGGCGCGGGCTGCTGGCGCGGCTGCGCGACCTCGGGCCGGGCGGGCTCAGCGCCCGCCGGTCCGGCGAGCTGGTCACCCTGGCCGGACGAGGGCTGGACGCGCTGGACCCCTACGTCACCGGCTACCTGCCCGCGGTCGCCGTCGCCGGGGTCGTGCCGGTCGCCGTGCTGGTGCGGCTCTTCGCGGCCGACCTCGGCACCGCCGTCATCGTCCTGCTCACGCTGCCGCTGATCCCGGTCTTCGGGGCGCTGGTCGGGTGGCAGACCAAGGCGGTCACCGAGCGGCAGTGGCGGGCGCTGTCGCGCCTCGGCGGTCACTTCCTCGACGTGGTGCGCGGCCTGCCGACGCTGCGCGCGTTCGGGCGCGCCCAGTACCAGGCCACGGTGGTCCGGCAGGTCGCCGACGCCCACCGTTCGGCCACCATGCGCACCCTGCGGGTCGCCTTCCTGTCCTCCCTGGTGCTGGAGCTGGTCGCCTCGCTGTCCCTCGCGCTCGTCGCCGTCCCGGTCGGCCTGCGGCTGCTGTCGGGGTCGCTGGACCTGCGCACCGCCCTGCTGGTGCTGCTGCTCGCTCCCGAGGCCTACATCCCGCTTCGCATGATGGGCACCAGGTTCCACGCCGCCATGGAGGGGGTCGCCGCGGCCGACGACGCCTTCGCCGTCCTGGAGCGGACCACCTCCGGCACCCTCGACCCGCCCACACCCGCCCCCGTCGCCGCGATGCCGGCCGGTGTGCCGGAGATCAGGCTGGAGAACGTCACCGTCCGCTACCCGGGGCGCCAGGACGCCGCGCTCGACGGCGTGTCGCTGACCGTCGCCCCCGGCGAACGCGTGGCGCTGGTCGGCGAGAGCGGCGCCGGCAAGAGCACCCTGCTCCACCTGCTGCTCGGCTTCGTCACCCCCTCCGAGGGCCGCGTGCTGGTCGACGGGGTGGAACTTTCCGCCGTGGACGCCGGCCGGTGGCGCCGCCGCCTGGCGTTCGTGCCGCAGCGCCCCCACCTGTTCGCCGCCTCCGTCGCCGACAACATCCGGCTCGGGTCCGACGCCTCCGACCAGCAGGTCCACGCCGCGGCGTCGGCCGCGCGGGCGGCGGAGTTCGCACAGGCGCTCCCCGAGGGGTACGCCACCGTCGTCGGCGAGCGCGGGGCCGACCTGTCGGCGGGCCAGCGGCAGCGCGTGGCGCTGGCGCGCGCGTTCTGCCGCCCGGACGCGCAGGTGCTGCTGCTGGACGAGCCGACCGCGCGCCTGGACGGCAGGAGCGAGGCCGCCATCGTGGCGGCCACCCGGACGCTGGCCGAGGGCCGCACCGCGGTCATCGTCGCCCACCGGCCCGCGATGATCGAGCTGGCCGACCGCGTCGTCCGCGTGGCCGACGGCAAGATCGTCTCCGACCGCCCGGCGGTCACGAGGCCGGCAGCGGTCGTAGGGGCCGCAGTGCCGGGGCCGGACAGCGAGGGCGGAACGACGCTGGGAGGCGGACGATGACCAGCGGCACGCCGGCCGGGCCGGCCGCCGGCCAGAACGCGCCGGCCCCCAGGCGGCACCTCCTGTCCGGGATGGGCGGGCGCGCGCTGACCGCCGTCGCCGCGGGCGCCGCGGCCGAGCTGGCGTCGCTGGCGCTCATCGGCTGCGCCGCCTGGCTGATCACCCGGGCCGCCGAGCGGCCGTCCCTGGCCGCCCTCAGCGTGGCGATCGTCGGGGTGCGGGCCTTCGCGACCAGCCGGGGCGTGTTCCGGTACGCCGAGCGCCTGGCCGGGCACGACGTGGCGCTGCGCGCGCAGGCCACGACCCGGGAGCGGCTGTACCGGGCGCTCATCCCGGCCCGCCCGCCCGGCCACCGGGGCGCCGACCTGCTGAGCCGCATGGTCGACGACACCGACGCCGTCCAGGACCTGCTGGTCCGCTGCCTGCTGCCGGCCCTCGCCGCCCTGGTGACGGCCGTCGCCGCGGTGACGCTGGGGGCCTTCCTGCTGCCCGCCGCCGCGCTGGTCCTGCTCGCGGGCCTGCTGCTCGCCGGTGTGCTGCTGCCCGCCGGGACGGCCGCCGCCGCCCGCCGGTGGTCGGCGCGCCTGGCGCCCGCCCGGGCCGACCTGGCGGCCCGGGTCGCCGACCTGGTGCACGGCGCCGCCGACCTCGCCGCCTACCGGGCCGCCGTCCGGGCGCTGGCGTCCGCCGCCGAGGCCGACGCGCGGCTCGCGGCGCTGGAGCGGCGGCAGAGCCGGGCGAACGCCGCGGCCCTGATGGCCGGCATCCTCGTTCAGGGCCTCACGGTGGCCGCCGTGGTGCTGACCGCCCAGCGGGCCCAGCTTGGGACGGTGGCGACGGCCGTGCTGGCGCTGACGGCCCTGGTGTCGTTCGAGCCGGTCCTGCCGCTGGCCGCGGCGGGCGAGCGGTTCGCCGGGGTGAGCGCGGCGTTGCGCCGGCTGCGGGAGGTCCAGGTCGTCCCGGCCGCCGTGCCCGAGCCGGCCACGCCCGCTCCCGCGCCGCGAGGCCCGCTGACCGTCGAGGTGGCGGACCTGGTGGTCCGCCACGCGCCCGGCCGCCCCGCCGCGCTGGACGGCGTCGGTCTCACGCTGACCCCCGGCAAGCGGGTGGCCGTGGTGGGGCCGAGCGGGGCGGGCAAGAGCACGCTGCTGTCCGCGCTCATGCGCACCACCGGCTTCGAGTCGGGGAGCATCCGCCTCAACGGCGCCGACGTCCGCGCGTTCTGCACCGACGACGTCCGCTCCCTGATCACCGGGCTGACGCAGGATCCCTACGTCTTCCGTGCGACGCTGCGCGACAACCTGCGGCTGGCCGGTCCGGACGCCGGTGACGACGAGCTGGCCGGGGCGGTGCGCCGGGCGCGGCTGGACGCCTGGGTCGAGCGCACCGGCTGGGAGGTGACGCTGGGCGAGGACGGGCGCACGGTCTCCGGCGGCCAGCTCCAGCGGCTCGCCCTGGCGCGCGCGCTGCTGCACGACCCGGAGGTCCTGCTGCTCGACGAGCCCGCCGAGGCGCTGGACGGCGCCACCGCCGACGCCCTGATGGCCGACCTGCTCGACGCCACCCACGGCCGCACGACGCTGCTGGTCACCCACCGCCTGCACGGCCTGGAGGGCGTGGACGAGATCGTCGTCCTGGAGTCCGGCCGCGTGACCCAGCGCGGCCGCCACGAGGAACTGATCTCCGCCCCCGGCTACTACCACGACCTGTGGCACTCCGAGGCCCTCACCACGCCCTCCGCCTGACCGCCCACCCGCCCGATCCGGCCGTTTGATGCCGAAACGCGGGGCAGTGGTTTACATCGCAAACCTGTTTGGTTTATAGTTCAAACCAGTTTGCAGTGCGGTGTGAGGAGAGGGTCATGCGGGCAGGTGAGGCCGAGGACGCCGAGGGTGAGCGTGCGCTCAGTCCGGAGGAGATGCTGGGCATCATCGAGGACCAGCGGGCGGCGGCGGCCCGGCATTTCGCCGGTCCGCTGCCTGCCTTCTACATCTTGTGGGGGCTGGTCTGGCTGATCGGTTACGGCGCCCTGTTCGTGCGCTACGGGGTGTCGGGGCGGCCGCAGGGGCCGCTCTCGCTGGGCGTGGCGCTGACCATCCTGTTCGGCACGATGGCCCTGGCCCTGGTCATCACCGGGTACGCCGGGTGGCGGCAGGGCAGCCAGGTGCGCGGCGCCTCGCAGGCGCGGGGCGCCATGTACGGCCTGAGCTGGTTCTTCGGCTACATGCTCGTCGGGGCGCTGTGCGGCCACTTCGGCAGGCTCCTCCCCGAGGCCGAGCGCACCCTGCTCTGGTGCAGCGTCTCGATGCTGGTCGTCGGCCTGCTGTTCATGGCCGGAGGGGCCGTGTGGGGGGTGCGCCAGATGTTCGCCGTGGGCGTCTGGGTCACCGTGGTGAACGTCGCCGGCGTGGTCGCCGGCCCCGGGCTGCACGCGCTGTTCTCCGCCGTGGGCGTGGGCGGCGTCTTCATCGCCATGGGCGTGGGCATCCACCTGCGCACCCGCCTGCGGCCGGGCAGGGCATGAGCCCGTCCGCCGGGCTCCCCGAGCTCGACCCCGTCATCCACGCCCAGGCGCGCCTGCGCGTCGTCACCGCGCTGTCCACCCTGGCCGAGGGCGACCAGATCAGCTTCCCCGGCCTGAAGGACATCCTCGGCATGACCGCCGGCAACCTGTCGGTCCACCTCAGCAAGCTCGAGAGCGCCGGATACGTCGAGATCGGCAAGACCCACCGGGGGCGCACCCCGGTGACGTACGTGGCGCTCACCCGGCGGGGGCGGCTGGCCTTCGACGACTACACCGCCGCCATCCGGGCGCTGCTCGACATGGCCGGCGCCCAGCCGGCCCCGGCGCGCGCGCCGGAGATCCGCGCGGCCGGCGGCGAGACGGCGCCTTCGGCGCCATCCGGTACAGACCAGAAAGAGACGGGGCAGGAACCATGACCGAGACGCTCGCTCGCCTCCAGGAGGTCACCCGCCGGTACGGCGAGGTGACCGCGCTCGACACCACATCGCTGGAGATCCGGGAGGGGGAGCTCATCGGCCTGCTCGGCCCGAACGGCGCCGGCAAGTCGACCCTGGTCAACCTGCTGGCCGGGCTGCGGCGGCCGTCCTCGGGCTCGGTCAGCCTGTTCGGCGGCCCGCCCGGCGACCCGGCCCGCCGCCGCCTGCTCGGCATGACCCCGCAGGAGACCGGGCTCCCGCCCACCCTGCGCGTGCGCGAGTGCGTGGACTTCGTCGCGGCCCACTTCCCCTCGCGGGCCGACCGCGACGAGCTTCTCGAGCGCTTCGGACTCACCGGCATGCGCGACCGGCAGATCGGGGGCCTGTCGGGCGGGCAGAAGAGGCGGATCGCGGTCGCCCTGGCGTTCGCCGGGCGGCCGCGGCTCGTCCTGCTCGACGAGCCCACCACGGGGCTGGACGTCGAGGCCCGCCGCGCGCTGTGGGAGGCCGTGCGCGCCTTCCACGCCGATGGAGGCACCGTGCTGCTGACCAGCCACTACCTGGAGGAGATCGAGGCGCTGGCCCAGCGGGTCGTCGTCCTTGGCAAGGGCCGGGTGCTCGCCGACGACAGCCTCGCGGCGGTGCGCGGCATGGTCGGCGTCCGCCGGGTCAGCCTGACCGCCGCCCACCTGCCCGAGCTACCGGGCGTCCTGCGCGCGGAGACCGACGGCGACCGGACGCACCTGGTCACCGCCGACGCCGACCGGCTGGTCCGCGAGCTGGTCGGGTCGGGCGTGCCCTTCTCGGGCCTGGAGATCCGGGCCACCACGCTCGAGGAGGCGTTCCTGGCGATCACCGCCCGGGACGACGCGCCCGCCGCCGCCTGAGCTCCCCGCTGACAGCCCCTGCCCGCCCCCCCGAGGGAGAGTCCTGTGTCGCTCGTCGTCACGCACGTGAAGTACCAGTTCCTCGAGACCATCCGCATCCCCATCGCGGTGATCGGCAACACCTTCTTCCCCTCCGCCTCGATGCTGTTCTTCGTGGTCCCCTTCGCCGGCGGCGACCCGGTCGCCGCGACGTTCGCCACCGGCTCGATGATGACGTTCGCGGTCATGGGGACCTGCCTGTTCTCCTACGGCGTCGGCGTCGCCGAGGACCGCGCGCAGCCCTGGGACCCCTACCTGCGCACGCTGCCCGCCGGCGCCGGGCCGAGGTTCGCCGGCCGGCTGCTCAACGGCCTGGCGTTCCTGGCACTGGCGCTGCTGCCGGTGGTCCTGATCGCCGCGCTGCTCACCGAGGCGACGGTGACGCCCCTCGGCGCGCTGCTGGGCCTCGGCGCGCTGGCCGTCGCCGCCGTCCCGTTCACCATGCTGGGCCTGCTGATCGGTTACGCGCTTCCGTCGAAGGCGGCGATCGCCGTCGCGCAGGTCGTGTTCCTGCCGATGGCGTTCGGCAGCGGGCTGCTCACCGGCCCGGGGCGGGCTCCGGGCTTCATCGAGGCCATCGCCCCCTACCTGCCGGCGCGCGGCGCGGTGGAGCTGGTGTGGGCCGCGACGGGGGACTTCACCCCGCACGCCCTCGCGCTGGTGATGATGGCGGTGTGGACGGTGGTCGCGGGCGGCCTGGCCGCCTGGGCCTACCGCCGCGACGAGGGCCGCAGGTTCTCCTGAGCTCCCACGCCCCCTGCTCCCCCGGTGCTCAAGCCCCTCTGAGGCCGACACTCCCCGGGCGCCGGAGAGCCACTGAGGCCCGCCTCCCTGGACACCGGAGAGCCCCTGAGGCCCGCGACCTGCTCGGTCGCGGGCCTCAGGGGAAGGGCGGACGCGCCGCCGGGCCCGCAGCGTACCCGGTGGCGCGTCCGGTCCTGGAGACGGTCAGCTCGTCACGGTCTTCTCGGTGAGGGTGACGGTGGCCGTGGAGGTGGCGCCGCCCCGCAGGTACGTCACCTCGACCTTGGTGCCGGGCTGGAAGCCGCGCACCGCGCCGACCACCGTCTCGGCCCCGGACACCTGCGTCTGGCCGATCTTGGTGATCACGTCGCCGGCCTTGAGCCCCGCCCGCTCGGCCGGGCTGCCCTCCTGCACCGACCCGACGACGGCGCCGGGGGTGTCGCCGGTGGCGTCGGCCAGGGTGACCCCGAGGTAGGCGTGGCTGACCTTGCCGGTCTTGATCAGCTGGTCGGCGACCTGGCGGGCGGTGTTGATGGGGATGGCGAAGCCCACGCCGATGTTGCCCTCGCCGCCGTTGGTCGCGATGGCGCTGTTGACGCCGACCACCTGGCCGGAGGCGTTCACCAGGGCGCCGCCCGAGTTGCCGGGGTTGATCGCGGCGTCGGTCTGGATGGCCCCGCCGATCGTCGTGCCGGAGCTCTGCGGCTGACCGGGTTGCTGCTGGCCGGGCTGCTGCTGGCCGAACCCGCCGTCGCCCCAGCCGGGCGGGAGCTGCGGGCGCTGCTGCTGGGACTCGCCGCCGACGGTCAGCGTACGGTCCAGCGCGCTCACGATGCCGGCGGTCACCGAGCCCTCCAGGCCCAGCGGGCTGCCGATGGCCAGGACGGCGTCGCCGACCCTCAGCTTGTCGCTGTCGCCGAGAGTGGCCTTGGTCAGCCCGGACACGTCCTTCGCCCGCACCACGGCGAGGTCGGTGGCCGGGTCGGTGCCGACGACGTCGGCCGAGGCGACCTTGCCGTCGCTGAACTTCACCTGGAGCTTGGCGTCCTGCCCGGCTCCGGCGACCACGTGGTTGTTGGTGAGGATCAGGCCGTCCTCGGACAGGACCACCCCTGAGCCCTCGGCCTGGCCGGCGCCGCTGGTCACGGTGATGGAGACCACGGAGGGCTGCACGGCCCGCGCCACGTCGGCGACCGTCGCGGCGGCGGTGTTGGACGCCGGGCGGACGATCGGGCTGGAGATCACGGGCCGGGTCCCGGCGGCGGCCGTGGCGACGAAGGCCCCCGCGGCCCCGCCTCCGATCGCCACCGCGGCCAGGGCGAGGCCCGCCACCGCCTTGCGACCGGTGGTCCACCACCCGCCCGCCGGGCCACCGGCCGGCACGGCGCCCGCCGCGAAGGGCGGCAACTGCTGGGTGTCACCGGCCGGCCCGCCCGATGCGCTCCAATGGTGCCGGAAGCCGCCCGCCTGGGGCGCGGTCCGGCCGAACTGCGTCCAGCCCCGCGCACCCGGCGCCTCCACCGGGGTGGTCTCGCTGGTCGTCTGCTCACGCGGGTCTTCGGTGCTCATCTCTTCCCCCAAGGTCGTCCGCATGCGCCGCTATTCGGCGGCGGCCGGTTGAGGACCGGTAAATCAATGATGGCGCACCGGCGATAAGAACGTCCTAAGCCCTGACTGAAGGTCTGCTGAACGTCGCCTGGAGGTTGTCACCGGCGGCGGCACGGCGGTCGCCGACCGGCGGAGCGACCTGCGGAAATGGCGCTGAGCTGCATTATCGCCGTCCCGACTGCGGCGGAAATGTAAGGCCGGGATAAGGAGAAAGGGGGCCCGGTGAATTACCGTGGGCGCCGCGCTCCCGACGAGGTCTCCCGTCGCACCGGCTTTTCCCGCGAGTGCCGGGTGATCATGCGGGTAGGTTTCCCCCGCGACGGTTCGCACACCGTCGTGAAACGCTTTCCGGGGGTATCGATATGCGACATAAACTGATATTGGCCGTGGTGATGTCCGGGCTGCTGACGGTGGCCGCACCCGCCTTCGCCGGTGACGGGGACGGTGACGGTGACGACGACGCGCTGGACTGGCTGTGGCAGCAGCAGGTCGAGCACCCGTCCCAGTTCGTCACCGCTCCGGACGTCACCGGGCAGCCGCACACGATCGGGTTCGCGGACATCGACGGGCACGCCGTCACCGAGGGCGACATCATCATCGGCACGCCCGCCGACGCCTCCGCCGGGAAGATCCAGTTGCCGGGCGTCTTCCCCGGGACCGGCCGTCTCACCCCGCCCCCACCGGGAGAGCGGGGGCCGGGAGAGCCGGTGACGGGCGCGCAGGACCCGCCCCGGGTCATGCCCGGCTCACCTCCCGCCGCGCCTGCTCCACCTCCGACCAGGCCGGCCCCACCTCCGGCCGCGCCGGCCCCACCTCCCGCCGCGCCGGCTTCACCACCGGCCGCGACTGCTTCATCTCCGACCGGATCGGCCTCACCTGCGGCCAGGCCGGCCTCGCCACCGGCCGCGCCGGGGCCGCCGTCCGGGCGGCCGGCGCGTCTCGCCGCCTGCCCCGGGTCCTCGGCGGGCGCGGGCACCACCCAGGCGGGCGCGCTGTGGCCCGACCGGAGGGTGCCCTACGTCCTGTCCCCCGCGCTGACGCCCGGGGCGCGCGAGGCGGTCGTCCAGGCGATGAAGGATTTCCACGACAACACCTGCGTGCGTTTCGTCCCGCGCACCGACGAGGCGGGATATCTGAACGTCATCTCCGGCAAGGGCTGCTATTCGTACGTGGGACGCATCGGCGGGCAGCCGCAGGACGTCTCGATCGGCGCGGGGTGCGAGCGCAAGGGCGTCGCCATTCACGAGTTGCTGCACGCCATCGGCTTCTACCACGAACATTCGCGCTCCGACCGGGACTCCGCGGTGACCGTCCATCTGGAGAACGTGCTGAAAGGGTACGAGCCCCAGTTCCAGAAGCTGGCGCCCGAACAGAACCGGCTGTTCGGAACGCTCGACTACGGGTCGGTGATGCTGTACGGCAGGAACTTCTTCAGCGCCAACGGGCTGGACACCCTGGTCCCGCTCGTGCCGGTGCCGATCGGTCAGCGGGAGGGCTTCAGCCGGGCCGACCTGACGGCCGTGCGCTCGCTCTACGACTGCCCGCCGGCCGTCGCGAAGCCTCCGGCGCCACCCGGGGAGCCGCCCGTGAAGCCCGGTGAACCGCCCGTGAAGCCGGAGCCGCCCGTCAAGCCGGAACCGCCCGTGTCGCCCGGCGGACCATCCGTGAAACCCGAGCCTTCCGCGAAGCCGGAACCGCCCGCGAAGCCCGGACCGCCGGCGCACCTGGGGTCACCCGTGATGCCGCAACCGGCCGCGGGGCTCCCGGCGCTCGCGCCCTGACCGGCGCGAGCGGGCGACCGGGCGGGATCAGCCGGCGGACGGCCAGTACTCGTCGCGCAGCAGGCGCTTGTAGAGCTTCCCCGTGGGATGGCGGGGAAGCTCCGGCCGGAAGTCCACAGATCGGGGGCACTTGTAGTGGGCGAGACGGTCGCGGCAGTACGCGATGAGCTCGGCCGCGAGGGCAGGCCCGGCCTCGGCCGGATCGGCGGCCTGGACGACGGCCTTCACCGCCTCGCCCATCTCCTCGTCGGGAACCCCGAAGACCGCCACGTCGGCCACCTTCGGGTGCAGGGACAGCACGTTCTCCGCCTCCTGCGGGTACACGTTGACCCCACCAGAGATGATCATGTACGAGCGGCGGTCGGTGAGGTACAGGAAGCCGTCCTGGTCCAGGTAGCCGATGTCGCCGAGCGTCGTCCACCCCCGGCCCTTCGGGTCGCCGGCCGCGCGCGTCTTCTCCGGGTCGCCGTGGTACTCGAACCGCGGCCCGTCGGAGAAGTACACGGTGCCGTGCTCGCCGGCCGGCAGCTCCTCGCCGTCCTCGTCGCAGATGTGGACGACGCCGAGCAGCGGGCGCCCCACGGTGCCCTTGTGGGCGAGCCAGTCCTCGGGACCCACGTACAGGAAGCCGTTGCCCTCGGTGCCCGCGTAGTACTCGTGGACGACCGGCCCCCACCAGTCGATCATCTGCTCCTTGACCGGGACCGGGCACGGCGCGGCCGCGTGGATGGCGCAGGTCAGCGAGGACAGGTCGTACTTGCGGCGTACGGCCTCGGGGAGCTTGAGCATCTTGATGAACATGGTCGGCACCCACTGGGAGTGGGTGACGCGGTACTTCTCGATCAGCGCCAGCGCCTGCTCGGGGTCGAACCTCTCCATCACCACGACGGTCGCGCCGATGCGCTGGAAGGCCATGCAGTAGCGCAGGGGCGCGGCATGGTAGAGCGGAGCCGGCGACAGGTACACCGCGTCGGCCGACGGGTCGAACAGCAGCCGGACCAACCCCACCAGCGCGCCGGGAGCCTCGAGCGGCGCGCGGCTCAACGGCGGCTTGACGCCCTTGGGACGGCCGGTGGTGCCCGAGGAGTAGAGCATGTCCGCCCCCTGGCACTCGTCCTCGACGGGAAGCGGCGGGTGCTCGGCCACGGCCCGCTCGTAGGAGGCGAAGCCGGGGGCGACGCCGTCCATCATCAGCCTGAGCCGGACCTTCGGCGTGCGCTCGGTGACCGAGGTGGCGACGCCGGCGAGCGCCGCCGAGGAGATGAAGACCTCGGCCTGGCAGTTGTCCAGGATGTAGGCCAGTTCGTCGGGCTGCAGACGGGGGCTGATGGCCGTGTAGTACAGCCCGGAGCGGTGCGCCGCCCATGCCACCACCAGGAACAGCGGGTGGTTCTCCAGCATGAGGGCGATGTGCTGCCCGGGTCGCAGCCCGGCCGACCGGAACAGCCGCGCCAGCCGGTTGGACTCCTCGTCCAGTTCGCAGTAGGTCACCACCCGCCCGGAGCCCGCCATGATCACGGCAGGTTTGTCGGGCGTCTCGGCCGCGACCGCTCCCGGGTACATAAAACCGAACCGTACTCGGTTATCCCGCCACGGAAAAGCACCCGCTGATCGGCGCGGCGCCGGCCCGCCGGGCACGGGAGGTCTCCGCGCGACTTTGCCCGGCTTGGAGGACGAGGGGACTTCCTGGCGTGTCCGCGACGTTCTCGTAGCCGATAGCCGACCTACTGCTGGGTAGCGTGATCGATAGGTTGACACCCGACCACGGAAGGACCACGGCCATGGTCGACAAGTGGGAAGTCAAGCGCGGACTGGCCGACGCGCTCAATGATCACGACGTGAACCGGATGCTCGAACTCTTCACCGAGGACGCCGTCTTGGTCTCCCCCGTAGGAGTGGCGGAGGGACACGAGCAGATCGCGTGGGTCTACGAGCAGTTCTTCCAGGGATTTCCGGACCTCCACCTGTCGGTGTGGTTCGAGGCCACCAGCACCGACAGACCCATGATGGTCGAATGGACGGGGACCGGCACGCACACCGGACCGTTCCTGCTGCCCGACGGGCGGGAGCTGGAGCCGACCGGCCGCCGCATCACTCTGCGGGGCACCTGCGCCTCGTTCGTCGAGGACGGCAAGATCGTCACGCACCGGGAGTACTTCGACCAGTTGGAGCTGTACACCCAGCTCGGCCTGCACCTGTCGACCGACGACCCGGCCGGCGCGTAGCCCCCCACAGGGAACTCACCCGACGCGGTGCCCGGTTCCCTCGCCCCGGCCATGCCGTCCCGGGCCTGCGGTCAGGCGGCGGTGCGGTACGGGTCGCGCAGTGGCTCGACGCGGGCGGCGAAGTCCGCCTTGATCCGCTCCATGCGGGGGCCGGGAGCGTAGAAGCGTCCCTTGGTCTCGCCATAGGGGGTGAGCCAGTCGCGTGCGGCCAGCTCACGAAGGTCCCGGGCGGCCTGGCCCTGGCTGAGCGACTCCTCGGCCTGGTAGGTGCCGCGTCGCAGCCGCCTGCTCACGAAGACCTGGTACAGCGCGGAGACGCAGCGGGTGTGCAGGCCCTCCTTGTCGACCTGCTCCTCGAGAAGCGTCCACACCTCCCCCGCCTCGGCCAGCCGGCGCCGCACCCGCTGCGCCTGCATGTGATGCGCGCGCAGGCAGAACCGCACCCAGGGCAGGGTCTCGCCGTGCGGGCTCCAATGATCGCGCCCGACGTCCCTGAGGGCGTCGTAGTAGTCGTAGGTGGTGCGTCCCTCGCCCAGCCATTCCTCGATGGAGCAGAACTCCGGCGTGGTGATCTGGTCGCGGCCGAGCACCAGGGTCTGCAGGGCCCTGGACATGCGCCCGTTGCCGTCCCTCCAGGGGTGGATGCGCACCAGGTTGAGGTGCGCCATGGCGGCCCGGACGTAGGCCGGCTCCCCGAGGTCTCCGGCGTTGAGCCACTCGACCAGCTCGTCCAGCAGCCCGGGGACGTCCTCGGCGTCCGGGCCCTCGTACACCACCTGGCCGGTGGCGGAGTCGCGGACGTAGATGCCGCCCGGCCGTACGACGCCGGGGGTCTTGTCGTGGTGGTGGCCGATCATCATGAAGTTCAGCGCGTGCAGCAGGCCCTTGTCGTAGCCGAACGAGCGGGCCATCGACAACCGCCGGACATAGGTGAGCGCCTGCTTGTAGCCGGCGATCTCGCTCGCGACCGCCTGCGAGGTCTCCAGCGGCTCCTCCCCCAGCATGATGGACTCGATGTCCTCCACGCTGGCCCGGTAGCCCTCGATGGAGTTGGACCCCTGGATGGCACGCGCCTGGAGCTGGCGCCGGAGCTGCCCGTCCCAGCGGTGCGGCTCGGCCAGGCGGTACTTCAGGTCGCGGCGCATGTCCTCGATCTCGCCGAGCACGGCCTTGTCGGCCGGCTCCAGCTCAGGGGTTCGGTAGATCACCCCTTCATAACAGCATGGACGAATCATCCGGTCAAGCGACCGAATGATTCGTCCAGAAATGTCCCTGCGCTTCGGCCAGGGTGTGCACCGGGCCGGTGACGGCCCGGTGCACACCGCGGCGAGGACCGGGCCGTGCCGAGGTCAGACGGCGGCGGTCTCGGCCACCGTGGCCGGGGTCAGCGCGATGGCCAGCACCTCCCGCACGTCGCTCACCGCGTGGACGGTCAGCTCGTTGCGGACCTCCTCGGGCACGTCGTCCAGGTCGGGCTCGTTGCGCGCCGGGATGAGCACCGTGGTGATGCCCGCCCGGTGGGCGGCGAGCAGCTTCTGCTTGACGCCGCCGATCGGCAGCACCCGGCCGGTCAGCGAGACCTCGCCGGTCATCGCCACGTCCGAGCGCACCGGGCGGCCCGACAGCAGCGAGGCCAGGGCGGTGGTCATCGTGACGCCCGCCGACGGGCCGTCCTTCGGGATCGCGCCCGCCGGGACGTGGATGTGCACCGACCGGTCCTTCAGCGACCCGACCGGCAGCTCCATCTCGGCGCCGCGCGAACGCAGGTAGGACAGGGCGATCTGCGCCGACTCCTTCATCACCTCGCCGAGTTGGCCGGTGAGCGTGACGGCCGTGGAGCCGGTCTCGGGGTCGGCCAGCGACGCCTCGACGTACAGCACGTCGCCGCCGGCGCCGGTCACCGCGAGCCCGGTCGCGACGCCCGCCACGGCCGTGCGCTGCGCCGACTCCGGCAGCGAGGACTCCGGCACGTGCCGCGGCCTGCCGAGGTAGCCGACCAGGTCGCCGGCCCCGACGTGCACCGGCAGCGCCGCCTGCTCCAAGGCCGCGTTGGCCGTCACCTTGCGCAGCACCCGGGCGATCGCCCGCTCCAGCGAGCGGACGCCGGCCTCCCGGGTGTACTCGCCGGCGAGCCTGCGCAGCGCCTCCTCCTCGACGGTGACCTCCGAGGAGGTCAGACCGGCCTTGTCGAGCTGGCGGGGCAGCAGGTGGTCGCGGGCGATCGCGACCTTCTCGTCCTCGGTGTAGCCGTCGAGGGTCACGATCTCCATGCGGTCGAGCAGCGGGCCGGGCACCGCCTCAAGGACGTTGGCGGTGGCCAGGAACAGCACGTCGGACAGGTCGAGCTCGACCTCCAGGTAGTGGTCGCGGAAGGTGTGGTTCTGCGCCGGGTCCAGCACCTCCAGCAGCGCCGCCGTCGGGTCGCCCCGGTAGTCGGCCCCGACCTTGTCCACCTCGTCCAGCAGGACGACGGGGTTCATGCTTCCGGCCTCGCGGATCGCCCGCACGATGCGGCCGGGCAGCGCGCCGACGTAGGTGCGCCGGTGGCCGCGGATCTCGGCCTCGTCGCGGACGCCGCCGAGGGCGACGCGGACGAACTTACGACCCATGGCGCGGGCGACCGACTCGCCGAGAGAGGTCTTGCCGACTCCGGGAGGGCCGGCCAGCGCCAGGACGGCGCCGCTGCGGCGGCCGCCCACCACGCCGAGCCCCTGGTCGGCGCGCCGCTTGCGGACGGCGAGGTACTCGATGATGCGGTCCTTGACGTCGTCGAGGCCGGTGTGGTCGGCGTCGAGCACCGCCCGCGCGGCGGTGATGTCGTAGGAGTCCTCGGTGCGCTCGTTCCACGGGATGTCGAGCACGGTGTCCAGCCAGGTGCGGATCCAGCCGGTCTCGGGCGACTGGTCGGAGGTGCGCTCGAGCTTGTCGACCTCCTTGAGCGCGGCCTCGCGGACCTTCTCCGGCAGCTCGGCGGCCTCGACGCGGGCGCGGTAGTCCTCCTCCTCGGAGGCGGCGTCCCCGTTCAGCTCGGCGAGCTCCTTGCGGACGGCGGCGAGCTGCTGGCGCAGCAGGAACTCGCGCTGCTGCTTCTCCATGCCCTCCTGGACGTCCTTGCGGATCGTCTCGGCGACGTCCAGCTCGGCCAGGTGCTCGCGGGCCCACTCGACCAGCCGGGCCAGCCGCTCGGCCGGGTCGGCGTTCTCCAGCAGCTCGACCTTCTGGGGCGTGGTGAGCCACGGCGCGTACCCGGAGCTGTCGGCCAGGACCGAGGCGTCCTCGATCTGGTTGATGGCGTCGACGATCTGCCAGGCGCCGCGCTTCTGCATGATCGTGGTGGCCAGGGCCTTGTACTCCTTGGCCGCCTCCTCGGCGCGGCCGTCGGCGGGGACGGTCTCCATGCGGGTCGACTCCACCCACAGGGCCGCGCCGGGGCCGGTCGTGCCCGAGCCCATGCGCACCCGCTCGACACCGCGGACGACGGCGGCGGGCTCGCCGCCGGGAAGCCTTCCGATCTGCTCGACGACCGCCGAGACGCCGACGGCGCCGTACTTGCCGTCGATGCGCGGAACAAGCAGCACGCGCGGCTTGCTCTGCTGGGAGGTGGCCCGCGCGGCGTCGATGGCGGCGCGCACCTCGGCGTCCGACAGGTCGAGGGGAACGACCATGCCGGGCAGGACGACCTCGTCGTCCAGCGGAAGCACCGGGAGGATCAAGCTCTCACTCATGCGAACTCCAAGGGTTGAGTTACATCGACTCAATTAATGAGAGCCCGAGATTGTTCCCATGTCTGCGCTTGTTCGCTTGCAGCGATCGTAATTCTGTAATCGGCGACGTCGGCCGCGTCCCTCGCCCGCCGTCCACCGGCGCCGCCAGCCTGTCGCATGCGAAGCGTCATCGCAGTTCACAGCACATGACGAGCCCTGACTCCGACATGAACGACCGTCGGCGGCAACCCCGTGACCCTCACCGCCGGTGCCCGATCACCCCTCGAGGGGGACGGCGAGCCAATGCGCGATCTAGGCGGGCCACCGCCCGCGCGTGGACCCCGGCCGGCGGTCAGTCGCCGGGACGCACCAGGCCGGTCTCGTAGGCGAAGACGATGGCCTGGGCACGGTCGCGCAGACCCAGCTTGGCCAGGACGCGGCCGACGTGCGTCTTCACCGTCTGCTCCGACACCACCAGCCGCCCGGCGATCTCCCCGTTGGACAGGCCCTGGGCCATCAGCGCCAGCACTTCGGTCTCGCGTCCGGTCAACTCGGCCAGCCGTTTCACGGTCGGGGCCCGCGGCCCGCCGAGCCGGGCGAACTCGGCGATCAGCCGCCTGGTGACCGACGGGGCCAGCAGGGCCTCCCCTGCGGCGACCACCCGCACGGCCTCGACGAGCTGCTGCGCGGAGGCGTCCTTGAGCAGGAAGCCGCTCGCCCCCGTCCGCAGCGCCTCGTAGACGTAGTCGTCCAGGTCGAAGGTCGTCAGGATCAGGACCTTGGTGGCGGTGCCCGCGAGGATGCGGCGCGTCGCCTCCAGCCCGTCCATCACCGGCATGCGGACGTCCATCAGCACCACGTCCGGCGCCAGCTCGGCCGCCCGCGTCACCGCCTCCTGACCGTTGACGGCCTCCGCGACGACCTCGATGTCGGGCTGGGTGCCGAGGAAGGTGGTGAAGCCGGTGCGGACCATGCCCTGGTCGTCGGCGATCAGGACACGGATCACGATTCCTCCGGCGCGGCGGGTTCGGCGGCGAGCGGCAGGGTGGCCGTCACAGAGAACCCGCCGTCCGCCATGGGCGCGGCTTCCAGGGTGCCACCCAGAAGAGCCGCGCGCTCGCGCATCCCCGTGATCCCCTGGCCCGGTCCGTCCGAGGTGGCGGCCGGAGGCGCGTCGGCGGGGCCGTTGGTGACGCTCAGCCTCAGCTCGGCGGCCGTCCGCTCGATCTCGGCTCGCACCGGCGACCCGGGCGCGTGCCGCATCGCGTTGCTCAGCGACTCCTGCAGGATCCGGTACGCCGACAGGCCGACTGCGGCCGGCAGGTCGAGAGGGCCGGACACCTCCGTCGTGACGGCGAGCCCAGCAGCCCGGACATTGCCGATCAGGTCCTCCAGCCGGTCCAGCCCCGGTTGCGGCGCCGTCTCCCGGCGGCCGTCCGCACCACGCAGGACGCCCAGCACCTGGCGCATCTCGGCGAGCGCCGCCAGCGACAGCACCCTGATCTCGGCCAGCCCCGCCTCCAGGGCCACGACCTCGCCCTGGGCCCGCAGCGGCACGGCCTCCGCCTGGATCGCGATCACGGACATGTGGTGGGCGACGATGTCGTGCAGCTCGCGGGCGATGCGCGTGCGCTCCTCCAGCACGCTGCGCGCCGCCCGCTGCTCCTCGCCGTGCCGCCGCTCCTCCTCCAGCCGGCCGGTCGCCCGCCTGCGTGCCCGGACGTTCTGGCCGAACAGCAGGGCCACCGTCACCAGGACCGTGGCAAGGAACATCGAGTTCGGATGGATGATCCACGCACCCACCACCGAGACGATCCAGACCCCGATCACGACGTTGCGATCAGCGCGCACGGCGATCGAGTACGCGCAGAGCAGATAGGTGATCGCCTGAGCCGCCACGTAGGGCATCACGCCGTCACCGTGGCCGGCGGCGCCGCCCATCGCGCCGTCGAGGATGCGCGGGTTGACCAGGCCGCCCACCACCGCTGCCATCGCCGAGATCCGCCACGCCGCCACCGGCCAGCGCTCGCGCAGAGCGACCGGCACCGCGTAGGCGGCGGCGAGCACGATCAAGACGGGCCCATCGGGGGAGAAGTGGGACGCCACCGCCTCCGTCTCCAGGTACGACACGCCAGTGCCGAGCAGGATGAAGGCCAGCACCAGGTCGGCGACGAGGACGAGGTCGACGGTGGCGAACGGCGCCCACCGCGCCCACGCCGGCACGGCGAGCCGCAGCCACCGCGACCGCGACCGCGGGCCCGCGGGCTCCGCCGTCCCGGTGACCAGCGCCGCGGTCAGCGGCGAGGCCGACCGGACGAGCCCGGACCAGGCGCGCGAGATCACCGCCCCAGCGTACGAGCCATGCCCTCGCCCGGCGTCACCCCCAGGGGTGATCTCTCCGCCTCACCCCGTGGTGCCACCGCACCGCACGGCCGTGTACCAGGGCGGGAGCGGAGAAGACCACACCTGCCGGGGACGCGGGTCAGCGATCGCGATTCCTAGCTTGCTGCCGTGTCCGCGGCGAGCGCGCCGCGGACCGGACAGGAGGCTCCCCCATGGCCACGAGCGCTTTCGCAGCGATCTCCCTCACCGGCGCACTCGGCGTCCTCATCCTGCTCACCCCCACTCCCGACGATCGTAGGGTCACGGTCTTCGGCGACCTGGCGACGGCGGACCGGGTCGCCGTCATCGTGCCCGGCGCCGACGTCACGCGGGCCACCTTCGACGGTGGGCGGCGCAAGGCGTACAGCACGCCGGGCGGCGCCGCGCGCGCCCTGGTCGCGCAGGTGCGGGCCCTGGACCCGGCGGCCCGGCCGGCGGTGATCGCCTGGCTCGGGTACGACAGCCCGCGGGCCGTCAGTCTCGCGGCGGCCACCGACGCGGTCGCCGAGGAGGGCGCCGGAGAACTGCGCCGCGCCGTCGCCCGCGTCCGCTCGATCACCTCCGCTCCGGTGACGCTGTTGTGCCACAGCTACGGCTCGGTGGTCTGCGCGAAGGCCCTGCCCGGACTGCCCGTGGCCGACGTGGCCGTTTTCGGCAGCCCCGGCCTCGGTGTCAGCCGGGCGCGGGATCTCGGCGCCCGGGCCCGGTTGTGGGCGGGCCGCGGCGGTGACGACTGGATGCGCTTCGTCCCCCCGGTGCGCATCGGGCATCTCGGTTTCGGCGCCGACCCGGCGCGCCCCTCATTCGGCGCGCTGCTCTTCGCGGCCGGAACGGCCGGGCACAGCGACTACTTCCAGCCGGGTGGCGTGTCCCTGCGGAACCTGGCGTTGATCACGCTCGGCCGCGCCTCCGAAGTGAGCGCGCCATGACGCGGCGGGCGGGGACCCTGCCCGGAGCACGCGTGACGGTTCCGGTGCGGCGGGCGTGGGACCGGCTCGCCGGGCGGATCGAGGCGGGCACGCCGGCCACGCGCGATCGGGGAGCCGACGCGCTGCGCGCCCTGGCGATCTTCGGAGTGATGGCGGGGCATTGGCTCGTGACCGCCTGGGTGGTGGACGATCTCGGGCACCTCCGGGTCACCAGCCCGCTCTCCGCCATGCCCGGTCTGGTTCCGCTGTCGTGGGTGCTCCAGACGCTGGCCGTGTTCTTCTTCGTGGGCGGGTACGCGGCGGCGCGCAGCCTCGGCCGGGAGCCGGGCGGGGCGTGGGTCCGCCCCCGCCTGCGCCGCCTGCTCGTCCCGGCAGGGCCGCTGCTCGCGGTGTGGGCCGGACTGCTGGTCCTGCTCGCGGCTGCCGGCGTGCCGCCGGGGTCGCTGCGCTCCCTGGCCGTCCCGGCCCTCGGCCCGTTGTGGTTCCTCGGCGTGTACGGCCTGCTCACCGCGGTCACTCCGTTGCTGGTCCGGGTGCCGCCCGTCCACGCGGCCGTCGCGGCGGTCGTGCTGGTCCTGGTCACGGACGTGATCCGCTTCGGCCTGGGCGGCCCCGCGTGGCCGGCCTGGACCAACGTGCTCGCCGGCTGGCTCGTCCCGTACGCCCTCGGTCTCGCCCGCGGGGCCGGTGACGCGCCGCGGCTCGGTGGAGGATGGGGAGCGGCGGCGATGCTGGCGGGCGGGGCGGCGGGGACGGTGATCCTGGTCACCGGCTTCGGTTACCCGGCGAGCATGGTCGGAGTCACCGGGGCGCGGGTGTCCAACCTCAGCCCGCCCACCCTGGCCGCGGTGTGCTTCGGGATCGCCCAGGTGGGCCTGGTCATGCTACTGCACCGGCCGCTGACCTCCCTCATGCGGCGTCCACGCGTGTGGGCGGCGGCCGTCCTGGTCAACCTGTCGGCGATGACGGTCTTCCTGTGGCACCAGACGGCGCTGGCCGTGGTCCTGCTGGCCGCGCTGCCGTCCGGCCCGGCCGTCCCCGGCCTCCTTGGCGCGCCTGACTCACCCGTATGGCTGCTTGAGCGGGTGTCCTGGCTGCCGCTGCCCGCCGTCCTCGTCGCTCTCCTCTGCGCACTGCCCCCGCACCGGGACCGGCGTGCGCGACACCAGCGCACCACCTCGGCCTCTGGCATGGGCGGGGCCGGGCAAGACGGGATGTTCGGAGCACACTGAAGGTCAGAGCATGATGGACGGCATGGAAAAGGGTGGAATCCGGCTCAAATCCCCAAGTGGCCGGTGGGTTCTGTTCGCCACCGTGCTGGGTTCGGGAATGGCCTTCCTCGACGGCACGGTGGTCAACGTCGCGCTTCCCCGGCTCGGCAACGACCTCGGCGCGTCGATCTCCGGCCTCCAGTGGACGGTGAACGCCTACACCCTCACCCTGGCCGGGCTGATCCTGCTCGGCGGCTCCCTCGGCGACCGGTACGGCAGGCGCAAGATCTTCGTCATCGGCGTCGTCTGGTTCGCGCTGGCCTCCGCGCTGTGCGGGCTGGCGCCCAACATCCAGACGCTGGTGCTGGCCCGCGGCCTCCAGGGCATCGGCGGGGCGCTCCTCACCCCGGGCTCACTGGCCATCATCCAGTCGTCCTTCGCCCGCGACGACCGCCCGCGCGCCGTCGGCGCCTGGTCGGGCCTGGGCGGCGTCGCCGGCGCGGTCGGCCCCCTGCTCGGCGGGTGGCTGGTGGAGACGGCGGGCTGGCGCTGGGTCTTCCTGATCAACCTGCCGCTGGCCGCGCTGACGGTGGCCGTCGCGGCGCGGCACGTGCCCGAGACCCGCGACGACGCGATGGACGGCCGCTTCGACATCCTGGGCGCCATGCTCGCCGCGCTGGCCCTGGCCGGGATCACCTACGGGCTGATCGAGCGCGGGACGGCCATCCCGCTGCTGTCGGCGCTGGCCGGCGTCGCGCTGGGCGCCGCCTTCGTCGTGCTGGAGATCCGCCGTTCGCGGGCCGGGGCGGCGGTGTCGGCGCTGGTGCCGGTCCGCGTGTTCGCCTCCCGCGAGTTCACCGCCGTCAACGTGGTCACGCTCATCATGTACGCGGCGATGGGCGTGGTGTTCTTCCTGCTGGTCGTCGAACTCCAGGTCGCCGCCGGGTTCTCGCCGCTTGCCTCCGGGTCGGCGATGCTCCCGGTCATGCTGCTGATGCTCGTTCTGTCCCCCCGCGCGGGCGACCTGGCCAAGCGCATCGGGCCCAGGCTGCCGATGACGGTGGGCATCCTGCTCTGCACGGGCGGGCTGGTCCTGATGAGCCGCATCGGGCCGGGCGCCTCCTACCTGCTGGACGTGCTGCCGCCGGTCGTGCTGTTCGGCCTCGGCACCTCCTCGGCGGTCGCGCCGCTGACCGCGACCGTGCTGGCCACGGCCGAGGAGCGGTTCGCGGGCGTGGCCAGCGGCGTCAACAACGCGGTGGCGCGCACCGGCGGCCTGCTGGCCGTCGCGGCCATCCCCCCGCTGGTCGGGCTGACCGGCGCCGCCTACACCTCGGCGACCGCCTTCACCTCGGGGTTCCGCACCGCGATCCTGATCAGCGCCGCGATGATGGCCTGCGCCGCCGTGCTGACCTTCCTCACCATCCGGACCAACGTGCTGCGAGCCCCCGACCGCAAGGCCGCGTGCAACCTCGACGCCCCTCCGCTGCAACCCTGCACCCCGATCGAGGAGACCCGCGACCGCCCCGCCACCCGGCCGCGGCCACGCTCGCGCTGACCGTCGGCGGCGCCGCAGCCGTCGAGGCCCGGACGCGGCCTCGACGCGTGGGGCGCCGACAAGGCCTCAGCCCTTGAGGCCGGAGCGGGAGATGCCCTCGATGACCCAGCGCTGGGCGACCAGGTAGAGCAGGATCACCGGGAGGCTGGCGATCACCGCACCGGCCATCAGCAGGTCGTAGCGGATGGTGTTGGCGCTCTGGAAGTTGCCGAGCCCGGCGGGCAGGGTCAGCGAGTCCGGGCTGAGCAGCACGTAGATGGGCCACAGGAAGTCGTTCCAGTTGGTCAGGAACGACAGCAGGAACAGCGTGACCAGCGCCGGCTTGGCCAGCGGCAGCGCGATCGAGGTGAAGATCCGCCAGCGGTCGGCCCCGTCCAGTTCGGCCGCCTCCTCCAGCTCCGCCGGGAGCGTGATGAAGAACTGCCGCAGGAAGAAGACCCCGAAGCCGCCCGCCGCCGCGGGCACGATCACCGCGGGCAGGCTGTCCACCCACGACAGCTCGTTGACGATGAGGAAGTTCGGGATGAGCAGCACCACCGGCGGCACGAACAGTGTCGCGACGATCACCGCGAAGATCGTCGACCGCCCGCGGAAGCGCAGCCGGGCGAGGGCGTAGGCGGCGGGGGTCGCGGTGAGCAGCACCAGGGCGGCGTGGCCGACGGCCGCGATCAGGCTGTTGGCGAACCAGGTCAAGATCGGGCTGTCGGGGCTGTTCAGGATCTCCCGGTAGGCGTCCAGGGTCGCCGGGCTCGGTATCCACTGGGGCTCGGTGGACCCCGCGGCCCCGCGGGTCTTGAACGAGGTGAGCACCATGTACACCAGCGGGCTGATGTAGAGCGCGGCGACGACGGCCAGCACCAGGTGGAGCAGGGCCCGGCGCACCCGGCGCGGAGCAGGCGCGGTCACGAGGTCCTCCTGTCGCGGAAGGCGCCGAAGACCAGGGCGCTGGCGCACATGAGGAACCCGGCGAGGATGAAGCTCATCGCCGAGGCGCTGCCCATGTCGAAGCGCCGCAGGCCGGTCTCGGCGATGAGGTAGATCGCCGTCTTGGTCTGGTCGGCGGGCGCGCCCGCCGTGATCAGGTACGACTGGCCGAACATGTTGGCCGAGGCGAGGATCGTGGCGTTGACCACGAAGACCATGACCGGCCGCAGCCCCGGCAGCGTCACCGACCGGAAGCGGGCCGCCGGCCCCGCGCCGTCCACCATCGCGGCCTCGTACAGCTCACGCGGGATGTCCTGCAGCCCGGCCAGGAAGATGACGGCGTTCAGGCCGAGCGTCCACCACACGGTGACCCCGACGAGGGCGATCCAGGCGGGCGGCACGTCGGTGGTCCACTGCACGTCCAGGCCCAGGTAGTGGTTGATCAGGCCGATGTTGCCGTCCAGCAGGTACCGCCAGACGAACCCGACCACGGCCACCCCGAGGACGTAGGGGGCGAAGTAGACGGCGCGGTAGAGGTTGCGCCCGCGGAAGCGCCCGTTCATCAGCAGCGCCGCGAACAGCGGCAGCAGGATGAGCAGGGGCACCGAGAACAGGGTGAAGACGCCGGTGGCCCGCATCGCCGTCCAGAAGCGCGAGCCGTCGACGCTTGCGGGGTCGAACAGCTCGGCGTAGTTGGCCAGGCCGACGAACGGCTTGGCCGGCAGGCTGATGTCCCACTCGTGGAGGCTGGTGTAGAGGCCGAAGCCGATCGGCAGCACCATGAAGACCGCGAACAGCAGCAGGTAGGGGGCCAGGAAGGCGTAAGGGGTCCACCAGCGCATTCGGCGCGCGGCCCCGGCGGGGGCGGCGGCCGCCCCCGCGAGGTCCCGCGAGCGGGTGAGCACGCTCACCGGCCGTACTTCCGCTTGTTGTCGGCCAGCAGCTGGTCGGCGGTCTTCACGCCCTCCTTCAGCGCGTCCGCCGGCGAGGACTGCTTCAGCACCGCCTTGGCCACGGCCAGCTCAAGGGCCTTGGACTGCACGTCGCCGACGCCGGGCAGCGCGGGCAGGAAGCGGAAGACGTCGGGGTTCTCGGCCAGCTTGATCTGCGGCAGGTCGGCGATCGAGGGGTCCTGCCGGACGGAGTTGCGGGCGGGGATCATGCCGGCCTTGGCCCACTCGGTGGACTGGCGGCTGATGTGGTCGATGAAGAACTTGGCCGCCTGCACCTTGTCGGCGTCCTTCGCCGCCTGCGCGGTCATGACGAAGTTGTGCGAGGAGCTCCACACCGCGGGGGTGGCGCCGATGGCGGGCACCGAGGACAGGCCCCACTTGAGGCTCGGGGCGTTGGTCTTCAGGTCGTTGATCTGCCAGATGCCGTCCCAGGTGAAGCTGGTCTTGTCGTTCTTGAAGGCGGCGTACTGGCTGTCGATGGCGACCTTGGCCGGGCTGCGGCCCTTGTCGATCTGCTCGATCATCCAGGCCAGCGCCTGCTCGCCCTCGGCGCCGCCCCACAGGGCCTTGGCGCCGTCCTGGCTGTACAGCTCGCCGCCGTTCTGCCACAGCAGGGACATGAACATCAGGTGGGCCGGCCACTTGTTCGGCATCCAGAACGGCTGCGCCACGCCGGCCTTGGCCAGCTCGGCCAGGGCGTCCTCGTAGGAAGCCTTGTCCTTGGGCGCGTCCTTCAGGCCGATCTTGTCCAGGTGCGCGGCGTTCCAGTAGTCGCCCAGGCAGTGGACGTCCAGCGGGACGGCGTAGCGCTTGCCGTCGTAGACGCCGGCGTTCCAGATGGCCGGGATGAAGTCGGCGTCGCTGATCTTGAGGGCGGACACGACGTCGTCGAGCGGGGTGAGCACCGAGCGGGCGGCGAAGGTGCCGATCCAGTCGATGTGGATGACCGCCACGTCCGGGCCCTTGTTCGCGGCGATGGCGGTGGGCAGCGCCGGGTAGAGGTCCTCCCAGCGCCGGGTCACGTTGCGGACCTCGATGCGGCCGGCGTACTGCTTGTTGAACTCCTCCAGCATGGCCCGGAAGTGCGGGCCGTCGCCGCCGGTGAAGCCGTTCCAGAACTCCAGGGTGACCTTCGGGCCGTTGTACTCGCCGCCGGAGAAGGTGGGCGCGGCCGAGGCGGGCGCGCCGCCGTCGGCGCCGATCTTGGTGCCGCCGCCGCAGGCGGCCAGCGTCGCGGTCAGCCCGACGGCGCCGGACAGTCCGAGGAAGGAACGGCGGGACAGAGGAGAGGTCATCGTGCACTCCTGGCGGTGAGGGGAGCAAAGCGGACAATAGTCCAAGAAACGGGCGGAAGCGTAAGCGTGGCGCGTCGGCCGTCCAGGGCGGCACCCGTGCCTTGACGTGGGACGACGCGCTCGGGGTCGGCCGCGGTGTTGCGCGCGGAGGGGTCGTCGTCGGCCAGTTCGAGGTGCTCGGCCACGCGCATGTCCCCCGGCAGCGCGATCTCGAGCGGCAGCGCGCCGTGGCGGTCGCGGTTGACCGCGAACAGCGTGATCTCGCCGGTCTCCGGGTCGTGGGTGGCGGTCGCCCAGATGGCGGGCACCTCGCCGTACTTGGCGGTTTCGATGAGCGGGGAGTCCGGCTCGACCCGCAGCACCTCGCCCCGGGCGTACCGGGCGGTGAGCGCGAACGGGTGGAAGATCGTCTGCCGCCACGCCGGGCCGCCCGGCTCGGTCATGATCGGTGCGATGACGTTGGCGAGCTGGGCCTGGCAGGCGACGCCCACCCGGTCGGCGTTGCGCAGCAGCGTGATGAGCAGGCTGCCGACGACGACCGCGTCGGTGACGTCGTAGACGTCCTCGATGAGCCGGGGGTGGGCGGCCCACTCCAGGGACGACTCGCCCTTGAAGCGGCTCTGGTACCAGACGTTCCACTCGTCGAACGACAGCTTGATCTTCTTGCGGCTGCGCAGCTTGGCGCCCACGTGGTCGGCGGTCGCGGCGATGGACTTGATCATGTGGTCCATGTCGGCCGCGCTGGCCAGGAAGGAGTCGGCGTCGCCGTCACTCGGGTCGTAGTAGGCGTGCAGCGAGATGTAGTCGACCATGTCGTAGGTCGCCTCAAGCACCTCGGCCTCCCACGAGCCGAAGGTCGCCATCCCGCTGTTGGAGCTGCCGCAGGCGACCAGGGACAGGTTGGGGTCGAAGCGCTTGAGCGCCCTCGCGGTCTCGGCGGCGAGCCGGCCGTACTCGCCGGCGGTCTTGTGGCCCATCTGCCACGGCCCGTCCAGCTCGTTGCCCAGGCACCACAGGCGCACGTCGTGCGGCTTGTCGACGCCGTGCGAGCGGCGCAGCTCCGACAGGCGGGTGCCGCCGGGGTAGTTGGCGTACTCGACCAGCTCCAGCGCCTCGGCCACGCCGCGGGTGCCGAGGTTGAGCGCCATCATCGGCTCGACGCCCGCCTTGGCCGCCCAGGCCATGAACTCGTTGAGCCCGAAGCTGTTGTCCTCCAGGCTGCGCCAGGCGAGGTCCAGGCGGGCCGGCCGGTCCTCCACGGGGCCGACGCCGTCCTCCCACCGGTAGTTGGAGACGAAGTTGCCGCCGGGGTAGCGCACCAGGGTCACGCCGAGCTCGCGGGTCAGCTCCAGCACGTCGGTGCGCAGGCCGTCGGCGTCGGCCAGCGGATGGCCCGGCTCGAAGACGCCGGAGTAGACCGTGCGGCCCATGTGCTCGACGAACGAGCCGAACAGCCGCGGCTCCACCGGGGCGATCCGGAAGGAGGGGTCAAGGGAGATATGAGCAGCCGCAGCCAAGGCACGACCTCTCTGTCATCGCGCGTTCAGTGGTACGTGGATTTGTACAACGTTGTTTCAACGTTGTAAACAGGCCCAAACACCCCGATACCGTGCTGTTACGTGCGATAGGACCGGTACCGTCGTAGGCGGAGATCGAAGCGGGGACGGGGAAGGATGGCCACGTGGGAGGCACCGTGGGAGTGAGCCTGCGCGACGTCGCGCGCCTGGCCGGGGTGTCGGTGAAGACCGTCTCCAACGTGGTCAACGGTTACGCGCACGTCTCCGCCGCCACACGGGAGAAGGTCGACCGGGCGCTGTCGGAGCTGGACTACCGCCCGAACCTCTCCGCCCGCAACCTGCGCCAGGGCCGCACCGGGGTGATCGCGCTCGGCCTCCCCGAGATCGACAAGCCGTACTTCGCCGAGCTGTCCCGGTTCGTCATCGCCGCCGCCGCCGAGCACCGGTGGATCGTGGTCATCGAGCAGACCGACGGCGACCTCGGGCGCGAGCGCCAGGTGCTGGACGGCGTGCGCGACCACCGCATCGACGGGCTCATCCTGAGCCCGGTCGCCATCGGCAAGGAGGAACTCGCCGCCCGCAGCGACGACACCGCGCTGGTGCTGCTCGGCGAGCGCATCCACGACGGCCCCGCCGACCACGTGGCGATCGACAACGTGCGCGCGGCGCGCGAGGTCACCGAGCACCTGATCGGCCTCGGCCGCACCCGCGTCGCCGCGCTCGGCGCCCAGGAGAACGCCCCGAGCGGCACCTCCTCGGTCCGCCTGGAGGGCTACCGGGAGGCGATGGCGGCGCACGGCCTGCCCGAGACCGTCGTCGAGGTCGAGCGGTTCGGCCGGGCGGAAGGCGCCGCCGCGATGGAGACGCTGCTGGACTCCCCCGACCGGCCGGACGCGGTGTTCTGCTTCAACGACCTGCTGGCCCTCGGCGCGATGCGGGCCATCCTGTCGGCCGGCCTGCGCGTCCCGCAGGACATCGCGGTCGCCGGGGTGGACGACATCGAGGACGGCCGGTTCAGCACCCCGACCCTCACCACGGTCGCCCCCGACAAGGACGAACTGGCCCGCGTGGCCGTCGACCTGCTCAAACGCCGCCTCGACGGCCCCCTCGACCACCCCGTCCAGGAGGTCCGCGCCTCCTACCACCTCAAGATCAGAGAAAGCACCTCACCCACGAGGCCCTGACACGCCGGGCCGGAAGTCCCCCCCATGAGTCGACAACCCGACAGGCGGACCCGACCAGTCATATCCGGCCTTCCAGCACCGGACATGACCTGGTCGGCGGATCCCCAGGGGGGACCGGTCCTGTGACGGCCCCCCTCCGCCGACGAACTCCTTCCACCCGTCCCAAGGATCCCCCCGACGGCGCCGCGTCGGCGGGACGGTGTACGGCGAACGCCGGCGCCGTCTACGGCGGAGACCCGGCGAACCTCCCGGTCACCGTTGGCGTGGACGCCGGGGGCCTGTGAGCTCGGCCGGGTCCAGACGTACCTCGAACGGGTCGGTCAGCACCAGGATCTGCCCGGCGCGGGCGGTGGCGAGGGGTTCGTACTCTCCGCCACGCTCGGCGAACGCCTCGACCAGCGGCATGGGCCCCTCCGCGTGCAGCTCGACGCGCAGGAACACCGGCACCCCGGCCTCGGCGTAGGAGGGCGGCTTGACGACGTAGTCGCGCTTCCTGTTGCCGGGGCTGACGATCTCGACCACCATCAGCACGTCGTCACAGTCGAGCACCACGGCCCCGGCGACGATCGGCTCCGCCCGGGCGACCACCACGTCGGGGATGAACCCCTCTTTGCCGACCTGCACGTTCGGACTCTCGACCACCTCCACGTCATGCGGCGCGGCGTCGAGAAGGGCGCGCACCAGCCGCTGGGCGCACAGCGCGTGGTCGGCCGCGGGGGCAGGACTCACCACGAAACTCCCGTCGATGAGCTCGATGCGCTCCTCGGTCTGCGGAAGCGCGAGCCAGTCGTCGACGGTGTACGGGCCGGGGTGGTCGGGGAGCATCACCAGATGAGCCCGCTCTGCCGACGGCCCCGGCCATCCCTCGGCCAAGGGGAGCGCGCTCATCGGATCTCCTTCCACACCGTCCAGTGTGCACCGCCCACAGGGCACGGGCCAACCGGCACACCAGGTTCCGGCATGACCCTCGGTAATCGTGGCGTCACGTTCGGGTCACCGTGGACCGACTCGGAATCGGTCCCCCAAGGTGCCTCGACGGCCCCTCGACCATCCCGTCCAGAAGGTCCGCGCCTCCTACCGTCCGATGGTCGGGGAGAGCATGATCCGCGCCTCATGGCCTCGGCGCCACGCGGAGCCCGCGAGCGCTCCGGGGCTATCCGGCGTGTGCCTTGATGGCGGTTCGGACGGCGTCGAGGAGGGCGGCGGCTCTCAGGTCCGGCACGCCTTCCTGGATGTGGTTCATGACGTAGCCGAAGGCCAGGCCGGTCGCCGGGTCGGCGAAGCCCAGCGACCCGCCGTAGCCGGGGAACCCGAAGGCGGTCGGGCTGTACCAGAAGGCGTCGGGCGTCGGCAGGCCGAAACCGGTGCCGAGGCGGACGGGCACGCGCAGGACGCGGTCGACGCCACCGGCCTGCTCCTTGGTCGCCGCGGCCAGGGTCTCGGACGAGAGGATGCGGTGCCCGTCGACCTCGCCGATGAGCGCGGCGTAGAAGCGGGCCAGCGCGCGGGCGGTGCAGATGCCGTTGGTCGAGGGCATCTCGGCGGCCTGCTCGGCGGGATCGTCGTGGTTCGGCATCGGCGTGATGACGGTCATCGCCCGCATGGTCAGCGACGTGGGGTCGGTGTAGGCGCTCATCACCTCGCGCGCGGACTCCGGCAGGGAGTCCAGATCGACGGCGGCCAGCGCGTCCAGGTCGTAGGAGGGGGCGATGATCCGGCTCACCCGGTGCCGCTCGGACTCCGGCAGCCCGATCCACAGGTCCAGGCCGAGCGGCGCGGCGATCTCCTCGGCGAGGAACGTGCCGATGCCGCGGCCGGTCACCCGGCGGACGACCTCGCCGACCAGCCAGCCGTAGGTGTGCCCGTGGTAGCCGTGGTCGGTTCCCGGCTCCCAGAACGGGCGCTGGGCGGCCAGGGCGGTCACCATCGGCTCCCAGGCGATCGCCTCGGCCGGGGTGACCGGGCGATCGAGCGCGGGGAGCCCCGCCTGGTGGGTGAGCAGCCATCGGACGGGGATGCGCTCTTTGCCGTTCGCCGCGAACTCCGGCCAGTACTCGGCGACGGGCGCGTCCAGGTCCAGTTCGCCACGCTGGGCCAGTAGGTGCGCGCAGGCGGCGGTGATCCCCTTGGTGGTGGAGAACACCACCTGGAGGGTGTCGCGCTCCCAGCGGCGGCCGGTCTCGGGGTCGGCGACGCCGCCCCACAGGTCGACGACCTTGCGGCCGTGCAGGTAGACGCCGACCGCCGCGCCCACCTCCTGCCCGCCGGCCAGGTTGGCCGCGAACGCCTCGCGCACTCCTTCGAATCCCGGTGCGGTCTGTCCACCTATTTCGGGCATGCGTCATCGCCTTCCGTCTCGCTGGGGGTGGCCGGGAAGTGGCTACCTGCGCCACTTCTCGATGAGCCAGGCGCAGATCTCCGGCTCGGTCATCTCGGGGAACTCTTCGGTGAAGGTGACGAGCGCGCGCGTCGCCTCGTCGCGGTCCAGGCCGTGCGCCGCCGCCGCCCTGAAGTACTCCTGGCGCGCGGCGGACGGGCGGCCTCCTCCCGCACCGCGGCCGGGCAGGCCGTCGCGCCACCGCACGATCTCCGCAAGCCGGTCAGGACGCCAGCCGGGAGCCCCGTCGACCTCGACGTCGGGCTCAGGAAAAGGATGGGTGGAGTCGCCGGGATAGCGGGAGCGCCACTTGTGCACCGCGTGCCGGCTCACTCCCAGCGCCTCGCCGATGCCCACGACGCCGAGGAATCGCTCGGTCATGGCGCACCAACTCGTCCGTCCGGCCTCCTTCGGGGGTCTCATTACTACCATGCCGCGGCGAGATCTTCGCCCAGGCGACGACCGGCAGAACCTCGTCTCTGTCAGAGACGAAGCTAGTGGAGACGGACCAACCTCGTCAACGAGGAAGACAAGGTTTCACCGTCCGCCGAGTCGCCGCGTGGCCGGGCGAGCGAGCTTCATCACGCTTTGGCATGCGCATTGATCGAGGTCACTCGCTCGGCTAGCGTCTGGTGGTCATGGGGAGACCTCTGGTCGCGACGGTCGTCACGGCGCTTGTGGCCGCGGTCGTCCCGTTGCCCGCCGCGCCGGCCTCCGCCGCCGTCGTCCTGTCCGCCGCGGGGGCCTCCGCCGCTTATCCCGTCAAGAACGCGCCGGCGCTGACGGCCAACAAGCTGTACAAGAGCGGCGCCCTGCCCGTCTTCGAGTGCCGGAAGGGCGCGCTCAGCACGGCCGGCGCCAAGGCCGCCGCGAAGACGCTCCAGGCGTTGTGGGGGTGCATGAACACGGCGTGGGAGGGCTACTTCCGCAAGGCGGGGCTGCCCTTCACCCCCGCCAAGCTGGTCGTGCTCACCAAGGGCGCCCGCTTCTGCGGCGACGCCTGGGGCAAGGACCAGGCCGGGTCGTACTGCGACGACACCTCGACCGGCGCGGTGCTCGCGGACAAGGACTACCTGCGCACCCGCGAGATCTTCCACTTCCAGCTCGTCGCCGGCGTGTACGCCTACCACCTGCAGCGGCTCACCGGCATCGGCAAGGCGTTCGAGGCGATCCCGTACTCCTCCAAGGCCGAGCTGAACGAACAGTTCCGCCGGTACTCACTGCAGTCGAAATGCCTGGCCGGGATCTTCCTCGGCGCCACCTGGAAGACCGCGGCGCGCGAGGCCGAGAGCTGGCGGGCCCTGCTGGAGCTGATGAAGGACAACGGCGACGAGGGCAAGAAGCCGGGACGGCAGGGCAGGGGCGCGAGCATCGCCCGCTGGCTCGACAGGGGGCACGCCTCCCGCGACCCGCGTTCCTGCGACACCTGGACCGCCGCCTCCAAGCTCGTCGCCTGACCGGCTCCTTTCCTCCCCGGCTCCGCACCCGCTCCCGCCTCGCTTCCCGTGCAGCGGCTTTGCGTCACGCACAGGCGGCTTCCCGTCACGCACGGGCGGTTCCCCGTTACGGGTGGGCGGCTTTGCGTCACGCGCCGGACGCCCGCCGTCACGAACTTGGCAAACGCCGCACGCTGCGAAAAGGTCGTTTCAATGACGACAGTGGAGGTCTGGTGACGTACGACGTCGCGGCGGTGCGAGAGCGGTTCCCGGCACTGAAGGAAGGGGCGGCGCACTTCGACGGGCCCGGCGGCACGCAGGTGCCCGACGCCGTGGCCGACGCGGTGGCCGGCGCGCTGACGGCCGCCGTGGCCAACCGGGGGTCGGTGACCGCCGCCGAGGTCCGCGCCGACCAGATCGTCCTGGACGCGCGGCGCGCGATGGCCGACCTGCTCGCGGGCGTGCCGGCGGGCATCGTGTTCGGCCGCAGCATGACCCAGCTCACCTACGACCTGGCCCGCGCGCTGGCCAAGGACTGGAACCCCGCCGACGAGGTCGTGGTCAGCCGGCTCGACCACGACGCCGACATCCGGCCCTGGGTGCACGCCGCCGAGGCGCGCGGGGTCACGGTGCGGTGGGCCGAGTTCGACCGCGAGAGCGGCGAGCTGGACGTGGAGGCGGTCGCCGGGCTGCTCGGCCCGCACACCAGGCTCGTCGCCGTCACCGGCGCGTCCAACCTGCTGGGCACCCGGCCGGACGTCCCCGCGATCGCCGAGCGCACGCACGCCGCCGGGGCGCTACTCTTCGTGGACGGGGTGCACCTGACCCCGCACAGCGTGGTCGACATCGGGGCGCTCGGCGCCGACTTCTACGCCTGCTCGCCGTACAAGTTCCTCGGCCCGCACCTCGGCGTCCTGGCCGCCGACCCGGAGCTGCTGGAGGGCGTCCACTCCGACAAGCTCCTGCCGCAGACGGGCGCCGTTCCCGAGCGCTTCGAGCTCGGCACGCTGCCCTACGAGCTGCTCGCCGGCACGACGGCCGCCGTCGACTTCCTGGCCGGCCTCGTCCCCGGCGCGGGCACCCGTCGCGAGCGGCTGGTGCGCTCGATGACCGCGCTGGAGGACCACGAGCAGGTCATGCTCGAGCGACTGGAGAACGGGCTGGCCCGCATCCCCGGCATGCGCCTGTACGGCGCCCCCGGACGCAGGCGCACCCCCACGACGCTGTTCTCGGTGGACGGCGTGGACTCCGCCGAGATCTACTCCTTCCTCGCGGCGCGTGGCGTGAACGCGCCGGCCGGCAGCTTCTACGCCCTCGAGTGCAGCCGATGGCTGGGACTCGGCGATGCCGGAGCGGTCCGCGCCGGCATCGCCCCCTACACCGACGAATCCGACGTCGACCGCCTCCTCGACGGCCTCGACGCCCTGACCGCCTGACCTCGCCCGCCTCGCCCCCGCCCGCGCCCATGCGCGCGGGCGGGGGCGCCCGGCGTGGTAGGCGCCACCACGGACCAGTGGCGCCCGGCGTGGGGGACGCCACCACAGGCCGGTCGGCAGTCCTCAGCTCGGGCCGACCACGCCCTGACCTGCCGCGCCGGGTCGGGCGCAGTGGCGGGTCCGGCGCAGCGGCGACTCGGATGTCAGAGGTCGAACTCGCCCTTGGTGGCCCCGTCGAGAAAGCACGCCCATTCGTGCGGGGTGAACACCAGCACCGGCCCGCCCGGATCCTTGGAATCCCGCACCGCCACCACCCCCGGCAGATTCGTCGCCACCTCCACGCACCCCGAGCCCACCTGGTCTCCGCTCGCCGTGGCCTTGTGCCAGTCGGCCTTGCTCATATCTGTCTCTTCCATCGGTCCCGAGCGTCCTTGATCAAGATGAGCGATGCCTGCTGCGAGTGTGCGTCCGCCCTTATGGCGTCGTACCTGCCGCGGACCTGGGTCACGATGTCCTCGTCCGTCGTGACGAGCCCCTCGGCCGCGGATTCCGCGTACACCGTATCGGGCTGCCCGCCCGGCAAGAGTTCCGCTATAGCGAACTGTGACATCAGCCCCGGCGTGCAACCGGCGGTCAAAGGCACGACCTGAATGGCCGCATTGGGACGCTCCGCGGTTTCCAGCAGATAGTCCAGTTGCTCGCACATGGTCTTCGGGTCACCCACTGGCCGATGGAGTATCCCCTCGTCCAGTAACGCCCAGAGGGTGAACGGAGGGTTCTGCCGGTCCAGGACCAGTTTGCGCCGTATCCGGCTGACCAGTCGCCGGTCCAGCTCGGCTGCCGTGATCATGGGAGCGCGCCGAAATATGTACCGGGCGTAGGACTCGACCTGGAGCAAACCGGGGGCCAGCAGCGGATCCCAGGTGCGCAACACCCCGGCCCGGGGTTCGATCTCCTCCACCCAGGCCAGGTGGTAGCGCGGTCCTCCGTCAGGGGAAAGCATCAGCCTGTATAGCGCGACAAAGTGCGATTTAGCAGATAGACCGAAGATCTGATCGAGCCTTTCTGCGTAATCACGGGACGGCCTTCGCTTGGCCAGTTCGATCTGCGACACGAGATCCTGCGAACAGCCAAGACGTTCTCCTATGCGCGCCTGCGACAGGCCCGCCTCCATTCTGTACGCCCGCAGGTCAGCGCCGAAGCGCTCCAGCGGAGAGCATGACCCGGCGCCGGGTTCACCGTTCATGACCGCTCCAATCATGGGGTGAAGTGCAGCTAGAACGGCGATGGACGTCAATTTACGACGCTTTACGACAGGCGTGTCGTCGTTGGCCGTACACCGCCGTTCATCGCCGTTCCCTGCCGTGTGAATTTACTTCGGAACGGCGGGCCGTGCGGGCATTCTTTGCGCACGGTAAGGCGATTCTGCCGGTCGGTCACCGCGCGAAACGTGACAAGTCACCGGAATAGACGGCAGAGAAAGGGGACGGCATGACCGTGGGAATTCTTTTGGGTGAGACGGAGCTGGAGGGCACGCCGCGGAGCGTGGGCGTCGCGCGGCGGTTCGTCCGGGACACTCTGGGGGCCGGGCACCCCGTCCTGGACGACGTGACGCTGCTCGTCTCGGAACTGGTCACCAACGCGCTGGCCCACTCGGGCTCTGGACTGGACGGCGGGATCATCCGGGTAGGCATCGGAGAACTACCCGGCAGGAGACTTCACGTCGTCGTGGTCGACGACGGCTCGCCGTACGCGATCCCGCGTCCCAGGACCGCGAAGCCGGTGGACGAGAACGGGCGCGGACTGGCGATACTGCAGTCGCTCGCCAAACGCTGGGGCACCTACCGGGACGGCACCCGCTGCGTCGTCTGGTTCCAAGTCGACTTCCGCGAGCAGGGCGCGCACGGTTAGTGCACTGTCCGGGAACGTTGACCGGCTCGGGTCCGTAGCCGGCGCCGACATCGCCGTACCACGACCCGCCGACCCGGCGCCGATCATCTCCATCACATGGCCGGAGTGGAAAGCCCCGCGCCCGGTGAACGCTCGTGCTCACTACAACCAGAGCCTTCCTCGGCGACGGGGACTCCACGCCGATGACGGTGGACACAGACCGTGCCGTCCAATGCGCGGGCCGGGCAGGTCACAAACGGTCCGGATGAGGATCGCGTGGGAAGCGCACCGTGATGGACAGGCCGCCTTCGGGGGGTGCGCTGGTGGTGAGGGTGGCGTGGTGGGCGTGGGCGACGGCGTTGACGATGGCAAGGCCGAGCCCGTGGCCGTCGTGATGGCCGTGACGTTCGGGCGTCAGTCTCTGGAAGGGTCGAAAGAGGCGTTCGACCTGGTCGACGGGGATGACCGGCCCGGTGTTGGCTACGGTGAGGGCGACCTGCGTACCGGAGGTGCCGGTGGCGACCTCGACGTACCCGCCGGCATGGTTGTGGCGGATGGCGTTGTCGACGAGGTTGGCGACGAGGCTCTCGATGAGTCCAGGGTCTCCGGCCGTCACCGCAGGCGCCAGGCGTTCGCTGAGATCGACGGCCTTCTCCTGGGCCAGGCCGCGGCGAGAGGCGAGCACTCCTTGGACGAGGTGGGCAAGGTCGACGGCGTCCCAGCGGGTGACGCCGCCCTCGCCGGTGGCCAGAGCCAGCAGTGCCTGGACGAGCCGTTCCTGGTGTTCGCCGAGAGCCAGTGCCTCCTGGCAGACCGAGCGCAGGGTGGCGGCGTCGGCGTCGGGGTCGCCGAGGGCGACTTCGAGAAGGGTGCGCAGGCCGGCCAGGGGGGTGCGCAGCTCGTGGGAGGCGTTGGCGACGAAGTGGCGCTGGGCGTCGAAGGATGCCTGAAGGCGGGCGAACAGGTCGTCCAGGGTGTGACCGAGTTCGGTCAGCTCGTCCGCGGGCCCGCCGAGGGCGAGTCGCCGGTGGAGGTCTCCGGCGGAGATGCTCCTGGCGGTGGCGGTGATGGCGCGCAGCGGGCGCAGGAACCGCCCGGCGACGAACCACCCGAGGGCCAGGGCGATGGGGATCAGGACGACCAGGGCGACGGCGGAGCCCGTGAGGAGCTGGGGCAGGCCGACCCCGGGCCCGGTCTCGGCGCTCGCGCTCGACGGGTGCCCTGCGGGGATGGCCGCGTCGATGCGGGCCAGCGGGACGGCGGCCAGGACCAGCGCCAGGACCCCGGCGGCGTAGATGCCGGCCGCGTAGGCGAGCGCGAGCCGTGTCTGCAGGGATCTTCTGGGGAGTGCGTGAGCGGTCATGACGATCCGATGCGGTAGCCGCCCTCGCGGATGGTCTCGATCACGGGCGGGTCGCCGAGCTTGGCCCGCAACCGGTGCATGGTGTGCTTGACGGCGCTGCTGAAGGGGTCGGCGGCCTCGTCCCAGACGCGTTCGAGCAGGTCCTCCGCGGAGATGACCACGCCGGGCACGGCGAGCAGGCATTCGAGCAGGGCGAACTCCCGGGGGCTCAGGTCAAGGCTCCGGCCGGCCCGGAACGCGGTACGGCGGGCCGGATCGAGGGTGATGTCCCCGCATGCGAGGATCGGCGGCAGCGGCGGGGTGGCGCGGCGGGCCAGGGCGCGGACGCGGGCCACCAGTTCGGCGAAGCCGAAAGGCTTGGGCAGGTAGTCGTCGGCGCCGAGGCCGAGCCCGGCGACGCGGTCCTCGATCGTGCCGGAGGCGGTGAGCATCAGGACACGGGTCGGACAGCGGCCCTGGGCGAGGCGCCGGCAGACCTCGTCCCCATGGACGCCGGGCAGGTCGCGGTCGAGCACCACCACGTCGTAGCGGGTGGTGGCCAGGCGGTCGAGGGCGGCGGTCCCGTCCAGGACCACGTCGACGGCCATGCCCTCGCGGCGCAGCCCGGTCCCGATGGAGCGGGCGAGGATCTCGAAGTCCTCCACGACCAGGACCCTCACCGCCGTTCACCGCCGGTCATCGTGCGGACGGGGCGGCCGGGTCGAGGTGCCATGGCTCAACGATGCCAGGTCCCCGGTCTCAGCCAGGTCGCAGCCCGTGCGACCCGGCCGAGACCGGGGGCCGCGTACAACCGTCGGCATGAGTCCATCTGTTAACCCGACGAGCCGGACCGTCACCGGCCTGCGCGAGCGATATGGGGCGACCCTGGCGGGCCGGGCGCTGCGCGAGGAGTGGGTCAGGTTCCGCACCGGACGCGGCCGGGCGCTCGCCGTGGCGGCCTCCGTACTGGTCACCGTGTCGCTCGGACTGCTGATCGCCGGGGGTACCCGCAGCACCTGCGTGACCGGGAAGGGCGAGGGCCCCTGCCCCGCGCCTCTGGTGGGACCCGACGGCACGGCGGTGCGGGACAAGTACTACTTCGTGCACCAGCCGCTCAAGGGGAACGGCGGCATCACCGCCCGTGTGTCGGACCTGACCGGCCAGATGCGGATGCCGGACGCCGTACCCGGGGTGCGCAACGTGAAGCAGGGGGTGGTGCCGTGGGCGAAGGCCGGGCTCCTCGTCAGGCAGAGTATCAAGCAGGGCACCCCGTACGCCGCCGTCATGCTCACCGGAGACCACGGCGTGCGGATGCAGGACGATTTCACCCACGACGTGCCCGGCGGCCCTCACAATGGCCCGCAGTGGCTGCGGCTGACCAGGTCGGGCGACACCGTCACCGGGTACGAGTCGGACGACGGCACGACGTGGAGCGAGATCAGCACGGTCAGGCTGACCGGGCTGCCGGAGACGGCCGAGATCGGGCTGTTCGTCACCTCACCAGGCGCCCTGTGGGAGAGGGCGATGGCCTTCGCCCAGGCCACCGCCACCTTCGACCAGATCAGACTGGAGGGCGCGAACGGTTCCTGGCGCCACGACGACGTCGGCGTCGTCATGGAGTCCGACGGCAGGACTCCGCATCACCCCGGCGGAGTCGTCGAGTCCGGGGACAAGCTCATCGTGACCGGAGGCGGCGACATCGGCCCCGCCACTGCCGAAGGCGGCATCCGCGCCGACCTCCTCCTACTCGGCGGAGCCCTGGGCCTGATCCCGCTGCTCGTGATGGCCGCCACGTTCATCACGACAGAGCACCGACGCAGACCACCCAGGACCAGTTTCGTGACCGAACCCAACCCCCAGACCGAACCCGACCTCCCGCCCAGACCCGGCCCGCCGACCAGAACCAGCTCCCCGGCCAGGACCAGCACCATCCCGCCGAGCGACACCAGTTCTCCAACCGCGATCAGCCACCCGACCAGACCCGTCCCGCCGACCAATGCCGGCTCCCCGACCAGCACCAACCCGTCGAACAGGACCGACTCCCCGCCGGGGACCAGCCCGGCCATCGGAACCAGCCCGGCGATCGGGACCGGCCCGGCGATCAGGACCAGTTCGGCGATCGGGACCGGTTCGCCGCGCGATACCCGCTCCTCGGGCGCGCCGGATCCGGCGTGGGCGCTCGCGGCGAAGGCTGCGGTGGTCGGCGCGGTCGCGTTCGTGACGGGGCTGGTGGCCTCGGGCGTCGTGGTCCCTACCGGCCTGGCGTTGTTGCGTGCGCACCAGAACCCGATCCAGCCGATCACCCTCGGCACCGAGCTGCGGATGATCGTCGGCTTCGCGACGCTGACCGCGCTTGCCGCCGTACTGGCTCTGGGCCTCGCCGCCCTGGTCAGGCGCGCGATCGTCGCCGTCGTGCCGGCCATCGCGCTGCTCGTCGTCCCCTACCTGCTGGCGACCGCGGGCCTGGCGCCATGGCTGCTGATCATCACCCCCGCCGCCGGCTTCGCGATCATCCAGAGCATCCCCACCTTCGCGCACGTGGACGTCGACCCGTCACCGCTCGTCGGCTACTACCCCCTCCCCCCATCGGTCGGCCTGGCCGTGACCTGCGCCTACGCCGCCCTCACCCTCGGCGCGGCGATAGCCGCACACCACAGGAGAACCGCAGGAGAACCGCACGTCAGACTCCCCTCTCCTGTCCAGTGAGCGCCAACGATCGGAGGCCGATGTCGCCGGATCCCCTCGACCCGCCGTCTCCACCGGCACGGAGAATCACAGACTGCGACTGGAGTGCCGGTGCGATGACCACCGGCCGCGACCGGGTCCCCTTTCCTCGCCGCGATCGCCCGCGCCGCGGACCTGCCGCTCACCACGACGGCCACCTCGGCCACGGCCTCCACCACCTTCCCGGCCAACTCCATCACCACGCTGGTCGTGCCGGACTCGGTGCCGCCCACCGCTCCGGCCGGGCTGAAGGCGGGCCGTCCCACGGCGCACGCGGTCACGCTCACCTGGTCCCCGGCCAGGGACAACGTCGCGGTCAAGGGCTACCAGCTTCCCCGGCAGGCGCCCGGCGAGCCGGTCAGAACGCAGGACCTCACCGCGACCCGGGCCGTCGTGACCGACCTGGCGCCCGGCCGGCGCTACACGTTCTGGGTGCGCGCCCGCGACCTGGCCGGCAACCTCGGACCCAAGTCGCAGTCCGTCCAGGTGACCACTCCCCCGCGCTGACGCTCCGCAGGGCCCGGCGGCCGGGCGGCGCGCAGTATGCTCGCTGCGTTCCACCCGGCCGCCGGCCCGCGCGCACACGCTCGCGGTGCGACGCCCGGCGCGTCCGTCCGGTGCCTGGCCCGGCCGGGTCAGAGGCGATGGTCGTGGGGAGGGCACCGATGGGCGACGACGGGGCTTTACCGGCCAGGGTGTTCATCTCCTATTCGAGCGCGGACCGCGAGTTCGCCCGGTTCCTGGACGGCTCGCTGGCCGCCGCCGGTGTCGCCACCTTCCTGGCCGAGCGCGATCTGAAGGTGGGCGACTCGATCCCGGAGCGGATCTTCGGGGAGATCGCCGCCGCCACCAGCCTGGTCTACGTCGTCTCCCGCGCCTCGGTGCGCTCGCCCTGGGTGCGCGAGGAGCTGGGCGTCGCCAAGATCCGCGCGATGGAGGGCAAGGGGTTCGGCATCCTGCCGCTCCTGCTCGACGACGTCACGCTCCCGCCGAGCGTCAGCCACATCAAGTACGCCGACTTCCGGGACTGGCGGGACGCCACGTCCTACCGCAAGACGGTGCTGGAGCTGCTCCAATCCCTGGGCGGCGCTCCGGTGCTGATCGGACAGCGGCAGATCCTCTGGTACCTGGACAACCTCGACACGCTGAAGTTCGTCAAGCACGCCGTGTCGGTGCTGCACACCCGCACCGACACCGCCACCGGTTACTTCCAGTGGTTCGACACCTGGCACTGGTCGGTCAAGTACGCCGCCAGCGACGACGATCCGCCGTTCTTCTCGGCCATGGACCGGTTGGAGGAGCTGCTGGCCCCGGTGGCGGACGGCGACCAGCGGCTGCGGGCGCTGCGAGACTGCATAGAGCCGGCCAAGAAGGCCGTGGTGCGGGGCTCCAGGGATCCCGGCGACCGGGGCGAGTCGAGCCGGCGGATCCGCGAGGTCGTGGAGGTCTGCGCCCGGATGCTCGCCATCCTGAACGATCTGGAGGGCGACTTCGAGGCCTCCGTGCACGCCGCGATCGCCACCAGGATGGAGCGCCCGTGACCCACGGCGCGGGACCGGCGGCGTTCCCGCGGGACATCCGCTCCGGACGCCGCGCGGCGTCCCGGCTCAGGTCGCGGGCCGGGCCTCGGGCCGGGTGACGCGCAGAGCGCTCGCGATGTCGTCGATCCGCCGGTCGTACTCCGACGGCGCGGCGTCCCTGAAGTCGGCGTAGTAGCGCGTCTTCGCGAACGCCGGCAGCTCGACGTCCTTGATCACGACGGGGATGAAGCGCGACCCGTTCTCGATGGCCCGCTGTACCAGCGCCGCGTACTCCTGCCGGGCCCACCCGCTGGCCATCGACGCCGGGCTGCAGACCAGGATGCCGGCGGCCGAGTCGCGGATGGCCCGCTCCACCGCGTGCACGAGCACGTCGCCGGGCACGAGGACGACCTGGTCGCGCGCGATGCGCAGCCCCCTGTCCTCCAGGCGCCGGGTGAACGCCTCCACCCACTCGCCGTCCTCATGGGAGTAGGCGACGAAGGCGTCGTAGGCGACCCGCCCCGGCCGTCGCGGGGACGACCGCGGCCGCCGGAGCGGTCCCGTTCCCGCCGCCGAAGGTCCGCTCTCCTCAGCCGGTCCCGTTCCCGCCACCGAAGGTTCCTCAGACGGTCCCGTTCCCGCCGCCGGCTCCGTCTGCTCGGACAGGGCCGTTCCCGCCGTCTCCTCGGACGGCAGGGCTTCGGGCGCGGGTGTAGGTGCGGGTGCGGAGGCGGCCGGGCGCGGGGCCGCTCGACGGGCGGGCCGCACCGCCACCCAGGCGTAGTAGGCGGCCACGACGCCCGCCACGGTGCCGACCGCCGTCAACGCCAGCGCCACCGCTTCCATGCCGCAGATCCTAACGCGCGGGCTCCCCGCACCGGCCTCAGGCGAACAGGTCGCGCAGGGCTGCGGCGAGGCGTTCGTAGTCCTGTTCGCGGTTGTAGACCTGGGCGGACAGGCGCAGCAGGCCGGCGCCGGGCCATCCTTTGATCCCGGCCCGGACGCCGTGCCTGCGCAGGATCTCGGCCGACAGCGCCTCGGCGCGCGGCTGGGTCTCGGCGACCCCGTCCGGCAGCCGCAGAACGCACATGGCCAGCTCCGGGTCCGCGCGCCAGGGCCGCAGGCCGGCGACGTCGGCGACGATACGGCGGCCGGTCGCCGCCAGCTCGGCGTTGCCGGCCCGGACGGCGCTCGGCCCGACGTCCTCCAGCACCCGAAGGCCCTCGGGCGCGGCCAGCCAGGCCGTGTAGTCGCGGGTGCCCTGGAATTCGAGACTGCGGGGGAAGCCGTCCGGCTGGTAGAAGGAGGGGATCAGCAGCTCGACCCGCTCGCGCCAGGCGGGGGCGACGGCCAGCACGCCCGCGGGCCGGGGCCCGAACGCCCATTTGTGCAGGTTGCCGGTCCAGAAGTCGGCGTCCAGCTCGCCGAGGTCCACCTCCAGCATGCCGGGCGCGTGCGCGGCGTCCACGATCGTCGTCACGCCCAGGGCGCGGAACCCCGCCACCAGCTCGCCCACCGGCAGCAGGCGGGCGGTGTGGGAGGTGATGTGGTCGAAGACGGCCGCCTTGGTGCGCGGCGTCACCGCGCCGAGGTAGGCCCGCGCGGCGTCCTCCCCCGACCATTCGCCGTCGTCGCGCCCGGGGAGGTCCACCACGACCACCTCGGCGCCGGTCCGCTCGGCCGTGCGACGCACGGCGATCTCGACGGCGCCGTAGGTGTGGTCGCTGATCACGATCTGGTCGCCGGGCCGCAGCGGCAGGCTGTTCAGCGCGACGGCGACGCCCTCGGTCACGTTGGAGACGAACGCGACGCCGCCGGGCTCGGCGCCGAGGAAGGCCGCCACCTCCTCGCGCGCCTTGGCGACGCGCTCGGTCACCGTGGCGAAGAACGCGTCGGGAGCCCGCTCGGCCTCCCGGCGCAGCTCGTCCTGCCTCTCCTGCACCCGGCGCGGCACCGCCCCGAACGATCCGTGGTTCAGGTGCACGACGGCGGGGTCCAGGCTGAAGTCTTCGATATCCACAACCGGACACTAACCGCCGTCGCCCGGACGCTCCTTCGCCGCCCCGCCTTTCCCTCCCGCTGGTCCGCTCCGGCCTCGTCCATGCCCGAAAGGGCGCCCGTGCACGGCCGGGCGGCGGTAATGCGCGGGTTCGCCGCTCATCGGGTTTCACGCATTCACCTGCTCCTCAGGAACCCGGCGGCGCGGATCGTCTCGCCATATGGAACAAATCGGCCACGTCCGGACGCCCTTTGGGCCCCCAGCCGATAAAGCTCACAAACCAGCACGAATCACGCCGATAAAGCTCGCGAATAGGGACAAAGCAGCAGTACAACCCGATCGGCGGGACAGGGAACGCATTGATCACGACAAGGGCAACTCTGGAGACAACCCGGATGATCATCCATAGAGAGGCAGGGAAGCCGACGTTTCTCCGGAACAATTCACCCCCATTCCGGATTTCTGGTGAAATTTCATGTCAACGTATTTTTTTGGGCCCCCACTGACGGTTAGGCTCCCTCCGGAATGTCACCCACAGGAGGAGCAGCTTTGTCGTTACGGTTGAGGCGCCTTGTTTCGGTGATCGCCGCGGGGGGTCTCGCTGTCCTGGTGACGGCGAGTCCGGCAGGCGCTTTCGATGCCCCCTACGACCCCGAACCCATCTCTCCCTACGCGCAGCCGGCGGACGCGAGCATCCCCCAGCGGGGCTGCGCCGCGACGCTCGCGGACCCGAAGAACGCCAGCGGGAGCATCCCGGCGGTCCAGGTCATCTACGCCTGGCACGACGGCATCGGGAACAGGTACGAGCAGCAGGTCGAGAAGATCGCCAAGATCGTCGACCGGATGGACTGGTCGCTCGACGAGTCCACCAACTACGACCAGCACATCAACCTGAGCTGCAGGACCGGGTACAGCACCAGCACCTACTCCGGGTACGCCCACGCCCTGGTCGTCCCGGAGAAGATCGAGTCCGGCGTCATCGGCGGCGAGACCCCGGTTCAGACCATCACCCACGATCTGGCGGACTCCGGCTACGACGTCGACAACCGCAAGTACGTGGTGTTCGAGGACTTCAACGGCACGGCCAACGCCTGGTGCGAGCCCGCGTGCGCGGCGACCGCCGACGCCTGGGCCAGCGGCACCGTGCTGCACGAGCTGGTCCACCTCGCCGCGGACGGCTTCTACGTCGACCACCCCAAGGTCACCGAGGGCTCGGAGATCCTGAGCTACCCCGACCTGATGGCCAACCCGTACTACGACTGGACGCTGGACCACGACTTCAACAACTACTACGACCCCAGCGAGACCTCGGCCACCTTCTATCAGGGCAACTATCCCGACACCCGCAAGGCCAACGCGGCGAGCTGGCCGTACTTCACCACGGCGACCTGCTGCGACGTCGGGTACAGCAACGACCTGCTGACCGCTCAGGAGCGCACCGTCGAGGCGCAGGCGCCCTACGCGACGCCCGCGGGCTTCAGCGTCTCGGGCGGGGGCTGGATGCAGGTCACCCCGCCGGGGTCCGACAGCCAGGTCTCCGCGCGGTACTACGACGGGCGGCGGTCGCTGACCATGAACGTCCAGTCCTACGCCGAGGGATCGGTGTCGGTGACCCGTAAGCCGGCGGTCACCGCCGGGCAGCGCTACAAGTTCTTCGCCAAGCTGACCACCGGCACCTCGGGCAACGTGAAGCTGCGGCTGGGCTGGTACAACTCCTCGGGCACGCTGATCTCCAACAGCGACGGCCCGGTCACCGCGCTGACGACCGGCTGGCAGGAGTACTCGGTGTCGGCGGTCGCGCCGAGTGGGACGGCCACCGCGCAACTGTCGGTGGTCAGCCCCTCCGGGCAGAACTTCGCCTACGTGCTGGACGGCCTGCAGCTCAACCAGTGCAACAACGGCAAGACCGGCGACGGCTGCCGCGTCGGCAACAGCTGACCCTCGCCCCCACGCCCGCCCGGCCGCACCCAGCGGCCGGGCGGGTTCGCGTCGCGGCCACGCGGGGGTCAGAAGGTGAAGGGCTGGGAGGTGACGCCGTTGTCGAAGTTGGACAGCAGCAGGCCGGGCTCGCCGGTGGCGCGGATGCCGGGCAGGCGGGTGAACAGCTCCCGGTACATGATCTTGATCTCCTGGCGGGCCAGGTTGGCGCCCAGGCAGAAGTGCGGGCCGGGACCGCCGAAGCCCACGTGCGGGTTCGGCTTGCGCGTGATGTCGTAGCGGCCGGGATCGTCGAAGACCTCTTCGTCGCGGTTGGCGGAGCCGTAGAACAGCACCACCTTGTCGCCGGGGACGAGCCTGACCCCGCGCATCTCGTATTCCTCGGTGACGGTGCGCCGGAACTGCATGATGGGCGAGACGTAGCGGACGGTCTCCTCGATGGCGCCGCCGATGTGGGCCTCGAAGTCGCCGGTCAGCCGCTCGCGCTCGGCGGGGTTGTCGGTGAGCAGCTTCAGGCCGTGCGCCATGGTGTTGCGCGCGGTCTCGTTGCCGGCCACCAGCAGCAGCGTGAAGAACGAGCCGAGCTCCCTCGGCGTCAGGCGCTCGCCATCGACGTTGGCCGTGACCAGCGCCGACACCAGGTCGCCCGCCGGCTCGCGCTCGCGTTCACGCCCGAGGTCGATCACCATGCGCTGCAGGGCGAACAGCGCCGCCATGTTGCGCCCGGCCATGGCGACCGTGCGCGGCAGGCTCATGCGGACGCCGGTGTAGGCGGTGGAGACGTCCACGTGCTGGTGCACCTTGGCGCGGATGCCGTCGGGGATGCCCATCATGTCGCAGATGACGTGGATGGGCAGCCGGGCGGCGACCTGCGAGACGAAGTCGCGCGCCCCTTGCTCGACGACGTCGTCGACGATGCGCTCGGCGGCCCTGGCGATGCCGTCGTTCAGGCCGCTGAGCATCTTCGGCGAGAACGCGCGGGACACGATGCGGCGCAGGCGGGCGTGGCGGGGGTCGTCGAGGTTGACCATCGAATCGCCGAAGACGTGCTTGACCCAGCCGGGCGGCTCGGGGTTGGTGACGGCCGGCTCGCTGGAGAACACCTTGGCGTTGCGGCTGGCCTCCACCACCTCGGCGTGCCGCACCAGGGCGTGGAACCCCTTGCCGGAGCGGAGCAGAGGCACCCGGCGCTCGGGGAAGAACACCGGGTGGGGAAGGCTCCGCAGCCGGGCGAAGTCGCGCTCGCGCTCGTGCGGCGGCCGGCGCCAGAACGCCAGGTCCGCCAGGTCGATGCCCGTGTCCACCGCCGTTGTCACGGTCCTATCCTGGCACGCCCGCGGCGGCGGCGCCGCCGCGCGGGGATCGTCCCGCCTCAGCGGTAGGGCTGCCACCGGGTGGTCAGGTCGCGGGCGCGGAAGGTGCGCATGCGGTGCTCCCACTGGAGGCGGATCGCCGGGTTGCTGCGCAGGATCGGCAGCACGCTGGTGACCAGCTTCAGCTCGCGCAGCCGGCGCAGCACCGGGAAACCCTCCCAGGCGGTGACGTCCACGCCGTAGTGCTCGGCCAGCAGGGCGTGGTCGTCGGTGGCGTAGTCCAGCCGCAGCCGCCCGACGGCCACCGGCGCCAGGTCCCACTCGCGCGGGCCGACGCCGGTGCCGTCGAAGTCGCACAGCACCGGGCCGCGAGGTCCGGCGATGACGTTGCCGAGGAAGGCGTCGCCGTGGATCACGCCGGGCGGCAGCGCGAAGCGCAGCCCGGCGAGCTGCTCCTCCACCTCGTCGCACTCGCGCAGCAGGAACGCGTGGTCGGCGGCGCCGAGATCCTCGGGCTCGGCCAGCCGCTGCCGCACCTCGCGCATCGGCCGCCAGCGCGGCAGGCCGGCGGGCGGGCCGGGAAGGCGGTGCAGACGCCTGAGCAGGACGGCCAGGGCGGCGCCGTCGGGGCGGGGGCCGACCTCGGGGACGTCCTCCCACAGCGTGATCATCTGGCCGTGCAGCCGCAGCGGCTGGTCGAGCCCGGACAGCAGGCGCACCGCCGGGTAGTCGTGGTCCCGCAGCCAGCGGGCCACCCGCACGACCAGCGGGACCCGGTCGCGCGCGGCGGTGGACCCGGCCACGCGCACCACGACCGGAGCCGTGCGCAGCCGGAAGACGGCGTTGTTGGTGAACTTGATCAGCTGGGCCCCCGCGGGGTCCAGACCCGTCTCGGCGTGCAGGGCGCCGAGCAGGAAGTGGAGGTTGTCCCTGGTGAGCCCGCCGGAGGCGTCGACTGTGGTGAGGCTCATACGGCGCGCAGCTCCGCGATGCGCCTGCGCAGGTCGCGGGCGTCGGCGCTGTCCGGCCGGGCCGCCGCGGCGGCCTCCAGGGGCGCGAGACGGTCGATCGTGCGCACGGACCTGATCTGGGTGATCAACTCGACCGCCTCGCGCCCGTCGGCCAGGCCGTCGTCGGTCTCGCCGAGCAGCAGCCGCACGGTGGCCAGGCCGATGAGCTCGAACACCTTGCTGCGCGCCATCTCGGGCTCGCGCCGCCGCACGCTGCCCGACAGCAGCTCGGCCGCTCTCGGCAGGTGGCGGGCGTCGGCCTCGGCCAGGCCCAGGTAGGTCATGCCGCTCGCGGCCATCAGGTCGGCCTCGGTGAAGAACCGCACCCAGCCGGGCGCCTCGTCGGTGCTGGCGCGGTTGAACTCGTCACGGGCCCGGCTGATGGACTTGGTCGCCAGCCGCTCGTCGCCGAGCAGCGCGTAGGCCCACGCCTCGTTGGCGCACAGCAGGGCGACGGTCAGCTCGCAACTGGCGTCCTGGGCGCAGATCTGGCCGAGCTGGAAGAACCGCAGCGCGTCCTCCACCCGCTTCAGATGCAGGTGAACCCGTCCCATGCGGTACAGGATGTTCGCGGCCAGGGAGGAGTCACCGGCGTGCTTGGCCTGTTCCAGGGCCCGGGCCAGGTGGCGCCGGGCGGCAACGTGCAGGCCGACGTCGAAGGAGGTCCACCCCGCGAGGTTGTGCTGGTCGGCCAGGGCGCGGTGCAGACGGCGCCCGACCCGCTCGGAGCAGGAGGCGCGCAGCAGAGCCTGCGACCAGGTGAGCTGGGCGACCACCGCGTCCCTGCACACGCCCCCGCCGTAGCGGTAGTCCAGCGCGCGCAGCGACCGGGTGACGCTCTCGACCTGGTCGACCTCGGCGTCGCCGATGCGCCCCGGGGTGGGGGTGTCGACGCGGGCCAGCGGCCGGCGCCAGTCGTCGGCGCAGGCCACCGCGGCGCCGATGGTCACCTGCGCGGCGTGGGCCAGCAGCCGGCGGACCTGCTCGTCCTCGTCCAGGTCGTCGTCGTGCCCGCCGGGCGCCGGCACGGCCACGAGATGGGTGCCGTCGTCGTAGGCCAGGCCCATGTAACCGCGCGGCACGCCGAGCCCGTCGGCGATGCGGACGAGCACGTCGTAGGCCATGACCTGGCGGCCGTTGAGGATCTCGGAGATCTCGGACTGGGACTGCCCGGTCAGCGCCGCGATGCGCCGCTGGGAGATGCCGACGCGCTGCAGGAGCAGGTAGACGGTGGCGATGTCGCGCCCCGCCAGCGCCTGCCGCATTTGGGGACGTTCCCAGACGGCGAAGCTGATCGCCTGCTCACTCGGCTGAGTGACGTTCATGCAAACCTTCCACGGTGGGCTGCGCTGGCCTCTCAGGTAACCAGGTGACCATGGGTTTCGGTGGGGATAACGGTCGGACCGATCGCCCGGGCTGATCGGCTCGGGCGATCGCGGCAGACCCGGGATGGGTATCGGTGAGGCGGCTCCCCGTCTCCCGCGCCGCTCCCGCAGCATGGAGGCCAACCTCGGGGGGATCACCGCGCGCTTCCTCCGCCGGCACAACGGTCGACATGCCAAGGAGTGATCAGCTCATGCGCGCCGAGCAGCCCGTCCCACAGGAGGCTCACCACCGCACCGGGGTCCTGGCGCGGGAGCGGCGGCCGGGTGACCACCCGTGCGCGCCATATGCCCCCTCGCCCGCCGAGGACGCCTTCCAGGTCGTGGTCACGACGCTGCGGGCGGGGTCGGCCTCGCGCTGCGCCCGGGCGGCCGTGCGCGAGGTGCTGGCCGCGGCGGGGGTGGACGGCGACGACATCGGCGACGCCGAGATCATCGTGGCCGAGCTCGCCGCCAACTCCGAGACCCACGCGCGCGGGCCGTACGAGGTGCGCGTCCACTGCCTGAGCGGCATCCCGATGTGGTGCGAGGTGGTGGACGGCGGGCACGACCTCGGCCACGTCACCGCCGTCCTGGCCCGGTTGCAGCAGGACGACGACGCCCCCGGAGAGGCCGACGACCCCGGACGGGCCGCGGGCCACGGGGAGGACGAGGGCCCCGGACGGGCCGCCGGCTCTGGGCCGGAGGTCGTGGACCTCGCGCCGTTCTCCGAGAGCGGCCGCGGGCTGCTGCTGGCCCACCGGCTGTCCAACGGGCACTGCTACGCCTACCCGACGACGATGTCCGCCGGCGGCGGGGCGGGCAAGGCCGTGGCCTTCGCCCTGCCCGCCCCCGCCGTCGCGGTCAGCGGGGCTTCTGCGCCCCCGTCACCGTGACGGTGGCCGAGGCCGACCGGTCGGCGGAGGCGACGGTGAGCGTGGCGCGCCCGGCCCGGACGGCGGTGAGCCGGCCGCTGGACAGGTCGAGCACCGCGACCACGCGGTGGTCGCGGGCCGCGTCCCGCGCGTCCTCGGCGGAGCCGGCCACCGCGAGGGCCCGGTCGCCGCTCCAGGTGACGCTGGCCGGGTAGCGCAGCGGGAAGGTCAGGCCGAAGCCGGTGGTGGTGCCGGTGGCCGACACCTCGGCGCTCGCGCCGGCGGCGAGCGTGCCGGGCGCGGTCAGGGTGAGCTCGTCGAACAGCGGGTTGACCCGCGCGGTCAGCCAGTCGCGGGTGCCGGGGCTGGGCAGGCCCGCCTCGACCCTGCCCGGCGTGGCGTCCACGCCGACCAGCATCCAGCCGAGGAAGCCGCCCTTGTCGGGCGAGCTGTAGGGGGTCTTGCCGACGGCCGGGGTGGTGACCTCGGCCACGCCGTCCACCCGGGTGACGGCCGCGGTGTGGGCGTGCCCGGTGAACAGCGCCACCGGCTTGCCCGCGCTCTCGCGGAACCCGGCCAGCCACCGTTCGACCAGCCCGGCTTCGAGCTGGTCGGCGAACTGCGAGCCGCCGGCGCCGGAGGGGTCGTGCAACGGGTGGTGGAACAGGACCGCGAGCGACTTCACCGAGCGGTCCTTCGCGGCCCTGGCCAGCTCCTGCTGGAGGGCGGGGACCTGCGTCCAGTCGGAGGCGCGCAGCCCGCCGAGCGTGGTGTTCATCAGCACGAAGCGGGTGCCCTTGTGGTCGAAGACCTGGTGTGCGGGGCGGCCGGTGGCCAGGAAGGCGTCCAGGGTGCCGGTTGCGGTGGCCCCCGACTCGTGGTTTCCCGGCGTCCAGTACACCGGGACGCCGGCGGGGACGTTGTCCTTGAGCACCTGCTCGGCGAAGGCGATGTCGGCCGGCGCGTTGTTGTCCACGAAGTCGCCGTTGACGACGATGAAGTCGGGCTCGGCGGCGACCGCCTGCCTCAGCGCCGCCGCGGCCTGCCGCGCCGGGAACGAGGACGGCCCGGCGGCGGCGCTGACGTGCAGGTCGGACATGACGGCGAAGCGCCAGCGGCCCGCGCCGACGCCCTTCTGCTCAAGGACGAACGGGTCGGCCCCGATGGCCACCTCGGGCGTGACCTCCTGGCCGACCAGGGCGGTGAGCCCGTCGAACCTGATCTCGCCCGCGTCCTTGGCGAGGTTGGAGGTCTCCACGACGTACACGTTGGTGAGGGTGAGCGGCTCGGAGAAGCCCGCGGGCAGCGTGCCCTCGACCCACTTCCAGCCGGTCCAGTCGACGACCTGGGCGAAGGTGAACGGCACGTTCGTGGTGCCCTGCGAGCGCAGCGTGGCGCGCAGCCAGTGCCGCCTGCCGTCGCCGTAGGCCCACACGCCGATGCGCCGGGTGCCGTGCGGCAGGGTGAGGGCCGCGGGCTTGGCGACGGCGTAGGCGGCGGAGGTGCCCGAGGTGCCGGTGAAGTCGTAGCGCAGCGCGAGAGCCTGGTTGCCCGCGGGGGCGCCCGGCCGGTCGGCGGCGTCCACGGACGCCACGGTGGCGGTGGCCTTGGCGGTGGAGACCTCCCAGCTCTCTGCGGGCTCGAACTCGGCGAGCGACGCGCGCTTGAGCCCGACCACGACGGGCAGCCGCGCCGGCTTGCCCTGGACGGTGGCGGTGATGACGGTGGCCGTCCCCCCAGGCGCGTCCAGTCCTGTGATGGTGAACGAGCCGTCGTCCCGGGGCTCGACCTTCACCACGGCCTTGTCGTAGTCGAGGGTGAGGTCGCGGACGGCGACCGGCGCGCCGAAGCCGTCGGCGTCGTACCCGCGCACGCCGGCCACGGCCGAGTCGCCGCTCTCCAGGGTCAGGCTCGGGACGGTGAACCCGGCCGTGGCCAGCTCGCCGAGCACGCGCACCCGCGCCCGGCCGCGGGCCCGTCCGGCGTGGGCGCTCACCTCGCCCTGCCCGGGCCGCGCGGCGCGCAGCAGGCCGCCGCGCACCTCACCGAGCCGGCCCGCCTCCCAGGCGACCCGCTCGCGGCCGAGGCCGGCGGGGGCGTAGGTCTCGTCGTACCCGGCGGCCGACACCTTCAGGGTGAGGCCGGGGAACACCCGGTCCGCGGGGGTGCGCACCGACAGGCCGGTGAGCCTGCCCGAGCCCCTGGCGGTGAACAGGCCGACGCCGCTCGGAATGGAGCGCTCGCCGCCGTCGGAGGGGGTGTTGACCACGCTGACGCGGCCGTCGCCGGGGGTGCGGGCGACCAGGTCGGAGGAGCCGCCGCCGTCGAGCATGAACGCCTCGCGGGCGCCGAGCCGCACCAGCAGCCTGGCCGTCTCGTCGAAGCTCAGGCCGGCCGAGAAGTTGGCCGAGCCGTCCACCGTCACCAGCAGCAGCCGCCTGCCACCCTGCGACCAGCCGATGGCGGTGCGGGGCTTGGGCGCGTCGTTGCCGGTGGAGGGCGGGAAGTCGATGGCCTGGCCGTCACGCACGAGCACCTCGCCGCTGCCGAGCGCCGTGCGCAGCTTGGCCGGGGAGTCGGTGCGCAGGGCGACGTCCAGCGTGACCGGGTCGCCGGGCTTGGCGGCGGCGAGCGCGGCCGCGGCGGTGCCCTGGCCGACGACGACCAGCCCGCCGTCCGGGACGGGGGTGGCCGTGACCGTGCCGGCGACCGCGGTGACGGCTCCCGCGGCGACGACCAGTTCGGTGATGGCCCCCGAGTGGCCGATCAGGGTGCGCGCGGCCGGGCCCCACTGGTCGGTGAAGACCGACACGGCGTTCGCCGGCAAGGACGGCGAGTTGAGGTTCGCGACGGGGTGCGAGGTGCCGGCGACGGTGACGCCGCCCTCCAGCAGCGCGCTCGCCAGCCGGGCCACCTTGTCCTCGCCGACGGTGGCGACCGTGCGGGCGTCGGTGGTGGCCTTGCGCAGCTCGCCGTCCCTGACCTCTGGCCCGATGACCGCGTCGGTGTTGTTGATCTCGTAGTAGTCGCCGTTGACGGCGGCCACGGCGCCGCGGGCGTCGGCCGACTCCGACAGCGGCCGGGTCTCGGTGAGCCTGCCGCCCACGAGCCCGACGTCCACGCCGGGGCCCGACAGGTCGGCGTTGAGGACGTGCGCCCGGGTCCAGCCGTCGCGGCCGAAGGTGTCGAAACTCGTCAGCACGACCCCGGGCGCGATGGTGCGGTCGGTGCGGCCGGCCTCGACCGACTCCCCCGGCACGGTCGTGTGGTAGTCGGGCCGCGTCCCCCCGGCTCCGTGGTCTCCCGCGTACGCGGTCGCCTGGACCAGCCCGGGAAGGCCGATGGCCAGCGCCACGACGACGGCGCGCGCCAAACTACGCATTACTACCTCCAAGTACGAACGGGCATGAAGGTAGACAGGCACGGAGCTGATCTCGGGTCCATGTCATGACATACCGATGACGTCTCGACGAACTTCGTGACGATCAAGTTGTAGAGGTTCCCCGCCGTCCTGACAATGGGCTTCCGGATCAGTGGACACGCCGTTCAGACGACCGACGCGGGGACTTCACGCTGCGGTAGGGCGGATGTCCTGGCAGGCGGGGACCATCCGGAGCATGAGTGCCTCGCGCGCGTTCCGCCTGCTCACCGCCGCGACCCTCGTGGTCGTCCCCGTCCTGCACCAGCCCGCCGCCGAGGCCGCCGCCTCCCACGCCCGTACCACGTCCGCCGGGACGGCGTCCGCCGCGACGCCCTCCGGCGCGCTCGGCGCCGCGTGCGCCGCCGCCGCCGACCTGGTCGTGGCCGCGCCGTACGACACCGTGGACGGGCGGCGCCGGGCGGGCACGGTGACGCTGTACCGCGGCGCCGACCGCACCGCCGTCCTCGCCCAGGGCGAGCACGGCATCCCGGGCGAGCCCGAGCGCGGCGACTCCTTCGGATCGGCGGTGGCCTCCGGCGACTTCAACGGCGACGGGTGCGCCGACCTGGCGATCGGCGCGTCGGAGGAGTTCGCCGGCACCCCCGTCCCCGACGGCGCAGACGGCAACGGCGTGGTCCAGTTGCTCTACGGCTCCGCGGGCGGCCTGAAGCCGGCCGGGACGCTGGACATGACCCGCCTCGGCCGCGACCGCGACACCGACCGGTTCGGCGCCGCGCTGACCGCCGGCGACCTGGACGGCGACGGGGACGACGAGCTGGTCGTCGGCATCCCCGGCCTGTCGGAGGGCGGCGGAGTGGGGGTGTTCGGCCTCAAGGGACGCGACCCCAAGGGCAGGGGAACGCTCCTCACCCAGGCCACGCCGTGGGTCGCGCAGGACCACCTCGAGAGCGACCAGTTCGGCGCCGCCGTCGCGGCCGGCGACTTCGACGGCGACGGCAGGGCGGAGCTCGCGGTCGGCACCCCCGCCGACACCGTCGGCACCACCACCTCCGGCGGCGGGTCGGTCACCATCGTCGACCTGCGCGCCCGCCAGGCCGGCATGTACACCCAGAACAGCCCGGGAGTGCCCGGCGAGGCCGAGAAGTGGGACGACTTCGGCGCGGCGCTCGCCGCCGGCGACTTCGACCGTGACGGCCGCGACGACCTGGCCATCGGCGTGCCCGGCGAGGGCCTGGACGCCTTCCAGGACGGGCCGATGTACGGCAACGGCGGCGTGCACGTCCTGTACGGGACGCGGCGGGGCCTCAGCGCGGTCGGCGGCGAGTTCTGGTCGCGCAAGACCAAGGGCATCCGGGGCAAGAGCCTCAACACCGACCGGCTCGGCTCGGCCCTGGCCGCCGGCGACCTCAACGGGGACGGCGACGCCGAACTGGCCATCGGCCTGCCCGGCGGCGACCGCGTCCTGGTCCTGCCCGGCACCCGCACCGGCGGCCTCACCGCCAAGCACGCGGTGGTCCTGACGGGCCGCGCGGGGCACCCGGGCGACCTGTACGGCTCCTCGGTGGCCGTCACCGGCGCCGGCCTCGCCGTCGGCTCTCCAGGAAGCGGGCGCGTCACCCTGGTCCCCTCCTCGGTCCGCAAGGGCTCCTACACCGGCCTGCGCACCGGCGCCGCCCGCACCCTCACCGGCCACCCGGCCGGCCTGTTCGGCTTCGCCGTCGCGCCCTGACGCATCTGATCGCGAAGACCCGAAGACGCGAAGACGGCGGCGGCGGGCCGGGGCCCGCCGCCGCCGTGCCGGCGCCGCGCGGCGCTCAGGTGAGGGCGCGCTCGCCGGCGGGGATGGTGAAGGTGGCGGCGGTGCGGGCCGGGGCGCCCTTGCGGCTGATGTAGTCGAGGGTGCGGAAGTCGGCCCTGAGCTCCTGCGGCGTGGCCTGGCACATGATGTAGCCGCGGCGCTCGTTGACGAACCTCAGGTGCGGGTTCTCCTCCAGCAGCGCGGCGTCCCTGGCGGCGTCGTGGTAGCCGTCGCCGTCGCTGGAGATGGAGGTGGCGACCAGTTCGACGCCGACCCGCTCGGAGTCGGGGTCGTCGAAGTCGGCCGGCAGGTCGGAGGCCGAGGCCACGTGGGCGTCGCCGGTGAGCACGACCGGGTTGCCGGTCGCGGCGCCCGTCAGGGTGCGCAGCAGGCGGTCGCGCTCGGCGGGGTAGCCGTCCCAGGCGTCCACGTTGAGCTCGCGGCCGGGGCCGAGGTGGTAGTCGCGCTGGCCGACGATGACCTGCTGGGCGATGAGGTTCCAGGCGGCCGGAGCCGAGCGCAACCCGCCGGCCAGCCACTTCATCTGCTCGTCCCCGAGCATGACCCGCTCCTGGCCGAGGCGCTCGTCGCAGCCGGAGCGCATGCCGTCGTCGCAGGGCTGGTCGTCGCGGAACTGGCGGCTGTCGAGCAGGTGGAAGGTCGCCAGGGAACCCCACGCCACCGTACGGTTGATCTTGATACGCGGCCCGCGCGCCACCGCGGACCTGCGCAGCGGCATGTTCTCGTAGTACGCCTGGAATCCGGCCGCCTTGCGGGTGGCGAAGTCCGGGACGAGCGTGCCGGGGTTGTCGCCGGCCCAGTTGTTCTCCACCTCGTGGTCGTCGAAGATCACCAGCCACGGGCTGTTGAGGTGGGCCAGCCGCAGGTCCGGGTCGGTCTTGTACTGGGCGTGCCGAAGCCGGTAGTCGGCCAGGGTCTGCAGCTTGCCTCCGGCGTGCTCGCGCACGTTGCCCTGCGCGGCGGTGTAGATGCCGCCGGAGTACTCGTAGATGTAGTCGCCGAGGTGGACGACCAGGTCGGGGTGCTGCTCGGCCATCCGCCGGTAGGCGGTGTAGTAGCCGTGCTCGTACTGGGCGCAGGAGACGGCCGCGAAGGTGAAGGACGTCTCCGCGGTGCCGGGGGCCGGCGCGGTGAGGGTGCGCCCGGCCTCCGACAGGTGACCGCCGGAGCGGAAGCGGTAGAAGTACTCGCGGCCCGGCTGCAGTCCCTGCAACTCGACGTGCACCGAATGGGCCGAGCCGGGGCGGGCGGTCGCCGTCCCCGTGCGCACCACCTGGCGGAAGCGCTCGTCGGCTGCGACCTGCCAGCCGACCTCGACGTCGCGGGACGGCATGCCGCCGTGCCCGTCGGGGGCCAGAGGCTCGGGCGCGAGACGGGTCCACAGCACGAACCCGTCGGCCGCCGGGTCGCCGGAGGCGATGCCCAGGGTGAACGGGTCCCGTGCGGCGCGGCCGGCGGGCGCCGCGCTCGCGGCGACGGCGGACGCGGATGACAGCAGGCCACCGGCTCCCGCGGCGGTGGCGGCGATCAGGAACGCTCTGCGTGACGGCTTGTGGTCCACGCCGCAAGTGCAGACGGCCCGGCTGACCTGCAGGCGAGTGCCGGATGTCGCCCGCGTGAACACCTTCGGGCCAGGTGGGCGGATTACCCACCGTGATTGAACACCCGCCGACGACCAGGCGACCGGTTCCGGCATTCCAGGCGAAGTCTCCGGGTTCGCCCCCGAATCGGGCGAGGGGGGAGGCCCGGCGGATCAGGTCACTTTGCGTTTGCTCCACAGGGCGCTGGCGATCAGGACGCCGATGACGGCGAGGATGATCTGCAGGATCAGTTCGATCCAGTCGATGCCTCGGGTGTTGGCGACTCCCAGGCCGCCGGCGATCGCGGTGCCGATGAGGGCCGCGATGATGCCGATGACGATGGTCAGCCAGATCGGGATGTTCTGCCGTCCGGGGATGAGAAGCCGCGCGAGCGCGCCTATCACCAGGCCGACGACGATGGCGCTGATTATGCCGCCTACATGCATCTTCACCCTCCGTTATTCGGTTGTCGCACTTATTCCCGTATACGGAACCTCCGATACGTCGGCGCAGGTCAGGGCATGGAACAGCGGCGTGTTACGGATATGCGGGTCAGGACGCGCCGAGGGCAACCTTGAGGTCGGCGCGCAGCGTCCCGGCGTCGTGGAAGTGGATGGCCGTCATGCCGGCGGACTCGGCCCCGTTGACGTTCACCAGCCGGTCGTCCACGAAGACCACGTCCTCGGGACGGACCCCGAGCGCCGCGGCCACCCTCAGGTAGATCTCGGCGTCCGGCTTCACCAGGCCCATGTGGCCGCTGTAGAAGCGGGCGTCCATGGAAGCGATCCAGGGCAGCCGCTCGACGCCCTCGGCCAGGCACGCGGGGGCGTTGGACAGCAGCGCCACCGGCCGCCCGGACGCGCGGAACTCCTCCAGCAGCGCGACGGCGTCCTGGTTGGCGTGGGTCCAGCTCTGGACGTCCAGCTCCACCAGCCGCTCGACCTCGGCGTCGCGCGCGCGGCGGTCCAGCACCTCCGACCAGTAGGCGCCCGGCGTCAGGGTGCCCCGGTCGAACTCCAGCCGGTGCTCCCAGTAGCCGCGCCAGAACAGGTCGGCGTCGACGCCCGCCGTCCGCACCATCCGCTCGCGGTCGGCCGCGGGCTGCGCGTGGCACAGCACTTCCCCGTAGTCGAAGAGCACCCACTTCATGATCGCGATCCTACCCAAATCAGGACGCGACGTAAGGGCGCACGTGCTCGTTGACCGCGCCGCAGGCCAGATAGTTGCGCACGGTGTGGAAGTCGGCCCAGTTGATGTTGACGGTCTCGTCGCTGGTGACCCCGTCGAAGAACTTCTTCAGCCGGCCAGGGATGGCGGCGATGTCGTCCTTGTCGGCGATGTTGACCCACCGGGTCACCCCGGCCGGGCGCCGGCCCCGCCCGGCCGACGGCAGCGGCTGCAGCCGTTCGAACACCACGTTGCGCATGGCCAGCGGGCTGCCGAGCGTGATGAACAGCTCGACCGACAGCTCGGGGTGGGCGCACAGCGCCTCGTAGGCGACCACGCTGCCCAGCGAGTGGGCGATGAGCACCTTGGGCCGGTTGCGGCGGATCGCGTCGGCCACGGCGTCGCGCGAGCGCACCCGGGCCGCGGCGTCAGCCCCGGCGAGGTAGGCGGCGACCTCGGGGCAGAAGTCCTCGGCGAAGTCCTTGGCCTTGGGCCCGAGCCGCATCAGCAGCCACTCCGCGAAGCGGTGGATCACTCCGGTGAGCGTCTCCCCCGCCCGCGTGCCGACCCCGCCCATCTGCTCCATCCACCCGGCGAGCACGAGCTGGGAGGCCGGGTCCATCTTGCGCAGGTCGCGCTTGGTCGCGGGCGGCGCCTCCTCGCGCAGCAGATGGGCGTAGTAGGCCACCTCGCCGACGTAGGACTGGCCCGCGTACGGCACGCCGCCGTGCAGCCCCTGGTGCAGGTAACGGTTCCACTTGGCCCGCATCGTCTCGGCCGCCCCCTGCGCGGAACCGGCCTCCAGGAAGTAGCGGTACTTGCCGATGCCGTGAACCCCCACGATGCCCGCCACCGGACGGCCTCCCCTGTCACGACGCACGGCCCGGCCGCGTCGTCCCTGGAAAGGGGCCCGATCGCGCCGGCCCCCGCAATCCCCCGCAGTACAGGGACACTGTGCTCCAGCCCTGCGATCTTCGCAAGCGACTCCCGCGACGCCACAACACACTGACCAACCGGAAAGCAGGCCACAAACCAGTTGATCCTCGGCAGGGGCCGGCGGCTACGCTGGGAGTATGCCCGGTCCCCTTCACGTCCGCGGCTCGGTCGTCATCCCCGAGGCCGAGCTCTCCTGGCGTTTCTCGCGTTCCTCGGGGCCCGGCGGGCAGGGCGTCAACACCACCGACAGCCGGGTCGAGCTGAGCTTCGACCTCGGAGCCACCGAGGCCCTCGCGCCGCCGCTCAAGGCGCGCGCGCTGGAACGGCTGGCCCCGCGCCTGGTGGACGGCGTCATCACCATCACGGCCTCGGAGTACCGCTCGCAGCTGCGCAACCGCGAGGCCGCGAGGGTGCGCCTGACCCACCTGCTGGAGCAGGCCGTCGCGCCCCCGCCCGCCAAGCGGCGGGCCACCAAGCCCTCGCGCGGCGCCGTCGAGCGGCGCATCACGGCCAAGAAGCACCGCTCCGACATCAAGCGCCTGCGCCGCACCGACGACCACTGATCCCCCGGACGCGCCGGGGGCGCCGGTGGCTCCGTCAGAGCCGGCGGTCCTCCATCTCCCAGATGTGGTCGATGACGTGCCAGGCCATCCGCCGGGCCGCGTACCGGGCGGGCCAGCCGCCGGCCTCGGGGGACCAGCCGCCGGACGGCTCGGCCAGCACCGCGGCGATGTCCTCGCGCAGCGCGTCGCGCGCGGCGAGGTCGGCCATCGGGAACGGCTTGTGCCGCACGCCGATCTTGCGCGCGTAGGCCCGTTCGGCCTCCACGACGTGCGCGACCATCTTGTCGCGGTCGCGCCCGCCGCCGCGCGGCCCCTTGCGCAGCTCCTCCGGCGAGGCCGCGGCGACCTCGTCCAACACCGACCAGGCGGCACGCAGCAGCGCCGCGTCGCGCTCGGCCGTCGCGGCGTCGACCGGCCGGGCGTCGATCGCGGGGATGGCCTCGGGCGCGCCGAAGTCGGTCGTGCTGCCGCCGGGCGCCCGCTCGACGACGGTGAAGGCGTCAGGCTCGAACGGCAGCCCGGCCCGGTCGGCGATCACCCGGTAGCGCGGTATGTACTCGGCCAGCGCCTCCAGGGCGGCCTCCTCGCCCTTGGCGACACGGCACCACCCCGGCCAGTCACAGGCACACGCGAAAACCCTTTTGGGGCCGATCTCAAGATAGACGTCGGTCATGCCGTCATCCTGCCCCCTGAGCCTGTCAGGACATGGCAGTCATTCCGGCATTCCGGCATTCCGGCGAACCCGGTGCGCCGCCATCGGGACGGCGCACCGGCAAAGGAGTCAGTCGACCAGCTCGATCAGGTCGGCGACGGAGTTCACCACGCGCGAGGGGCGGAACGGGTAGCGGTCCACCTGGTCCTTGGCGGTCACGCCGGTGAGGACGAGGATGGTGTGCAGCCCGGCCTCCATGCCCGACACGATGTCGGTGTCCATCCGGTCGCCGATCATGGCGGTGCTCTCGCTGTGCCCGTCGATGGCGTTGATGGCGCTGCGCATCATCATCGGGTTCGGCTTGCCCACGAAGTACGGCTCGACGCCCGTCGCCTTGGTGATCATCGCGGCCACCGCCCCGCAGGCGGGCAGCGAGCCCTCGTTGGACGGGCCGACCGCGTCGGGGTTGGTGGCGATGAAGCGGGCGCCCGCGTCGATGAGCCGGATGGCCTTGGTGATCGCCGTGAAGCTGTAGGTGCGGGTCTCGCCGAGCACCACGTAGTCGGGCGCGGTGTCGGTGAGGATGTACCCGACCTCGTGCAGGGCCGTGGTCAGGCCCGCCTCGCCGATCACGTACGCCGTCCCGCCGGGCCGCTGGTCGGAGAGGAAGCGGGCCGTGGCCAGCGCGGAGGTCCAGATCGACTCGGCCGGCACCTCCAGCCCGGCCCCGCGCAGCCGCACCGACAGGTCGCGCGGGGTGTAGATGGAGTTGTTGGTCAGCACGAGGAACCGCTTGCCCGAGTCGCGCAGTTTGCGGATGAACTCGTCCGCCCCGGGCACGGGGCTCCCCTCATGGACGAGGACGCCGTCCATGTCCGACAGCCAGCATTCGATCGGCTTGCGCTCGTTCACCGTTCCCCCGCGTTCGGGCGTCTTCTGTGCGTACGCCCCCAGGATGACAGGTGCCGGCCCCTCCTTCACCTGACGGGCGCTGAACAGGTGGCGTCGCCCCCGGCCCGGGAGTCATGCGGACGCTTCGGGACCCCTACGAGGGCGTGTCGTGAGACGTGATTCAGGCGCCGGGGGCCAGGGCCTCCAGGGCCTCCTCGGCGCGGCGCATCGAGGCGGCCGGGTCGGCCTCCGGGTCGCCGATCTCCGGGTCGAAGTTGAGGTCGTGGAAGAGCTCGGTGACCCCGGTGGCGGCCAGCGCGGCGACGTCCGCGCGGATCTCCTCCAGGGACCCGGTCAGGGGCGCGCGATCGTCCTGCCCCGCCTGGCGGACCCTGGTGACGCCGCGGCAGACGAACCGCAGCGCCTCGGGGTCGCGCCCGGCGGCCCGGGCCGCGTCCTTTACAATGTAGATCTGGTCATCGATCGCGGCCAGGTCGGCTCGGCTGGAGCTGATCCACCCGTCGGCCAGCTCGCCCGCCCGCCGCAGCGCCACCTCGGCCGTGCCGCCGAGCAGCACCGGCACCGGCGGGGGCTTGGGATCCTGGTGGGACGGCGCCACCTCGTAGAACTCCCCCTTGTGGGAGACGATGTCGTCCTGCCAGAAGCGCCGCATCACCTGGAGGTACTCCACGGCGCGCCGCCCCCGGCCCCGCATCGGCACCCCTGAGGCGACGAACTCCTCGGGGAGCCAGCCCAGGCCGAGCCCGGCCTCCAGCCGCCCGCCCGACACCTGCTGCAGCGTGGCGAGCTGCTTGGCCAGCAGGGCGGGCGAGAAGAACGGCATGTTGAGCACGGCGACTCCGAGGCGCGCGCGTTCGGTCACCCCGGCGAGGTAGGCCAGGGTGATCAGAGGGTCCTGGACGCTGCGGTACACCGGGCCCATGGGGTGGCCGACCGGGTAGAGCAGCCGCTGGAAGGTCCACAGCGAGTCGTAGCCGAGCTCCTCGGCGCGCCGGGCCACGCGGAGCATGTTGGCGGGCGTCGCCCACGAGCCCGAGACGGGCACTCCGAAACCGATCCTCATGGTCCCACCCTACGCAGCACGCCTCTACATTGGTCCGGTGACCGTGCGCGACGAGGATGGGCGAGCGACACCGGCGACCGCCCGGCGGCAGGACACGGCTGCGAGCGGGCGGGACGCCGCCACGAGCGGCCTGATCGACGGGCAGGACGGCCCGGCGAACGGCCTCCCCGAACGGCGGGACGGCATCACGAACGGCCTTCCTGAAGGGCGAAGCGGCAACGCGAGCGGGCTCGCCGAACCGCGGGACGGCCTCGCGAACGGCCTCCCCGAACGGCGGGACGGCAACGCGAGCGGGCTCGCGGAAGGGCTGGACGGCATCGCGGACGGTCTCGCCGAACCGCGGGACGGCCTCGCGAACGGCCTCCCCGAACGGCGGGACGGCAACGCGAGCGGGCTCGCGGAAGGGCTGGACGGCATCGCGGACGGTCTCGCCGAAGGGCTGGCGCGCCTGGCCCGGGCGTACGGCGGCGGACCCGCGACGTCCGTGCTGAAGGACACCCGCGTGACGGTCGTCCGGGCCGGCGGCGTGGTGGCCAAGGCCCACCCGCCGGGCACCGACGAGCCGGCGCTGACAGCGCGCCTGCGGGCGGCGTCCGCGCTGCCCGGGGTGCTGCTGCCGCCGCTGTCGACCCGTCCCGAGCGCCTGGACGGGCGCCTGGTCACGCTGTGGCCGGCCGGCGAGCCGGTCGACCCGGCCGACCCCGAGGGCGCGCCGTGGGAGAGCGCCGCCGTGCTGCTCGCCCGGCTGCACGCCGCCCCGCCGGACACGCCGGCCCTCCCCCCGGCCGGCGGCCCCGCCCGGCTCGCGCGCGCCGTCGCCCTGCTCGACGGCCTGGACGGCGCGCTCGCCGGCCCCGTGGCGACCGTCCTCGCGGCACACCGCAGCCTGCTCCCCCAGATCACGCCGAGCCCGGACAACCGGGGATCGGCCCCGGTGGGACTCGACCACGAGCGCGCACCGAACCCGGACGACCGGGGGCCGGCCCCGGTGGGACTCGACCACAGGGGCGCGCCGGACCTGGACGGCAGGGGGCCGGCCCCGGTACGACTCGACCACGAGGGCGCGCCGGACTTGGACGGCCGGAGATCGGCCTCTGGGAGGCTCGCGCACGGCGACTTCCATCTCGGGCAGGTCATCCGGTACCAGGGCGAGTGGCTGCTGATCGACGTGGACGACCTGGGCACCGGCGACCCGGCGTGGGACCTGGCCCGTCCCGCGGCCTGGTACGCGAGCGGCCTGCTGTCCCCCGGCCTGTGGGTGCGGTTCCTGTCGGCCTACCTCGGCGCGGCCGGGCCGGCCCTGCCCGCCGGTGATCCGTGGCGGGAACTCGACGTGCCGGCCCGCGCGTTGACCGTCCAGTTGGCGGCCACAGCCGTGGCGGCGGCGGGCGCGGAGGGCCGTCCTCTGGACGAAGTGGAACAGGCCCTCGTCTCCTCCTGCGGGAGGATCGCGCGCGCCGCGGCCCCGCAGTAGGGTCGCCCCGAGACCACCCCGAAGGAGACCGACTCCATGCGTTGCCCGAAGTGCAGCGGTACCATGCGGACCTACGACCGCAACGGCGTCCACATCGAGCAGTGTGAGAACTGCCGCGGCATCTTCCTCGACTACGGCGAGCTCGAGACCCTGTCGCGGGTCGAGGGCCAGTGGGCCCAGCAGCAGTACGCCGCCCCGCCGCCCCCGCACGGCGGTCCGGCCTGGGGCGCGCCGCACCACGGCCGCCACGGCCACCACCAGCGCAGCTGGGTCGGCATGCTGTTCTCCAGCTGAGCCGTAGCCTCGGCCGTCGCCGCGAGCCGCCGTCACGCCCGTGACGGCGGCTCGCGCGTATGGCGGACCGGACGAACGCACGACCAGACGGGACCCGCAGCGGGCGGCCCTCGGCCACACGGGACCCACGGTCAACGGGACCCGGCGGTCGAACCGACGCGCGGTCGAACCCGACGCGCGGTCCAACGCAGGGGCGGTCCAACGGACGCGCAGTCCAACGGACGCGCAGTCCAACGGAGGGGCGGTCAGGCCGCCCGGGTCATCAGGTGGAGGGGCGGAAGACGAGCAGGGTGCGGGGTCGCTTGCCCAGCACCACGGGCCCGGGCGCGGTGAAGGTCTCCCCGTCGCGGGCCAGCCTGATCTCCCCGCGCGGGTCCCCCGGAGCGGCGACCCGCAGGGTGTCGGCCCGCCACTGGGTGTAGTGCCGCGACAGGCCCGCCCCGCCGCCGATCGTGCTCAGCATGGCCCGCAGGCGCGGCAGGCGCCCGGCGGCGGTCAGCATGCGGATGTCCAGCACGCCGTCCTCCAGCCGGTTCCTGCGCGTCGGCGCCACCCCGCGCGACTCGTAGGCGCAGTTGCCGGCGAACAGCAGCCACACCCTGCGCCTGACGCCGTCCACGACCAGCTCCAGCGGCCGGCGTTCGTGCATGAGCACGTCGGCCATGGCCAGCACCAGCGCCGGCCACTTGCCGATCTTGTTCTCCCATTCCTCCCTGCGGTCGACGACGAACGGGTAGATGCCGATGCTCGCGGTGTTGAGGAACACCCGTCCGGCGATCTCGCCGACGTCCACCGCCACCACCTGGCCCGACCGGTAGGCCGCGGCGGCCTCCTCGATGGTCTCGATGCCGAGGGTGCGGGCGAAGTGGTCGAACGTGCCGGCCGGCACCGGGAGCAGCGGGACGCCGTGCTCCATCGCGGCCTGGGCTCCGCAGTTCATCGTGCCGTCCCCGCCGGCGACGGCCAGCACCCGGGCGCGCTTGGCGGCGTCCTTCAGCCGTTCCATCAGGTCCTCGCCGGGCTCGGTCTCGACGACCTCCGCCCGGGGCAGGGCCTTGCGCACGGCGGCGGCGGTGCACGGGTCGCGCCCGGCCCCGTTGTTCACCACGGCGACGACCCCCTCCCCCTCGGGGTCGAGGTCGTGCAGCGGGGCGGTGGTGGCGCCGCGGGCCTCGCCGATGACCGTCTGGCCGGGCCACAGGCGCTTGGTGACCAGCGCCGCCGTCACGCCGAGCGCCGTCCCGGCGAGCACGTCCCCCGGGTAGTGGACGCCGGTGTAGACGCGGGAGAAGCAGACGGCGCCCGCCGCGACCGCGACCGGCACCGCCACCCTGGCCGGCGCCTCCAGCGCCACGGCGGTGGCGAAGGCCGCCGCGGAGGCGGAGTGGCCGGAGGGGAAGGAGTGCGAGGAGGGGATCTTGCCGAGGCGGGCCAGTGGGAAGTCCACGATGGAGGGCCGGGCCCGGGCGAACGCCTGCTTGCCGAGCAGGTTGACCACGGGACTGGCCAGGCTGATCGCCAGCAGCCCTCGCGTCGCGGCGCGGCGCATGCGCCTGCGGCCGGTCAGCGCGAGGCCGCCCGCGACGGCGGCCCACAGCAGGGAGTTGTCCGCGGCGCGCGACAGGCGCGGCAGGACGTGGTCGAAGCCGGGCAGGTGCGCGTCGGCGACCGATCTGAACAGGCGCCGGTCGAGGGCGCCGAGCCGCTTCCTGATGCCCGTACCGCTGGAGCTGGCGTTCCACATGCCTTCGTTAGTGCCCACACATGCCCAGCTCAGTCCCCCGTCCACCGGTCGCCCGCCGCACGACGGCGCCGAACTCGCCGTCCCCCCGCCCCGCCGCCCCGGCGCCGGAAAAGACCCGCCCAGGGCCGGGGAGGACAACACTCCGGCGAGGTCGAGTCCCCAGCGCACCAGCCGCCACGGACGGCACCGGATCGCCCGCCGCACGGCTGCGCCGGACTCACCGTCCCGGCGCTGGGAAGGACTCGGCCAGGCCGGCAGAGCATCGCACCGACGAAGGCGGTCCTCCGCGCACCAGCCACCACGGACGTGTACCCGGTGGATGGCGCAGGGCCGGGAGAGGATCGTGGTCGGCGGAGCCGGGGGTGGGGCGTCAGCGGCCGGAGAGGGTGCGCGGCTCGGGGTCGAGGTCTCGGGGGCCGGGGGCGCTGAGAGTGCGCGTGCCGAGTGCGGCGCGCAGGACCTCCTCGACGTCGAGCTCCAGCACGCGGGTGCGCTCGCCGACGGCGGCCTCCCGGGGGTGGACGCCCGCCTCGCCGAACGCCGCGCGGAAGAAGCGCTCCTCGCCGAGCAGGCGGCACAGGGTGACCACCCGGGCGTACAGCGGCGGCGGCTCCTGCTGACCGGCCGGCGCGCTGCGGCCTTCCCGGGGCGACCGTGGCCCGTCCGGTCGCGGATCACGCGGATCACTGCTCAATGCCCGCGCACCTCCTGTTCACTCGGTGTGTCGCCATGGTGACACCTCCGGCATGATCGGCACGCCGGATGGCTCCCCCAGGAAGAGAAATCTTCTACCGAGAGTGATCGCCGTACCGTTGGTAGTAACGACGGCGGGGGCGCGGCGGATCTCTGCCCGGCGGCGACGCCGGGACCGCTGTCCGCCGGCGCCTCACGGACGACCGCGGCAAGGGCGGGTCAGGCGGAGTGGCCGAACGCCGACAGGATGCGGCCGGCGGCCGGCGAGAGGGGTGCCGCGGCAAGGTCAGGCGGAGTGGCCGAACGCCGACAGGATGCGGTCGGCCGCTGGCGAGGCGGTACCGCGGCAGGGGTCAGGCGGTGTGGTCGAAGGCCGACAGGATGCGGTCGGCGGCCAGTGAGGGGGTGAGGGTGCCCTCCAGGACCTCGCGTTCGACCTCGGCGGTGACGGCGGCCACGGCGGGGTCCTCGGTGAGGCGGGAGAGCAGGCGGTCGCGCACGAGCGTCCAGGTCCAGCCGACCTGCTGGCGGCGGCGTTTGGCGGCGAGCTCCCCGGATGCCTCCAGCCGGTCCTGGTGGGCGACGATGTGCCGCCAGAGCTCACCCAGACCCGTGCCTTCCAGGGCGCTGCAGGTGAGCACCGGGGTCTGCCAGGTTCCGCCGCCGCCGCGCAGCAGCCGCAGGGCGCCGGACAGCTCGCGGGCGGCCTTGCGGGCGTCCATCTCGTGCGGGCCGTCGGCCTTGTTGACGGCGATGACGTCGGCCAGCTCCAGAACCCCCTTCTTGATGCCCTGGAGCTGGTCGCCGGTGCGGGCCAGGGTGAGCAGCAGGAAGGTGTCCACCATCTCGGCGACGGCCGTCTCGGACTGGCCGACGCCGACGGTCTCGACCAGGACCACGTCGAACCCGGCGGCCTCGACGACGACCATGGCCTCCCGGGTGGCCCTGGTGACCCCGCCGAGGGTGCCGGAGGTCGGCGAGGGCCGGATGTAGGCGTTCGGGTCGGCCGACAGCCGCGCCATGCGGGTCTTGTCGCCCAGGATGCTGCCGCCGGTGCGGGTGGAGGAGGGGTCCACGGCGAGCACGGCGACGCGGTGCCCCTCGCCGGTGAGGTGGACGCCGAGCGCGTCGATGAAGGTGGACTTGCCCACGCCGGGCACGCCGGTCACCCCGACGCGCCTGGCCTTGCCGGCCGGCGGCGTCAGCTCGACGAGCAGCCGCTGGGCCAGCGCCCGGTGGTCGGGCCGGGTGGACTCCACCAGCGTGATGGCGCGGGCGATCCATCCGACGGCGCCCGCGCGGACGCCCTGGACGTAGTCCTCCAGCGACGGCACCGCCCGGCCGCCCTCAGGTGGCATGCCCGAGCCGGCCGGACAGCTCGCGCAGCAGGTCCACGGCGGCGTCGGCGATGACCGTGCCCGGCGGGAAGATCGCGCTCGCCCCGGCCTCGCGCAACGCCGGGAAGTCGTCGGGGGGGATCACCCCGCCCACGACGATCATGATGTCGTCGCGGCCCAGCTCGGCCAGGCGCTCGCGCAGCTCGGGCACCAGCGCCAGGTGGCCGGCCGCCAGCGAGGAGACGCCGACGACGTGCACGTCCGCCTCGACGGCCTGGCGGGCCACCTCGGCCGGGGTCTGGAACAGCGGGCCCACGTCGACGTCGAAGCCCAGGTCGGCGAAGGCGGTGGCGATGACCTTCTGGCCGCGGTCGTGCCCGTCCTGGCCGATCTTGGCGACGAGGATGCGCGGCCGGCGGCCCTCCTCGCGCTCGAACGCGGCGCAGGCCGCGCGGGCCTTCTCGATGCCGGCGGCGTCGCCCGCCTCCTCGCGGTACACCCCTGAGATGGTACGGACCTGCCCGGCGTGCCGCCCGAAGACCTTCTCCAGGGCGTCGGAGATCTCCCCCACCGTGGCCTTGGCGCGCGCGGCCTCGACGGCGAGGGCGAGCAGGTTGCCGTCGGCCGCGGCGCCCCGGGTGAGGGCGTCCAGGGCGTCGCGGCAGGCCCGCTCGTCGCGCTCCTCGCGCAGGCGGCGCAGCTTGTCGACCTGCTGGGCGCGCACGGCGCTGTTGTCGACCTTCAGCACCTCGATGTCCTCGTCGGTGCCGGTGCGGTACTTGTTGACGCCGATCACCGGCTGGCGCCCCGCGTCGATGCGCGCCTGGGTGCGGGCGGCGGCCTCCTCGATGCGCAGCTTGGGCAGGCCGGCGTCGATGGCCTTGGCCATGCCGCCGGCCCGCTCGACCTCCTGGATGTGGCCCCAGGCGGCGCGGGCCAGATCGTGGGTGAGCCGCTCGACGTACGCGCTGCCGCCCCACGGATCGATCACCCGGCAGGTGCCCGACTCCTGCTGCAGGAGCAGCTGGGTGTTGCGGGCGATGCGCGCGGAGAAGTCGGTGGGCAGCGCCAGCGCCTCGTCCAGGGCGTTGGTGTGCAGCGACTGGGTGTGGCCCTGGGTGGCGGCCATGGCCTCCACGCAGGTGCGCACGACGTTGTTGAAGACGTCCTGGGCGGTCAGCGACCAGCCGGAGGTCTGCGAGTGGGTGCGCAGCGACAGCGACTTGGGGTCGCGCGCGCCGAAGTCCTTGACCAGGGTGGCCCACAGCAGCCGGGCGGCGCGCAGCTTGGCGACCTCCATGAAGAAGTTCATGCCGATGCACCAGAAGAACGACAGGCGCGGCGCGAAGGCGTCGATGTCCAGCCCGGCGCCGACGCCGGCCCGGAGGTACTCCACCCCGTCGGCCAGGGTGTAGGCCAGCTCCAGGTCACAGGTGGCCCCGGCCTCCTGGATGTGGTAGCCGGAGATCGAGATGGAGTTGAACTTCGGCATCCGCCGGGAGGTGTAGGCGAAGATGTCGGAGATGATCCGCATCGACGGACCCGGCGGGTAGATGTAGGTGTTGCGGACCATGAACTCTTTGAGGATGTCGTTCTGGATGGTCCCGGCGAGCTGCTCGGGGGCCACGCCCTGCTCCTCGGCGGCGACGATGTACAGCGCCAGCACCGGCAGCACCGCGCCGTTCATGGTCATGGACACGCTCATGCGGTCGAGCGGGATGCCGTCGAAAAGCTGCCGCATGTCGTAGATCGAGTCGATGGCCACGCCGGCCATGCCGACGTCGCCGGCCACCCGCGGGTGGTCGGAGTCGTAGCCGCGGTGGGTGGCCAGGTCGAAGGCGACCGACAGGCCCTTCTGCCCGGCGGCCAGGTTGCGCCGGTAGAAGGCGTTGGACTGCTCGGCCGTGGAGAACCCGGCGTACTGCCTGATCGTCCACGGCTGGTTGACGTACATGGTCGGGTAGGGGCCGCGCAGGTACGGCGCCATGCCGGGGTAGGTGGACAGGAAGTCCAGGCCGGCGAGATCGTCGGCGGTGTAGAGCGGCTTGACGCCGATGCCCTCGGGGGTGTCCCACACCAGGTCCGCGGGGTCTTTGCCGATCTGGTCGCGCACGGCCTCGGCCCAGCGCGCGACCTCGCCGCGCGGGTCCGCGGGTGATCGCTCGCCGGGCGCTCCGGCCGGCGTCAGCGGCGTCTGCGTGAAGTCGGGAATCACGGGGCGACCCCCAGGTCGTCGAAGGTGGTGCGGAGCACGTCGAGCACGTCGCAGCCGGCGTGCAGGACGGCGTCCACTCCCTCATAGTGGCCCTTCCCCGCCAGCCACACCTTCCTCGCCCCCGCCGCGGCGAGTGCGGCGGCGACCGCCTCGGCGTGCTCGGCGTACAGCCGGTCACTGGAGCACAGGCAGGCGACGGCGGAGCCGCTGCGGGCGAACTCCCCGGCGATCGCCGCCGGGTCGGTGCTCGCGCCGCCGGTGAGGGTGGCGATGCCGCCGGAGCGGAACAGGTTGGCGGCGAAGGAGGCCCGCGCGGTGTGCGCGGCCACCGGGCCGATGGTGGCGAGGAACACCAGCGGCCGCTCGCCGGCGCGGTCGGCGCGGTCGGCGCGGTCGGCGCGGTCGCGCAGCGCCTCGAACTCCTGCGCGTAGTGGACGCGGGGCAGGCCGCCGCCGGCCGGCTCGGGCGCGGGCTCGCGCACCGGGCGCCGCTCGTCCAGGTGGGGGAACTCGCTGACGCCGGTGATCGGCCGCGCGCGGCGGGCGACGTCGCGGGAGCGGCGGGCCCAGGTGGCGGCCAGGCGCTCGGGGATCAGCCGTCCGAGCGCCGCCTCGGCGCCTCCGGCGCGCTCGATCTCCTGGAACCACTCCCACGCCTTGCCCGCCAGGTCGGCGGTGAGCCGCTCGGCGTACCAGGAGCCGCCGGCCGGGTCGGCGACGCGGGCGACGCCGGCCTCCTCGACCAGCAGCGACTGGGTGTTGCGCGCGATGCGCCGGGCGAAGGCGTCGGGCAGGCCGAGGCGGGCGTCGAAGGGCTGGACGGTGACGGCGTCCGCGCCGCCGACGCCGGCGGCGAAGCAGGCGAGGGTCGTGCGCAGCATGTTCACCCACGGGTCGCGTGCGGTCATCATCGCCGAGGAGGTGACCGCGTGCTGGAGCTGCCCGCCCAGGGCGGGCGCGCCGCACACCTCGGCGACGCGGGCCCAGAGCATGCGCGCGGCGCGGAACTTGGCGATGGTGAGGAACTGGTCGGCGGTGGCGGCGTACCGGAACTCGAGCTGCCCGAGCGCCTCCTCCAGCGTCAGGCCGCCGTCGGTGAGGGCGCGCAGGTAGGCGACGCCGGTGGCCAGGGAGCAGCCGAGCTCCTCGGCGTCGGAGCCGCCCGCGTCGTGGTAGGGCGTGGCGTCCACGGTGATCGCGCGCAGCGAGGGGACGTCCTTGGCCCGCCGGGCGAGGGCGACGGCCTCGGGCAGCGGCGCCGGCGTGCCCGTGCGGGCCCGCAGGCCGATCGGGTCGGCGCCGAGGTTGCCGCCCGCCGGGGCGGTGCCGCGCTGGTCGGCCAGGCGCAGGTAGACCTCGGCGGCCTCCGGGGTGGCGGCGCCGGCGGAAAGGACGACGGGGGCGAGGTCGAGGTAGACCCCGTCCAGCATCCGGGGCAGCGCGGAGGGGGGCGGGCCGCCCTCGCCGAGGACCAGCCACAGCGAGGTGACGCCGTTCTCCAGGTCGGCGAGCACGGCCTCGCGGGTGACCGCGGGGTCGGGATGGGCGTGGCGCTGGCGCACGTCCCAGCCGGACAGCGCGCCGCCGAGGGGGCGGGCGCCCCGGACGTAGGGGGCGAACCCGGGCAGGCCGGGATCGCCGGGCAGGTCGGAGGCGTCGTACAGCGGTCTGAGCGTCACCCCGTCGTAGGTCGTGTGCGCCAGCGCCTCCTCAGGGGAGTCGACCTCCGCGCCGGACCTGCGCAGCACTCCGACGGCCGCGCGCCGCCACTCCTCCCGGGTGCCGGGCGCGAAGCCCGCCCCCGGGCGGAACCCCTCATGCTCCACCGTCATGACATGGATCGTAATGCCCCCTGTCATGACGGGAATCGGCGGTGGCGGGCCGCCGTGACGCCTCAGGGACCGCGCCACCGGGCGGGCTCAGGTGATGGGGGCCTCGAAGGAGGCGTTCCAGGTCTGCCTGCCGACGATGCCGTCGGCGTCGAGCTTCTGCTGCTTCTGGAAGTCCAGGCAGACCTGCCGGGAGGCCGGGCCGTAGGCGCCGTCGGCGTCGATGGTGAAGCCGCGCTTGTCCATCTGGGCCTGCCAGGTGCGCACGTCGTCGCCGTGCATGACGGGCGGGTACTTCAGCAGCCTGCCGGGCCACTGCGGGTGCTCCTCCGGGGGGTTCTGCGGGCCGGGCCCGCCGGTGCCGCCGGGGCGCGGGGCGCCCTTGCGCACCCACGCGTACAGCGGCTCGCCAGGGCAGTCGGTGGAGTACCCGTCGCGGTGCCCCTTGATCTCGGTGCCGGCCTTGCCCTGCTTGCGCAGGTATTCGATGGCGTCGACGATGCCCTCGAGCATGGCGTCGGGCGGCTGGACCAGACCGCTGTTGCCCACCAGGCCGAGGACGGCGTAGTGGTCGCTGTTCAGCCCGGCGCCGTTGGCGGCGGGCAGGTGGTGGGGGCCGCGCCCGACGAAGACCTTGCGGTGGGGGCAGGCCACCATCGAGTATCCGATGTCGAGCCAGCCGTTGCCGTCCATGTGGAAGTTCTGGATGGACTTCACCATGGCGACGCATTTGGCGTGGTCGTTCACGATCGCGGGGTCGACCCGGCCGCCGGTGTAGTGCACCTTGACGCCACGATTCTCGGTCACCGTCGAATAGGAGCCGCGCGGGGCACGGGCGCCCCAGGCTTCGCGCGACACGAGGTCGATTGCCACAGAGTTCTCTCCTGGTGGTGCGACGTGTATGCGGACTCAGGGCCACTGTCCACCGGAAGAGACGTCAAACTGTCTCCGAAGGGTTCCCAGCGCATCAATCCGCACGGACACCCTAGCTACCGACACAACACCACATGGGGTGATTTACCAATCACGCATCGGGAGTGGGCGGTTTCGGACAGGCGTACGGGAAAATCCGTGGACTCGCCCCATGGGCGGCCGGAATCATGAATATATGTCCGTTGTGGAGGAGGTCCGTTTCCCCGCCGCCGAAGCCCTGCCGATGAAGGTATGGCTCGACGACGGCGACTCGCCGGTCGATGTCATCGACGCGCTCGCGCTGTCCCCGTTCGCCACGGGGAACCAGCCTTGGGCGCGCACCGCCAACCTGGAGAGGGTGCGCCCCGACGCCCCGCTCATGCCCGCACGCGCCCGGCTCACCCGCTCCGCCAAGGAGGACGACGGCCGCGACTCGCGGCTGGCGTGCGGCGACGGCTGGACGCTGCGCGTCGTGCGGTTCCGCAACCGCACCGCCGTGCTCACCGTCACCGCCGTCAGCGACGAGCTGGCGCGCTCTGTGCTGGAGGAGTCAACCAGGGACGCCGTCGAGCCGCTGCCGCAGGACACCGACCACGTGGAGATGGGGTTCTGGTGGACGGGCGCCCACGGCCCGCGCCGCACGCAGCGGCCGATCAGCGCGCCGCGCTGGCCGGCGATCAAGGAGAACTACACCCGCGGGGCGGGCGAGTCGCTGGAGCGCCTGATGGCGGTCACTCCCACGGAGATCAACGGCCGGCTCATCCTCCTGCACGGGCCGCCGGGCACCGGCAAGACGACGGCCCTGCGCGCGCTGGCCAGGCAGTGGTCCGGCTGGTGCCAGGTGGACTGCGTGCTGGACCCCGAGCGGCTGTTCGCCGAGCCCGGCTACCTGATGGAGGTCGCCGTCGGGTACGACACCGACGACGACGACCACCGCTGGCGGCTGCTGGTGCTGGAGGACTGCGACGAGCTGATCCGCGCGGAGGCCAAGGAGGCCACCGGCCAGGGCCTGTCGCGGCTGCTCAACCTGACCGACGGCCTGCTCGGCCAGGGCAGAGACGTGCTGGTGGCGGTGACCACCAACGAGGACCTGGCCCGGCTGCACCCGGCGGTCGTGCGCCCCGGGCGGTGCCTGTCGCAGGTGGAGGCCGGCCGCATGTCGGCCGAGGAGGCCGCCGCCTGGCTCGGCGCCGCGGACGGCGTGCCGCGCTCGGGGGCGACGCTGGCCGAGCTGTACGCCCTGCGCTCCGGCCGCGCGCCCGCCGCGTCGGCGGCCCCGGCGGAGTCCACCGGCCTGTACCTGTGACCCTTCTGGGCGGGCGCCTCAGGCGCCCGCCCAGAAGGGCCCGACGAGGCCGAGCTCCTGGAACAGCGCTCGCGCCTCGTCGGGCGTGCGCCGGCGGTACTCCCTGGTGAGGCGGCCGGCGTACCAGCGGGTGGCCAGCAGCCACAGCGTGCGCATGTCGAGGATCGCGCCGCGCGGGCGGCGGTTCTGGCGCAGCCACCGCCCGACGTGCTCCTCCGAGCAGAACAGCGCCTGGTGCGCGCAGGTGTAGACCACGTCGTCCCACATGCGCGGGATGGGGACCAGGAAGTGGGCGACCAGGTCGACGGCCGGGTGCTCGTCGGGGCACACGTCCACGGCCAGCGCCCTGCCGCAGCCGGGGCAGTGCGTCGCCACCAGGCACTCGCGGCCGACCAGCGCGGGGATGGCGAAGGAGTCCCAGGCGCAGCCGCCCCACCACTTCACCCGGTCGTCGGTGACGACGAAGCCGAGGGACACGGCCGACCACGGGTGGGCCATGAGGATGCCGCGCCGGTCGGCGTCCAGGACGATCAGGTGGCCGTCGTGCAGCGCCCCGAGCGCCTCCAGCGCCACGGGCACCTCCACCCCGAACTCCCCGGCGACGTCCTGCGGGCGCGGCGGCTCCCCCCGCTCGGCGAACCACCGGTAGACGAACATCCGCACGTCGGCAAGATCGCGCATGGAACCGACCTACCCGCTCCGACCGGCCCCGATGCCACCCCGGCCGCCCTAAAGGCCACCCGACCACAGCGCGGCGGCCCGCTCGTAGGCGTCGTGGACGTCGTCTCCGAACCCCGGCGAGTAGATCCGGTCGAACCGCCGGTCGCCGTCGGCGTCGGCGTATCCGGCGACGACGCCCGCCACGTACCCGAGATGTTTCCCTTTGTCGTACCGGATGAGCAGGGGTCCGCCGTCGGCGCCGGGAGTGAACGGACAGGACAGCACATCTCCCCGCGGGACCCCGCCGGAGGAGGAGGCGGCCCGGATGGTGCCGGCACACCACTTGGGCGTCACGCCCGTGTAGCCGCGGTCGCCGTCGGGATGCGCCCCCGCCGGATACCCGAAGGCGTACGCCGGACTGTCGCCGTCCAGGTTCCAGGCCAGCCCTTGCCCGCCCACGGTGTCCCCGAGCCGTTCGCCGTTCGTGCCGTTGTACACGACCACGAAGGCGACGTCGTGCGCCTGATCCCCCGAACGCAGGAAACGCGTGTCCACCGAGGCCGCCCTGCCGACGTAGAGGCCGTAGGGCTTCCTGCCCTCGTAGAAGCCCGGGACGAATGCCCAGCCCTCGCGCGCGCGCCCGGTCGCCGGGTCGTAGACGCAGTGGGCGGCCGTGACGACCACGTTGTGGTACTTGGATTGCACCGAGGTGGCGGAACACCAGTGCCGCTCGCCCCCCGCCCGGAAGAAGACCTTGCCGAGGGTTTTCGGGAACCGCACCTCGCCCGCCTTGTCGCGTAGCGGCGGCGCCACCTCCAGGCCCGTCTTGGAGGGGCGCACGCTCGGCGCGTAGGCGAAGTACGTGGCGGTCCTGAGCGCCGGGTCGGTCCACTCGGCCACCACGTCACGCCCCGCCTGCGTGGTGGCCGCCAGCGCGAGGGTCCCCTTGGGCAGGTCGGAGGCGGAGGTGTGGGAGGGCGAACCGCCCGGGGAGGGGGTGGAGGAGAGGTGGCCGGCCGAGGTCGTGGCGTTCGGGCCGGGAGTCCCGGCGAGCACGGTGGACAGCATTCCGGGCAGCACCGTCCACGCGGCCACCGCGGCCGCGGCGAGGGCACCGCCGGACGCCAGCAGCACCGGCACGCGTCGCCCCGGGCGGCCCCGTCTCGTCCCGGCGAGGAGCGCCGTCACGCCGAATCCGCGCCGGGCCGTGACGCGCCGGCCGGTGTCCCCGGCTCGGCCACCGTGCACGGGTGTGCGCGTCTCCGACGTCCGGCCGGACTCGCCAGATGTCCCGCCCTCCCCGGGCGGAAACCGCCCGGACTCAGGCTCTCCTGGCCTCCAGGGCGCCCGCGAGGGGCCGTCGTCCCTTCGCACGTGAGGTCTCGGGCTGCGGGCGACGTGGAGGGTGCCCTCGATGTCGCCGCGCATCTTGGGCGTCTGCTGCGGGAAGCCGGCACGGACCCGGTCGTAGACGTAGTCGTACAGCTCCCCGACGTCCACGTAGCCGTCGCCGTCCCGGTCGGCCTCGCCGCTGCGCAGCCCGTGGATGAGCGCCTCGGAGAAGACCGACGAGGCGCCGCCGGCCAGGCGCGTGACGCCTGCCGGCCTGTTGCCGTCGTCCACCTCGAAGGCGTACTCCAGCTCGGAGGTGGCCGTGAGCACGACCCGTCCTCGCCCGGACAGGCGCTCGACCACGTCCACCGGGGCCGCGCCGCGGTGCCGCGTGCCGAAGGGGAACGCGCCGGAGTAACAGCAGTCCAGCGCGACGACGATGCGGCGCGAGCGCGACCGGTGCATCTGGGCGCGCACGAACTCGGCGGCGACCGACGTGGAGGCCATACGGGTTCTGAGCGAGTCGCGGGCGGCGAAGGACAGCACCCCGAAGTCGTCTTTGTACCCGTGACCGGACAGATACAGGAACAGCAGGTCGTCGCGTCCCCGGCCGTCGAAGAAGTCCTCGACGGCCAGGTGCAGTTCCCCGGCCGGCCGGTTGTGCAGGACGCGCACGGCGTAGCCGCCGATCAGCGGGTCCGCCAGCACCGCGGCGAGCGCCGCGGCGTCGCTGCCGGGCGTGCGCAGGTGGCCGAAGGCCGGGTCGTCGTAGTGGTCGGTGGCGATGAGGAGCGCGTACGCGCGGGTCCCGCCGGACGGGCTAACCACGCCGGTCCCGCTCCTGTCCGGCCTCCAGCGCGTCCGGCTTCGCCTCCGCCGCGTCCTTCCCGGCCTCCGCCGCGTCCTTGAGCGCCTCCGCCGCGCGCCGCGTGGTCTCCGCGTCCATCGCGAGCAGCATGGCGTCGATGATCCGCCGCTGCTGCCCGGCGGTGAGGCCGGTGACCTCCAGCGACCGGTCGCCGTCGCTGATCTTCGCCTGCCGGCCGGCGCCACGCGTGGTCCATTCGCGGACGGCCTGCACGACCGCGACCAGGACGGCCGAGTTGGCCAAGGTCACGACCAGTGTGCCGATGAGGGACCCGTCGCCCTTGGCCCCGGCGGGCGCCCGCCCGGCCGGAAAGGCCACGTCGTCCACGGGAAGCTCCAGCAGGTGCGCCCGCAGGCGCGAGGCGGCCTCGTACACCTCCTGATCGTCCGCCCCCGCCATCAGCAGGTCCACCAAAATGGCATGCAAAATCGAACTCCTATCACATGGCCCCGAATCACATCAAACCGACTGAAAGTAATGACGGCGCCATAGAGTCAAATAAGCAGATAAACCGTCTGCTTTGCCTGCCTTGTCGCGCCGCGACACCGTAATGGACGGCCGAGAACGGAGGGAGGTTGCCAAGCGGCGCCCACCACCGGGCGGCTGGGCTCGCGGCGAGGTGTCAGATACGTAAACCATCCGATGCGCCGCACTGCGGGCGAAACCACAATCGACAGCGTGGTCAAGCCGTCCGCCGACACGCTTCCCGTGGCCTTCCACCGATGGACCGACGTGGTCCCCTCGGAGAGCGGCGTCACGTCCTATCTCGACCCCTTCGGCGGTTCGGCCACCGCGTGGCCCTACCGCCGCTGGACCTCCGAGGAGCGCGAGATCGGCTTCCCGGCGACCGAGCTGGTGCCCTCGTGGACGGCCGCCGCGCCGCCGGGCTCCTGGCTGCGCGTCGAGCTGCGGGCGCGCACCGTCACCGGCGGCCTGACCAAGTGGTACGACATGGGGCGCTGGGCCGAGGGCGGCGGCGACATCCACCGCACCTCGCTGCCCGGCCAGGGCGACGAGGACGGCGACGTCGCCGTCGACACCTTCGTCGCCCGGCGGCCCGTCTCGAGCTACCGGCTGCGCGTCACGCTGCACGGCCCCGGGGCGGCGGTGCGCTCGGTCGGGGTGATGGCCTCGGCGCTGCCCACGCGCGCCGGCGTCCCGCCCAGCGTGCCCGGCCCCGCGGCCGGCGTCGAGCTCAACGTGCCGCCGCGCTCGCAGCGCCTGCACGCCGGCCACTACCCTGAGTGGGGCGGCGGCGGCGAGGCGTGGTGCAGCCCGGCCTCGACGACGATGGTGCTGCAATACTGGGGACGCGGGCCCAGCGCCGACGACCTGCTGTTCGTCGACCCCGGCGACCCGTGTCCCGCCGTGGACCACGCGGCGCGCGACATGTACGACCACAGCTACCAGGGCACCGGCAACTGGCCGTTCGGCGTCGCCTACGCCGGGCGGTACGGGCTCGCGGGGTTCGTCACCCGCCTGCGCTCGCTCACCGAGGTCGAACGCCTCGTCGCGGCCGGCATCCCGGTGATCACCTCCCAGTCGTTCAAGGAGCACGAGCTGCCGGGGTCGGGCTACTCCACGCGCGGCCACCTGATGGTCGTCACCGGGTTCACCGCCGATGGTGACGTCATCGCCAACGACCCGGCCGGCGCCTCCGACGACACGGTCAAGAGAACCTATCCGCGGGCCGCGTTCGAGAACGTGTGGTTACGGACCACGAGCAGCGGGGGAATCGTCCATGTCGTCCACCCGCACGACATCCCGCTCCCATCCTCGGAGGGCAACTGGTGATCCGGTCTCCCATCACTGCCGTTGACGTCGCACGCGTGGACGCCCGCCCGTTCTGGGTGGAGATCGTGCCCACCGCCGGCGGTGAGGAGGTCTGGTGGGACGAGCCGCGCCCGGCCGAGGGCGGGCGGCGCTGCGTCGTCCGGCGCGGCCCGGACGGCGAGATCCACGACGTCCTGCCGCCGGGCTGGAACGCCCGCAACCGGGTGATCGAGTACGGCGGCCGCTCCTGGCGTCCACTGCCCGGCGGCGGCCTGGTCTTCACCAACTGGCAGGACCAGCGGCTGTACCTCCTGCGGCCCGGCGCCGGCCCCGTGCCGCTCACTCCTCCCGGCCCGTCGCGCTACGCCGACCTTGTCGTGTACGGCGAGGAGGTGTGGTGCGTGCGCGAGACCGAGGACGAGCGCGACCTGGTCGCCGTCCCGCTGGAGGGCGGGCCCGCGCGCGTGGTGGTCAAGGCGCAGCACTTCATCTTCAACCCGCGGGTCTCCCCCGGCGGCGGCCAGATCGCCTGGATCGGCTACGACCACCCCGCCATGCCCTGGGACGGCACCTCGCTGTGCGTGGCCCCGCTGCGCGAGGACGGCACCGCCGGGCCCCACCGCGTGGTGGCGGGCGGGCCCGAGGAGGCGGTGGCGCAGGCCGAGTGGCGTGACGACGGCGCCCTGTACGCCGTGACCGACCCGACCGGCTGGTGGAACCTCCACCTGGTCACGCTGGACGGCGCCCCGCCGCGCAACCTCACCCCGCTGCCGCAGGAGTTCGGCGACGCGGCCTGGAAGCTCGGCTACCAGTGGTTCACCCTGGCCGGCGACCGCGTCGTGACCGTGCACGGCACCGCCGACGGCAAGCGGCTGGGCGTGCTGGACCCGGCCACCGGCGAGATCGCCGACGTGGGCGGCTCCTCCACCTACTGGGCGCCGGCGCTGTCGGCCTCCCCCGGCGGCGACGCCGTCGTCGCGGTCGGCGGGTCCCCGCTCAGGCCGTTCGAGGTGGTCCGCGTCGAGCTGTCCACCGGGGCCCACGAGGTGCTGTCGCGTGCCAAGGAGCTGCCCGACCCGGCGGTGCTGCCGGTGCCGCGCGCGATGGAGTTCGACGGCGTGCACGCCCATGTGTACCCACCCGCCGGCGCCGTGGAGGGCGTCGCCTCGCCGTACGTGATGTTCGTCCACGGCGGCCCCACCGGGTCCAGCCCGATGGTGTTCGACCTGGAGATCGCCTACTTCACCAGCAGGGGTATCGGCGTCGCCGAGGTCAACTACGGCGGCTCCACCGGGTACGGCCGGGCCTACCGCGAGCGGCTGCGTCACAACTGGGGCATCGTGGACGTGCGCGACAGCGAAAGCGTCGCCCGCGGCCTGATCGCCGCCGGGCTGGCCGATGCCGGGCGGGTGGCGATCAGGGGTGGCAGCGCGGGCGGGTGGACGTCGGTGGCCGCGCTGGTGCACAGCGACGTCTTCCGCGGCGCGGTGGCCCACTACGCGATCACCGATCCCGAGGGCTGGGCGCGGGAGACCCACGACTTCGAGTCGCGCTACCTCGACGGACTCATCGGCCCGCTGCCCGAGACCCGGCAGCGCTACCTCGACCGCTCCCCCACCCTGCACGCCGCCCGCGCCTCCGGGCCCGCCCTGCTCATGCACGGCCTGGAGGACGCCATCGTCGACCCCGGCCAGGCCGAGCGCTTCATCGCCGCGCTGGACGAGCACGGCGGACGGTGGGCGTATCTCACCTTCCCGGGGGAACAGCACGGCTGGCGGCGGGAGGAGACGATCGTCGCGGCGCTGGAGGCCGAGCTGGCGTTCTACGGGCTCATCTTCGGCTTCCCCACCGACGAGGTGCCGCCGCTGGCACTGAAAGGAAGAACGTGAGCGAGGCGAGGACGACCGGAGCGCACAGGGCACGGGCGAACGGGGCGGGGCCGACCGGCCCGAGCGCGGACGGCGCGACCGGCGTCGCGGGCATCTGCTCCGATCTGCTCAGGATCGACACCACCAACGACGGCACGCCCGGCGGCTCGGGCGAGCGCCAGGCCGCCGAGTACGTGGCCGGGCTGCTGTCGGAGGCCGGCGTGGAGCCGACGGTGTTCGAGTCGGCGCCCCGGCGCACCAGCGTGGTGGCGCGCATCCCCGGCGACAGCCCCGACGCGCTGCTCATCCACGGGCATCTGGACGTCGTCCCGGCCGACCCGGCCGAGTGGCGCACGCACCCGTTCTCCGGCGAGATCGCCGACGGGTGCGTCAACGGGCGCGGCGCGGTCGACATGAAGGGCTCGCTGTCGATGACGCTGGCGCTGGTGCGCGAGTGGGCCCGGCGCGGCGCGCGGCCGAAGCGTGACATCGTGCTGGCGTTCCTGGCCGACGAGGAGGCCACCGGCGAGTACGGCGCCGGGTACGCCGTCACCCGGCACCGCGACCTGTTCGAGGGCTGCACCGAGGCCATCAGCGAGTCCGGCGGCTTCAGCGTGACCGGCCCCCACGGAGGGCGGGTCTACCCGGTGGCGGTCGGCGAACGCGGCACGGCGTGGATGAAGGTCACCGCGCACGGCGTGGCCGGGCACGGCTCCAAGCCGCCGGTGGACAACCCGGTGGCCGAGCTGTGCCGGGCGCTCGCCCGCCTGGCCGACCACCGGTGGCCGGTGCGCCTCACCCCGGCCGTCGCCACGCTGATCAGCGACCTGGGCAAGGCGCTCGGGACGAGCATCGACCTCGACCGGCTGGACGAGGAGGCCGAGCGGCTCGGCCGGGCCGGCACCCTGTTCAAGGGCGTGATCCGCAACTCGGCGAACCCCACCATGCTGGAGGCCGGCTACAAGGTCAACGTGATCCCCGGCACGGCCGAGGCGCACGTGGACGGCAGGTTCCTGCCCGGGTTCCGCGAGGAGTTCCTCGAGACCGTCGACCGGCTGCTCGGGCCCAAGGTCACCCGGGAGTTCGTCAGCTTCGGCGACGGAGTCGCCTCGCCCACCGAGGGGCTGTTCGACGAGCTGTGCGGGGCGCTGCTGGCCGAGGACCCCGAGGGGCGGCCGGTGCCGTACGTCATGACCGGGGGCACCGACGCCAAGTCCTTCGCCACGATCGGCATCCGCGGGTACGGCTTCGCGCCGCTGATGCTGGACCCGGGGCTGGACTACTTCGGCATGTTCCACGGCGTGGACGAGCGGGTGCCGGTCGCCGGGCTGGAGTTCGGCGTCCGCGTGCTGGACCGCCTGCTCACCTCTCCCGCCGCCTGAGCCGTCCTGCTCGAAATGGACTAATCCCGACATTACGGGGGAATACTCCAAGCGAGATTTCCCGTAATGTCGGACATGTAGAACAAGGCGCGTTCTGTGCACGACGTGCCCTCGGAGAACAGGCCGAACCTCTCGCACACTCGCGCCGGAAAAGCCCTCCGCCCCTTCTCTCAGGCGGATCGGGCGGCGTGAGACCTCCATCCCTTCCACCGCCGCGCCCTTCGGCATGCGCGCATTCACCGGCGCTCACCGGGACACGTGGCGGTCCTCACCGTTGATCGGACGACGCGCGGATACGTTTGCTGCAGATCCACATCGGACGGGAGCACACGATGGGCCTTCATCGACATGGGCGGGCGTCGCTCCGCCTGGCTCTTGCGGCCGCCCTCGGCTTCGCCTCGACCGGCGCCGCCTCCCCCGCCACCACCTCATCCTCCGGCCCCGCCTCGCCCTCCGGCGCCGTGGCGGCCGCCCCGGGCCAGGCCCCGGCGCCGGCGGCGGCCGCGCCCTTCCACACCGCGGACCTCGCCGCCTTCGCGCGCATCCGGCGCGCCCAGGAGGACGCCTGGGCGCGCGGCGACGGCAGGGCGTACGCCGCGCCCTACGCGCCCGACGCCGACCTGATCAACATCCTCGGCGAGAACCTGCACGGCCGCCAGGGCATCGCGGTGGCCCTCCAGCGCTACTTCCAGGGGGCGCTGCGCCACACGCGCGTGCTCGTCAACCAGGAGCGGGTGCGGTTCGTGTCACCGGCCATGGCCGTCATCATCCGCCAGGGCTGCGTGCTCTACGGCGCCGAGAAGGCCTGCCGTCCCGACACTCTGTCGATCAACACCAGCGTCGCGGTCAAGCAGGCCGGCCGATGGCAGATCACCTCCTTCCAGAACACCCTGGTCAGCCCGGCCGCACGAGAGCGGTTCCCGGCCAAGCCGCCTCCCTCCGGCTGACGGCGCGCCACCGGGCGGGCGTCCCTCCCCCCGTCCCGGACGGACGGACGCGCGCCGCCACGCGGCGGCCCGAGCGGACAGGACATCCCTCGGGACCGGTTGGATCGACGCGCACGGACCGCGCACGCACGCGCACGTACGCGCACGTACGCGCACCGACGAGCGGCGGCCGAGCAGAAGAACCAGGCGGCACCGGACAGAGAGCCAGGCGGCACCGGGCAGGAGGACAGCAGGTGTGAGGGCCTACCCCCGCAGGTGGGCGCCGGTGGCCGCAGCCGCGACGCTGACGGCCGGCGTCCCGGCGGCGGCCGTTCCCGCGGGCGGCGTCCCGGCGGCGGCCCTGCCCGGGGCCGGCGGCCCGGCGGCGGCGGACGACGTCGTCTTCCCCACCTCCGAGATGACCGGCCTGTCGGCGGTGAGCGGCGTGGTCACCCGCGACGGCGCCGCCCTGCCCGGGGCCGACGTGCTGGCCGTCGCCTACCCGGCCGGCGACGCGCTGGACCTGCCCGAGGGCCGCGCCGTCGGCACGCTGGTCGCCGGGGCGGCGAGCACCGACCGCCTGGGGCGCTTCTCGGTCAACATCGACCCCGCCGCGCTGCCCGCTCCGTACACCAGCGAACGGGGGCAGCTCAACCTGGAGGTGGCCATCTCGGACGGCGACCGCGAGGTGCGCTGGATGACCACCGCGGTCCGCTCCTCGCACGCCCGCCCCATCGGCGGGACGCCCGCGCGGTGCGGCGCGGCCGTGGGGCGGAGCTGCGATCCCGGCGACCCCGGCGACCCCGTCTATGTCGTCTCCGGCGCCGGCGGGTCGGAACGGCTGGTGGTGGTCGTCCCCACGGCGGAGGGGCGCCCGGTGGTGCCCGTCTGGTCCACCGCCTCCAGCGAGGCGGCCGGGGTGTCGGTCCCCCGGCAGCTCCGCGTCGACCTGGGCGCCGATCCGACGGCCGCCGACGCCAACGACGACCCGGCCGCCTGGGTGTCCGCGCCCGCCGGGGAGGAGGTCACCCCCGAGGGCGAGGCCGGCGGCCGGACGCCTCCCGGCCCGCCGTCCCCTCCCCCGTCACGGCCGTCCTCCGCACCGCCAGAACCCACCTCCACACCGTCACGACCGGCCTCCACCTCCACACGACCGACCTCCGCCCCCTCACGGCCGCTCTCCGTCCCGTCCCCGCCGCCGCCGGCCCCGTCGCGGCCGTTCGGCGCGGCGGCGGCCCGGGAGATCGGCCGCGCGCTCGTCACGCCCCGCGCGCCCGCCTTCCCCGCCATCGCCGCCGCCCTGAAGGACGGCGCGGTCACCGCCGCGCAGATCTCCGCCGGGCGGCTGGCCGCGGCGCGCAGGTCGCCCGGTCCGTGCATCCCGCGCGTGGTGAAGCGCCACAACGGGCGCGAGGAGACCTACATGGGGGTCTACGCCTGGCCGGGGGCGCTGGCGACGGTGACCCAGGCGAACGGCGCCGACCACACGCTGAGCACGGGCGCGGCGCGGGCCGGGGGCCGGTGGTCCTCCAACGGCTCGCTCACGCTGTCGGTGCGGGCCGGCGACAGCCACACCGCCTCGCGGGTCGCCGACGCGTGGGCCATCGGCACCGTCAACTACGGCGTCCTCGCCAACGGCTGCGACGGCCGGCGGAACCTGGTGCCGCTGAGCCTCGGAGACCCGATCAAACGTTTCGCCCGCGCTTATCATCCATCGCTGAAAGCGCAGTGCATAACCCTTTATGGGCATTCTTCGGTTTGGGACAAGGACCAGGCGAGAAACGTCGTCATCGGCGGCGGCGTCAGCGTGGCGGGTTTCACCGCTTCGGCGCAGAGCGGATACGATGTCCGCTCGAAACTGTCGTTCCGGCCGACGAAACTCACCCGCCTCTGTGGGAACAGGGGCGCAGGCGTCTGGCTTTCCTCCATCGTCGAGGCGCACAAGGGCTGAACACCATTCCGAGAACACCGCCGGCGACCCGTGGCAGGGGCTCGCCCCGATGGTCCTCCACCGTGGCGCGGTGCCTGGTGCTGCTGTCCGTGGCCGCCTGCGCGGGGCCGGGCGCCGCGCGGAACCCGCAGGCGGTCCGGCTGATCGCGCCGCCCGGTGACGGCGGCCGGCAGTCCCTGACGCTGCGGCGCACCGTCCAGGGCATGCCCTACCTGTTCGGGAGCTTCGCCGTCTGCCTGGACCGCGCCGGCGCGGCCGAGGTCACCGGGGTCCGCTTCGAGAACTCGCGCGGGGGCCTGGCCGTCCAGGAATTCGCGCTCCGGCCGTTCTACCGCGGGTTCGGCGAGGACGGCGTCGGCTGGGGCGAACCCGTCGGCCTTCGGCAGCGCGGCGTCTCCACCGCCTCCCGCACGGTCACCCAGGTCTGCCTGCCGGAGGACTACTCAAGGGTGGAGTTCAGCGAGGTCGTGCTGCAGATCTCCCGCCCCACCGCGACCAGCGCGTGGAGCCCCGGCTTCGTCATCACCTACGACAGCGGGGGCGCCGAGGGCACCTTCCGGATCCCGTTCGGCATCACCCTGTGCGCGCCGTCCGACCGGACCCTGCCCAACTGCCGGCCCGACGCCTGACCGAGCGCCACCCCGCGGTCGTGCGCGCACGAGGCCGGTCCTTTATCCGGCGCCATCCGGCGAGATCGGCTCTGCGGGCGTGGACGGGGCGCCGGCCCGCCGGGCGTGGACGGGCGCCGGCCCCGCCGCGCGCGGCCGGCGCCCGTCCCGGAGCGGTCGCGCTCATCCTCCGGGCTTGAGGACCGAGTCGATGATGTAGACCGTGGCGTTGCGGGTCTGGATCGGCCCGCAGGTCACCTTGGCGTTGTTGACCTTGTAGGTGTCGTCGGACTTGCCGACGGTGAGCTTGCCGCCCTCCAGCGACGTGAGCGGGCCGTTCTCCAGGTCGGCCGGGGTCTTGCGCCCCTGGACGACGTGGAAGGTGAGCAGCCGGGTCAGCGCCTGCCGGTTGCCGATGATCCGGTTGAGCTGGTCCTGCGGCACCTTGTTGAACGCGGAGTTGGTCGGGGCGAAGACCGTGATGTCCTTGGCCGAGTTGAGCGTGTCCACCGCGCCCGCCTTCTTCGCGGCGTCGGCCAGCGTGGACAGGTCCGGGATGTGCGACACGGCGGTCGCCAGCGGCTCGCCGGCCAGCTGCGCCGGGCTGCCGGGGCCCGAGGTGGGCAGGGACGCGCAGGCCGGCCCCGAGGGCGAGGCGGCCGGAGCGGTCGGCGAGGGCGACCCTTCGCTCGGCGACCCGGAGGGCGACTCCGAGGGGATCGGCGACCCGGGAGACCCCGACGGCGAGCCCGGTGGCGTCGAGAAGGTCGAGGTGGGAGAGACCGGCGAGGGCACCGGCGTCCGCACCGCTCCCGGCACGAGCGTGCCGGCTCCCGCGTCCCGTCCGCTCGTGGTGGCGCCGGCTCCGGCTACGGAGGCGGCCGTGAACGACAGTGCCGTTGCGAGCGGAAGGACGAGTAGACGAGTGTTCATGGGTTTCCCCTTTTTGCGCTCTCGTGACGGGCGGTCACCGGGCAGTGGCCACCCCGCGAAGGACGGGCCACCGGGCAGTGGCCACGGCTTCGCTGCCTGGACGGCGGCATGGGAGATCGGCAGAACGGAACGGTGTCGGGGCCGTGGCCGCGGCGGGCGCCCGGCCGGTGGTCTCACCGGCCGGTGATCGGGGCGGCGCGGGTTCGGCCGGCCTGATCGTGAGCCGGCGATCGTCACCGGCTCGCCACGGGCGGGGGTCGCCGGCCCTTCACACCGGCGACGCGACGGTCGGGCGCCGCTCCCGGCCCGCGCCTTCACGGGCCTCGTCCTTCGACGGCCCGCCGGCCGCGTCCGTCGCGGCCCCGGGTGTGTCAGCGGGCGCCCCGTCCCTCGCGCAATCCCCGCGGCGACGGCTTGTATGAGAGGGCCGCACGCGCGTGCCCTCGCTCAGTCAACTGCGCCTTGCGCGCGATCGTTTCGGCAGGCCCCGCGCATCAGCGTCCCTCTCATTATCACCGAGCGCCTTCCCCTCCACCCAAGCCGGCGACCTTGAACCGACAAAAGCTCCGCCATGTCGCCCGCCGCCCGCCCGCGCATCATCGGCCACCCGCGTCGCCCGGCGTACCGCCGGTCCCACCGCTCCCATTCGCGGGAGGGCCGGAGCGGGCCGACGACCTTCCGGCGGTTGACCCGGCCGGTCCCCGGCGGCGCGCCGCACCTGAGCCGGCACGCTGCGGGGAACCTCGCCCGCTTCGCCACCTGATTCCGCCCGCTTCGCAGGTTCATGGAGGACGATCTCCTCCTCGGAACCTCCACCGCCGCCGGGCGGTAGTGAGGGCATGACGACACCTTCGATGTTCATCGCGGCCCTGGTGGTGGTCCTGACGGCGGGGGCCTGCGCCGATGGCGGCGCCGTGCGGGCCGCGCCCGCGGACGGGGCCTGCCAGGACCGCGCCGCCGGCTCATCGGCCGGGGCTCGGGCGCCGGTCCCGTCGTGGGCGAGCGTCAACGCCCCGGGCGGGCTGCCCGTCAGGATGGGCGTGCGGGGCGACGCGCTCGGCTACCTGTTCGCCGATCCGCTGCGGGCCGGGCGGCCCACCGACCCGGCCAACAAGATCCTCTGGTACGTCCGGCAGCCCCGCGACGGCCACCCGCTGGAGATCACCGCCCGTCCGAAGGGCGCCCGGGCCCCGGTCGTCCGGGTCAGCGTGCCCGCCGACTCCGGGCCCGGGGAGATCTACCCGTCCATCGTGGAGGTCCCGTCGGCGGGCTGCTGGGCCCTGGACCTCTCCTGGGGCTCCAACCACGACTCCCTTGAACTGACCTACCTCTGAAGCGGCCTCCGCCTTGCGAGATGACCCGCGCCCTCGGGAGCGGGCTCCGCGCGCACCCCGGCCGCCGCGGACGGCCGGAGCCCGGTCCCGCCGGCGGCGGGCGGGGAAACTAACGTCGGAGGCATGACGACGCGGCCGCGAGACGGGGTCCGCCGGGTGGTCACGGGATGGCGGCGGATGGCCGCCTCCACACCGGCGGGGCGTGACCGGCATGTCGACCTGATCCGCGCCGTCGCGATCGCGGCCGTGGTCACCGGGCACTGGCTGGTCGTGTACGTGACCTGGGGCCCCTCGGGGCCGACGGGCCGCAGCATCCTGGAGCTGGTGCCGTGGACGCACCCGCTGACCTGGATCTTCCAGGTCATGCCGCTGTTCTTCCTGGTCGGCGGGTTCGCGAACGCGGCGTCGCTGACCTCCCACCTCGCGCGCGGCGGGAACCGCACGGGGTGGGCGCTGGCCAGGGCCGCGCGGCTGGTCCAGCCGACGACGGTCCTGCTGTGCGGGCTGGCCGCGGGGGCCTTCGCCGCCAGGACCCTCGGCGCCCCGCCGGCGCCGGTCGGCACGGCGGTATGGCTGGCCTCGATCCCGCTGTGGTTCCTGGTGGCCTACATCGCCGTGGTGTTCCTGACGCCGTTCATGCACGCGCTGCACCGGCGGGCCGGCCTGGCGGTGCCCGCCGTCCTGACCATCCTGGTCGGGGCGGACGACGTGGCACGGCTCGGCTTCGGCGTCCCGTACGTGGGGCCGGCGAACTACCTGCTGGCCTGGCTCGCGGTGCACCAGCTCGGCTTCGCCGTGCAGGACGGGCGGCTCCCGTCGCGACGGGCCGTCACCGTGCCGCTGGCCCTCGCGGGCCTGGCCGCCCTGGTGCTGCTCACCGTGGCCGGCCCCTACCCGGTGAGCATGGTCGGCACCGGCGGCGAGCGGACGCAGAACACCGCCCCGCCCACGCTGGCGCTGCTGGCCCTGGCGACCGCGCAGACGGGCGTCGCGCTGTCGCTGCGCCCGTGGGCGGAGCGGTGGCTGCGGCGGCCGGGACCGTGGACGGCCGTCGTCGCCGTCAACTCGGTGATCATGACGCTGTTCCTGTGGCACATGACCGCCGTCGTGGCCGCCGTCCCGCTGCTGTACGGCACGGGACTGCTGCCCCCCGCCGCGCCGGGGTCGCCGCTCTGGCTGGTGCTGCGGCTGCCCTGGCTGGCGTGCCTGGCGGTCCTGCTGGCCGTCCTGGTCGCGGTCTTCGGGCGCTTCGAGCGCCGGGCGAGCCGGCGGTCGCGGGCGGAGCGGGTGGAGGGGACGCCGGCCGCCGTGCTCACCGCCGCGGGGGCCGCCGCCGTGGTGGCGGGCCTGCTCGGCGTCGCCCTGGCCGGCCCTGCGGACCACGGTCCGACCGGGCTGCCGTGGGGCGTGCTGGTCACCTACCTGTCCGGCGCCGCCGTACTCGCCCTCATGCGCCGCCGCGGGCACCCGGCCTCATCTCCGTGACGGCGCCGCCAGGACGCGGCGAGGAGGTGGAGGACGCGGCGCGAGGAGCCGGCGGGGACACCTCGGCCGGCCTGCCAGGACGCCCGCCGGACGCCACCGGGCGCCACCGGGCGCCACCGGGGCGCCACCGGGGCGCCGGTCGTCACAGGCCCGCCAGGCCGGCGAGCACGCGGACCTCCTCCATGATCGGAGTCGCGCCGCCGGGGATGTCGTGCTCGGCCGCCCACAGGGCCATCTCGACGCGGCGGGCCACCGCCCACGCCTGCAGACGCCGCACGTCCTCCCCGACGGCGTCCGCCACCAGCGCGCACCGGACGGCGACCACGGCGGAGGGATCGGGGTGCAGGAAGGGGTCGTCGATCTGCTCCACCACCGGCCACGGGTCGTAACCGGGGTCGCCGATCATGGGCTTGGCGTCGATGGCCAGCCAGGGGCGGCGCCGGGCGGCCAGCACGTTGCCGGGGTTGAAGTCGCCGTGCAGGACGACCCGGCGGGCGGCGCCGCCGGGCAGCTCGCGCAGCAGCCGGACGCCGTGCGCCACCAGGCCGGGGTCGAACCCGGGGCGCAGCCGCTCCATGCGCTCCTCCACCAGATCGGCCCATTCGGCGGTGACGTCGCCGAGGCGTTCCAGCGCGGTCTCGGCGGGCGGCGGCGCGGACCACAGCTCGTTCAGCACCTCCGCGGCGAGCAGCAGGCGTTCCTCCGGCGCGAGCGCGGCGACCCCCAGCGGCTCCCCCGGGTCGCAGCGCTCGACCAGCAGGGCGTACGCGGCCTCGTCGTGGCGGTACACCCGCACGGCGCCGCGCCCGCCCCACCACCGCAGGCCCTCGGCCTCGCCGGCGGCCTCCCGGTGCGGCCAGGTGATCTTGAGCACGGCCGGGCCGCCGTCCGGGAGCCGGGCGGGGGCAACCCACGAGCAGCTCCCGCCGTGGAACGGGGCGCCCAGCCTCAGCGACCACCGCTCGCGCACCTCCTCCACCAGCGACGGGAGCGCCGCCAGCCACGAGCGCCCGTCCTGCGTGCGGCCCATGGTCGTCATGATCGGCAGCGTGGGCGGGAACAACTCGGCCGTCATGCGCCTCCCGTCGGCCTCACCGCACCGGCCTGGGCCGGCCGGGCTGGAAGGGGGCTAGTCGGAGATGGCGATGCGGAGGCGGCGGAAGCCCCTGCCCTTGCTCTCGATCTTGGTGACCATGATGCGGCCGATCTGGGCGGTCGTCGCCACGTGCGTGCCGCCGTCGGCCTGGGTGTCCAGGCCCACGATGTCGACGATGCGGACCTGCTCGGCGTCCTCGGGCACGAGGTTGGTGGCCGTGCGGATGATGTCGGGGAGCGCGAACGCCTCGGCGCGGGGCAGCACCCGGACGTCGATGCGGCGGCCGGCGGCGATCTCGGCGTTGCAGGCGTCCTCGACGGTCTGTTTGAACCCGGGCGGCACCTCGGGCAGGTTGAAGTCCATGCGGGCGCTGAACGGCTCCATGTTGCCGCCGGTCACCAGCGAGCCATAGTCGCGGAAGACCACGCCGCACAGGACGTGCAGCCCGGAGTGGGTGCGCATCAGCGCCGAGCGCCGTTCGTCGGCGACGGCGGCGCGCACCTCGGTGCCCGCGGGCGGGATCGGGTCGCCCTCGGCGGGGATCAGGCAGAGGTCCTCACCCTTGCGGGCGCCCACGATGCGGGTCTCGACGCCCTGCCACACCAGGGCCCCGTGGTCGGCCGGCTGGCCGCCGCCTCCGGGGTAGAAGGCCGACCTGTCCAGCACGATGCCCTCGGGCGTCGCCGCGAGGACGACGGCCTCGAAGGCGCGGAGGTTCTGGTCGGACATCTCGAGCCGCTGCGTTCGCCCGTGGAGATCGACGCTCATGACCGGACAGCCTAGGCCCTTTCCTCCCGGCAGTGCCCCTGGTACGACAACAGCCGGCCGATCACGGGCAGCGCGACCTCCACCTCCAGGCGGAAGCTCGGCGGACCGCCGTCCGGATCCTCCGGTCCGGTCCAGGCGCGGGCGTGGACGCGGGGCGCCAGGCGCGCGGGGACGGGGATCTCGTGCCGGCCGGCGCGCAGGACGACGCCTAGCTGGACCACCTCGACGTCCGCGGCGCCGGCCACGGTGCGCGTGCGGACCTCCAGCGGCCCGTGCCGCTCCCACCCTCGCTCGCCGAGGCGGATCTGGTGGCTGAGCAGCCTGCGCCCGCCGATGACGCGCTCCCAGCGCTCCACCACGGGCACTTCCCGCCTGCCCGCCTCCCCGTCCGGGACGGGTCGTTCTAGAGGAGCGGGGGCCGTCCGCGCGGCCGTCAGGCGGGTCACGGTGACGTGCAGCGGGACGGCCGTGCCCGTGCGGGGGAGGCCGAGCAGGGCGCAGGCCAGCCGCGCGAGTGGGCCCGGCCCCCGGCGCACCGTCAGCACGCCGGTGCCCCGCACCGTCCGCTCACCCAGGTGGAACCGGAGCATCCACGCGTACGACCCCTGGTCCGGCTCCCCCACAGCGCCCCCTCACGTCCCTGATCCCATCGTGGCACGCGCCGACTCCGGGCGGCGCCCGCGCGGACTCCGGTGCGCGCCGTGGGTCCGCGCGGGCGCCCCGGGGCCCGGGATGGACCGGGCCCCGGGCTCGGGGGTCACCTCAGGCCGAAGGCCCGGGTGATGGTCTGGCTGACGCTGTTGCCCTCGGTGTCCTTGGCGAAGGCGCGCAAGGTGACCGCGTGGGCCGTGCGGGGCGCGTCCAGCCTGGTCCTCCAGCCGTCGCCGGAGCGGGCCAGGCGGGCGCTCCGCCAGGTGGCGCCGTCGTCGTAGGAGACCTCGACGGTGACGGCGCTGATCGGCCCGGCGTCCACCGCGTACGGCAGCTGCCGGGGAGTGACCGTCAGGTCGGCCTTGCGCTGGGCCCGGCCGTCGGCGTCCACGTCGACGTCGTAGTCCACCTGGATGATCGGCAGCGTCAGCGTGTGGTCGGTCTCGACGTATCCGCTGGTGAAGTTCCACTCGGTGAGGGTGCGCGTCGAGTAGGGGTACAGCGACGCGTCCCGGGCGGCCTCGTTGACCAGGCGATAGGGCAGCCGGTCGGGGCTGACGATCGGGGCCAGGACGACCGAGCGGTCGGTGCGGTCGTTGGTGACGCGGTCCACCAGGGTGTCCCCCTGGTACAGCGAGGCCGTCTGGGTGACGTGCTCGTTGAACAGCATCTCGCCCTGGTGGTCGCCGCCGGAGCTTCCCCAGGCGGGCAGGAAGAAGATCAGGGCGTCGCCGCCGCGCAGGGGGAACCAACCGGTGCCGTCGTTCATCCGCGGGCGCACGATCGGGCCGAACCAGCGGGAGTCGCCGGTCGCGCCCGCCTTGTAGGTGACCAGGTCGGACTGCTCCTGCGCCCCGCCGTCCAGGGCGAGCGCGTACTCCATCCAGCGCACGCCGCCGTCGGCGGACACCCAGTCGGTGCGGGTGCCGCGCGCCGGCCCTTCGGTGAGGTAGCCGCTGAATCCGCGGGGCCAGTCGGGCAGCACGTCGGTGCGGAAGTCCCGCGCCGTGGCCTGCTTGTGGTTGGCGAACGACATCTCGACGCGCGCGAGGTCACGCTCGCCGGGCCGGTAGACCGGGTCGGCGGGCACCGCGCCGGTCCACCTGTGCACCAGGTCGAAGAGGTAGCCGGCGGAGGGGTGCGAGGTCACCTGCAGCGGGGCCTTGCCCTTGTTGAGTATGCGGCCGATCAGGCGCTCGCCCTCGTCCATGGTGACCGAGGCCACCGGCATCGGGGCGGGGGTCTGCACCGCGTCCCAGGCGTCGAGCCTGCCGCGGCCGTTGCCCACCAGGAGCAGCAGCCTGGCACCGGCGGCGCGGGCGGCCTCGGCCATCGCGACCGGGTCGGCGTCGTCGCTCCAGCGCACGACCGCGACCTTCCCCTTGACCTTCGCCGCGGCGAGCTCGGCGGCGCTCCCCTGCCCGGCGAAGACGGCGTCGAAGGAGTGGCTGCCCTCCGGCAGCGGGGTGTACCGGGACTGGATCAGCAGGTCGTCGAAGTCATCGTCCTTCGAGGAGACCGCCAGGCGGGGCTGCTCGTCGCGCCAGCGCGCGGCGAGGTCCAGCCGGCCGCCGGTCACCTTGCCGCCGGTCGGCAGCACCCACACGCTGTCGTGCTGGACGCCGAGGAGGCGGCTGTCGGCGACGGCCTCCTCGCCGCCGAAGCCGCGGACGAAGTCCACGCGGGTGTCGACCGTGGTCCGCGGCCGGTCCACGCCCTTCGGCAGGACGGAGGAGACCTGCCGGGCGGCGCCGGCGTCCAGGGTGACGGCGGTGTCGGCCGAAAGGTCGACGCTAGGCTTGGCGAGCAGCGCCACGCCGAGCGAGTGCGGGCCGTTCGCGCCCTGCACCTCGCCCCACATCCAGATGGAGTACGTGCCGGTCGGCAGCCGCAGCGTGCGGGTGCCGGACTCGTCGATCGCGTACGCGTCGAGGCTCTGGTGCCCGTTGGGAAGCCGACGGGTCACGACCATCTCGCCGGCGAGCGGCTTGCCGGACCGGTCCTTGGCGTGGACGGTGAGCTGGGCCCGCTCGCCCTCCTTGTAGTAGCCGAGCACGGTGTGGGCGCGCAGCACGCCCTCCTGGTCCACCGCGTCGAGCCGCGCGGCCAGGTGGCCGTCCAGTTCGGCCCGGTCGACGTCCAGCGTCACCTCGGCGGTGGCGGTGCCGTGCGCGGGGACGGTGACCGTGCCGGCCGACGGCTCGAACAGGCCCTCGGGGGCGCCTCCGGTGACGTTGAGGTTCAGGGTGACCGGGGCGTCGCCGGTGTTGGTGTAGGTCACCTGACGGGTCGCCTTCTGGCCGGTGGTGTAGGGCCAGTGGGTGGTGATGTGGGCGGTGCCGGTGGCGAAGACCGTGCCGCCGACGGCGGCGCTCGCGTCCACCAGGCCACCGCCGGCCTGGTAGGGGCCGAACTGGAACAGGACCTTGCTGCTGCTGATCAGCGCGTCCTTCAGCCGCTGCCCGGTCCAGTCCGGGTGCGCGGCGGAGAGCAGCGCGGCGACCCCGGCGACGTGCGGGGTGGCCATGGAGGTGCCGCTCATCGTCTGGTAGGCGCCCTCCCCCTCGGGGGCGTACTGCGAGCGGGCCGCCAGCACGTCCACGCCGGGCGCGGAGATCTCCGGCTTGAGGCCGTAGTCACCCACGCGCGGGCCCCTGCTGGAGAAGGCGGCGAGGGAGGTGCCCTTGCCGCCGACGCTCACCGCGGCGACCGAGAGCGCGGCGTCGGCCGTGGACGGCGCGCTGACGGTCTCGTCCTCGGGGCCGGAGTTGCCGGCCGCGATGGTGAACAGCGCGCCGGTCTCCTCGCTGAGCCGGTTCACGGCCTGGCTGAGCGGGTCGGTGCCGTCGGACGGGCCGCCGCCGAGGCTCATGCTGACGACCTTGGCCTTCTGGTCGCGGGCGGCCCACTCCATGCCCGCGATGATCCAGGAGTCCTGGCCGCTGCCCGCGTTGTCGAGCACCTTGCCGATCAGCAGGTCGGCGCCGGGGGCGACGCCCTTCTCCACGCCCTCGGACGCGGCGCCGGTGCCGGCGATCGTGGAGGCGACGTGGGTGCCGTGGCCGTTGCGGTCGGTCACGTCCTGGCCGGGGACGAAGGTCGCCGTGCCGGTGATCCGGTCCTTCAGGTCGGGGTGCGCGGCGTCGACGCCGGTGTCCAGCACGGCCACCTTGACGCCGGTGCCGGTGTTCCCGGCGGCCCACACCTCGGGGGCGCGCACCTGGGCGACGGTGTCGGCGAGGTCGGCCTTGGCCTTGCCGTCCAGCCACACCTTGGCGATGCCGCCGGCGAGAGCCGTGCCGGGCGCGGCGCGGCGGGAGGAGGCGCCCGCGCCGGCCGTGCCGGTGAGGGAGTTCCAGAAGTCCGCGGCCCGGTCGTGGCCGGCGCTCAGCGCCGCGCCCTGGATGCTGCTGAGCGTGCGGACCTTCGCCGCGCCGCCCGGCGCCGGCTCGGCCCGCTTGCGGACGGCGGCGTCGGTGTAGGTGACGATCAGCGGGATGTGGTCGCTGCTCGCGTCGTCGTAGCCGTAGGCGGCGAGCTTGGTGACGTCGAACAGCGACCGGTCGACCAGTCCGGCGGTCACGTACGGGGCGGCCGTGTCCGGCACCACGTACACCTCGTCGCCGACGGTGGTGATGCGGGCCGCGGCGCGGCCGCCGTGCGGTCCCTGGACGGAGACGATCGCCGGGGTGTCGCCGCCGGACCGGTAGGTGACCTTGTCACCGCTGATGAGCGTGACGGTCCGCGTGCCGGCGGACGGGCCGGTCGCGGCCCGGGAGGCCGTGGCGAGTCCGGAGGCCGTGGCGAGCCGGGAGCCGGGGGCGTCGGCGGAGGCGGTCCCGCCGGTGAGCGGCGAGGCCGCCATGACGAGGCTGAGTCCCGCGGCCAGGGAGGTGAACCCGAGCCGTAGGGAAGGGGGGCGCTGCACGAAGCCACTCCAAAAATTAGGCAAACCGCCAGAAATCTCTGCAATGGTGACGAAGCGCATGTGACGCCAGCAACGGGAGTGACTTGTCGGAAATATGACATGTCGCATCTGCGACAGCCGCCCTGGTGCGGCCCCGGCCGTCAGGCGTGTAGAGCACGCCGGCGACCGGCGACGGGGATCGCCGCGCAAGTCGGGTGCGTCAGCGCAGCTTGGGGTCGAGCGCGTCGCGGACGACGTCGCCGAGCATGAGGAAGCTGAGGACGGTGGCGGTGAGGAACAGGGCCGGGAACAGCAGCAGGTGGGGATACTCGGCGAAGAACGACTGGGCGACGTTGAGCTGCAGGCCCCAGGACACGTCGGGGTACTGCAGGCCGACGCCCAGGTAGTCCAGGGTCGCCTCGCCGGAAATGACGTTGCCGATGTTGAGCATGGCGACCACGAACACCGGGGCGATCGCGTTGGGCAGGATGTGCTTGACCATGATGCGCAGGTCACCCGCGCCGAGCGCGCGCGCGGCCTGCACGTAGTCGGAGTCGCGCACCGCGATGACCTGGCCGCGCATGAGGCGGGTCATGGTGGTCCAGCCCAGCAGCACCAGCACCGCGGTCATCGCCCAGATGCCGTGCCCGGGGAAGGCGACCAGGACGACGGTCGCCCCGAGGACGAACGGGATGCCGAAGAACACGTCGGTCACCCGGGCGATGATCGCGTCAAGCGCGCCGCCGTAGTAGCCGCCGACCAGGCCGAGCAGGACGGCGATCAGCAGGGCGAACACGGTGACGGCGATGCCGATGAGCACCGAGGCGCGGGTGCCGTGCACGATCTGGGACCAGTAGTCGCAGCCTTGCAGGTCGTAGCCGAACAGGGCGCCGCCGCCCGGGCCCTTCTTGGACATCCGCAGGTTGCAGTCGTCGTTCGGCCCGAACCGGGCGAACAGCGAGGGGAAGGCGGCCATCGCGCAGGCGAGCAGCAGGATGGCCATCGAGATCCAGAACACCACCCGGCCGCGCAGTTCCAGCCACGCGTCGTACCAGAGGGAGCCGCGCTCGCCGCGGCGGGCCTTCGGGCCCGGGGCGGCGGACTCGACGGAGGCCTTGAGGTCAACCACGGCGGATCCTCGGGTCGAGCACGCCGTACAGCAGGTCGACGAGCAGGTTGGCCAGAATGAAGATCATCACCAGCAGGGTGGTGACGCCGACGACGACCGGTCCCTCCTGGAGCTGGATGGACTGGAAGACCTGCTGGCCGATGCCCGGCAGGTTGAAGATGCCCTCGGTGACCACCGCCCCGGCCATGAGGTTGCCGAAGTCGACGCCGAGGTAGGTGACCACCGGGATCAGCGAGTTGCGCAGGGCGTGCCTGCCGATGACCCGCGAGCGCCGCATCCCCTTGGCCGTGGCGGTGCGGACGTAGTCGGCGCGCAGGTTCTCCACCACACTGGCCCGGGTCAGCCGGGCGACGTACGCCAGGCCGAACGAGCCGAGCACCATGCCGGGCAGCAGGTAGCTGACCGGCCAGCCCTCGTCGGTGCCGGCGGTCGGGAACAGGCCGAGGTTCAGGCCGAGCAGGATCTGCGCGGTGTACCCGACGACGAAGACCGGGACGGCGATGACGAACGTCGTGCCGGCCAGCACCGCGGTGTCGGCGAGCCTGCCGCGCCGCAGCGCCGCCAGCACGCCGAGCCCGATGCCGACGACCAGCTCGAAGACCCAGGCGGTGACGGCGAGCTGCGCGGTCACCGTCCAGCGGTCGGTGAGCAGCTCGCTGACCTTCTGGCCGGTGAAGGTCTCCCCCAGGTCGCCGCGCAGGAACACCCCCGCCATGTAGAGGCCGTACTGGACGATCAGCGGGTCGTTGAGGTGGTAGTGGTCGCGGAGCGTCTGCAGGACGTTCTCGGGCAGCGGCTTGTCACCGGCGAGCGCGAGGATGGGGTCGCCCGGCAGGGCCCACACCATGGCGTAGATGAGGAAGGTGGTGGCCACGAAGACCGGGACGGCCTGCAGCAGCCGCTGGACGGCGTACCTCACCGGCGGCCCTCCCCCTCGCGCGCGGCCGGGCACCCCGCCCGGCCGCGGGAGATGACCAGGTGCGGAGTGCCCATCGCGTGCATTCTTGCTCGACCATGCCTTACTAGACGGTGCCTTGCCCGGCCCGCGCCTGCTCGTCGGTGCCTTACTTGACGGTGCCTACTTCACGGTGATCGTGTCGAGGTTGGGGCTGTAGGCGTCGATGCGCACGTCGCCGACCTTGTTGCTGAAACCCGCCTGGTCCTGCCAGTTCCACAGCGGGATCATCGGCATCTCGGCGAGCGCGATGTCCTCGGCCTGCTGGTACAGCGGGATGCTCGCCTCCATGCTGGGCGCGGCGTTGGCCTTGGCGACCAGGTCGTTGAACTGCTTGTTGTCCCAGCCCATCCGGTTGCCCGCGCCCCACATCGACTCAAGGTAGTTCTGCGGGCTCGGGTAGTCCATGACCCAGTTGTTGCGGTAGGGACCGTCCTCCTTCTTCTCCCGCAGCGTGGACAGGTAGTCGGCGGCCGGGATCTTCTTGAACTGGATGTCGGTGATGCCGAGGTTCTGCTTGAGCTGGTTGGCGACGGCCTGCATCCACTGCTCGTAGCTGGGGTCGGCGTTGGAGAAGTAGAGGTTGAGCGTGCCGGAGAACCCGCCGGCCTTGTCGAACAGCGCCTTGGCCTTGGCGGCGTCGTAGGTGCACGCCTCGCCGCAGGGGTTGTCGCGGTAGCCGGGCACCAGCGGCGCCACCAGCGAGGCCATGGGCTTGAACGCGCCGTTGTAGACGGCGTCCACGATGCCCTGCCGGTCGATGGCCATCGAGATCGCCTTGCGCAGGTCGGCGTTCTGGAACCGCTTGTCGAAGGTCGGGAAGCCGAGGTAGTCCATGGTGCCGCTGGGCGTGGGCACGAAACGGTCGCCGAGCAGCTTCTTGGCCTCGGACGCGCTCGCCGGCGGGATGGTCTGCAGCAGGTCGACCTTGTTGGCCCGCAGGTCGGTGTACGCGGTGTCGCGGCTGGCGTAGATCTTGAACAGGACGGCGCCGGACTTGGCCGGGCGCGGACCGGCGTAGCCGTCGAACTTCTTCAGCTTGATCTGCTGGTTGTGCGCCCAGTCGCCGTCCAGGGCGAAGGGGCCGTTGCCGATCGGCTTCTGGTCATAGGCCTTCAGGTCGGTGAAGGCGGCCTTGGGCATCGGCGCGAAGCCGGTGTAGGCCAGGGTGATCGGGAACTGGCTGAAGGGCGCGGTCAGGTGGACCTCGAGGGTGGCGGGGTCGACGACCTTGAGCCCGCTCAGCTTGTCGGTCTCGGGCTTGGCGCCCTCGGCCTCGGGGTTGAGCTTGTCGTAGCCCTCGATGTTGGCGAAGTAGTAGTTGTTGGTCCACGCGTTCGGGGCGTAGGCGGCGGCGTTCCACGCGTCGGCGAAGCTCTCGGCGGTGACCGCCTCGCCGTTGTGGAACTTCTGCCCGGTCTTGATCTTGATGGTCCAGGTCTTCTGGTCCTGGCTGGTCACCGACTCGGCCGCGCGCATCTGCGGCTTGCCCTGGGGGTCGATCACGACGAGCGTGTCGAACAGCGCCTGCAGTACGGTGATGGAGTAGCTGCTGGAGGTGTTGCCGGGCGTCAGGTGGTCGGGCTCGTTGAGCGCGACCGAGAACTGCTTCGGCCCCTGTCCGCCCTGGTCGCCGCCCGTGCTCCCGCCCGAACCGCCGCACGCGCTCAGCGCGAGCGTCGCCGCGAGGAGGACGGCGGCACCTCGCGCCTTGTTGTGGACCGTCACTGTTCCTCTGCCTCTCCGTCGCTCCGGCGTGATGCCGGAGAGGCTAAATAGCAAGGCAGTGGTCTGCATCGGATGGTTTACGTATTCCGTGAAAAGATCTGTGTCGGGCAAGCTGAGCGCGGAGGACTGATGGATCAGATCACCCTGAGCGCAGGTCACCTCCACGCGTTCACCGAGGTGGGGTTCCAGGTGGCCGGAGGGTCGGGGGCCCACGGCGCCATGACGGCCCTGCGCAAGATCATCCCGGTGGAGGCGTACGAGTTCGTCGCGTTCGACCCGGCGACCGGGCGCCACCGCAGCCTGGTCTCCTCGGGGTACGCGCGGGTGGACGAGGACGCCGCCGAGGAGTACGCCGGGCTTGATCCCTACCGGCGCGCCATGAGCTCGCGCGTCCCGCTGTCGATGGGCTCCCCGGGCACCGAGCTGTACTACCGCAGGCACCTGGAGCCGTACGGCTGGCGTTCGGGGCTGACCGCGCCGCTGTTCGTGAACGAGGGCCGCTACACCGGTCTGCTGCACGTCAGCAGCCGCGACACGCTTCCACCCGAGACCGCGACGGTGCTCACCGCGGTCTCGGGCACCCTGGCCCACGTCACCGACCTGACCAGGTGCGTGATCGACCCGATGGGCCTGCCGCCCGGCTTCCACGCGGTCGCCTTCGAGCGCGGCGGGCGGCGCCGCTCGGTCGCCGGATGGCCGCCGTCACGGGCCCTGGAGCACGAGCCGGCGATGGCCGAGCTGGCCCGGGACTTCATCGACTCCCGCGAGCTGTCGCGGCGGGGGCTGTGGCTGGACTCCTGCGGCCAGTGGCGCGAGGTGCGGGTGCACCGCGCGGGCGTCGGCTTCCACGGCGCGATCCAGGGCGCGGTCATCGCCGAGCGGCCGTGCGCCCTGCCCTACGACCTGACCTCGAGGGAGGTGGAGGTGCTCACCCAGGTCGCGCTGGGTGACTCCAACCCCCAGATCGCCGCGGCGCTGGTGCTCAGCGTGCGCACGGTGACCACGCACCTGGAGCACATCTTCGCCAAGCTGGGCTGCGACAGCCGCACCCGCCTGACCACCAAGGTGCTGGCCGAGGGCCTGTGCCGCCTCGACCTGCCCTGACCCGTCCCCGACCTGCCCTGACCCGTCCCCGCCGGGTCAGCGGGCGACCCGCAGGGAGCCGTTGGAGGGCGCCGAGGGGTTGAGCAGGTCGACGTGCATCTCGAACCAGACGTTGTTGGTCCCCGCCTCCCTGATGAACCCCCAGCGGTGGGCGAGCGCCTCCAGCAGGAGCAGGCCCCGCCCGCCGGTGTCGAGCGGCGAGGAGGGCCGCCACCCGAACGGCGGGTCGAGGGAGCCGGCGTCCTGGACGGCGATGCGCACCCAGTCGGCGGAGTAGGACACGCTGAGGGTGAAGGTGCCCCCGTGCCCGGAGTCGGAGTGCACCACCGCGTTGGTGGCGATCTCGCTGGTCAGCAGGACGCAGTCGTCGTGGAGCGGGTGGCCCTTGCCCAGCGCCGAGGAGACCAGGCGCCGGGCGCGGGCGACGGCGTCAGGGTCCCCGGCCAGGTGCAGGACGCGGTCGCTGTCCGGTTGCGCCCTGCCAAAGCCTGATGAAGTCATGCGACCCCCCGGTAGTCATCTGCCCGCACCGTGTTAAGGACGCCCGGGTGGCGTTGTGAGATGTCGCCGAAAGGTAGGAATGCCGTCTCCAACGCGGTCGCTCCCACTCACCGGGCCGCGTTCGCGGCGGCGCGGGCGGCATGGGTGGCCTGGGGGGCATGGCGTGGCGTGGTCATCTCGCTTCCCCGGTCTCGGCGGCGGGCAGGTCCAGCGGGCCCCCTTCGCGGTCCGACTTGTCCTCATCGACGATGTCGGCGGCCGAGCGGACGATGAGCGGGTCGGGGGCGCCGACGACCTCGTGGTCCTTGTTGGCGTACTCGAACAGGCTGAGCACGTGGCGCATGGCCTCGATGCGGCCGCGCTTCTTGTCGTTGCTCTTGATGACGGTCCAGGGCGCGTCCTCGGTGTCGGTGTTGAGGAACATGTCCTCCTTGGCCCTGGTGTAGTCGTTCCACTTGTCCAGCGACTGCAGGTCCATCGGTGACAGCTTCCACTGCCGGACCGGGTCGACCTGGCGGATGACGAACCGGGTGCGCTGCTCGCGGCGCGACACCGAGAACCACAGCTTGACCAGGCTGATGCCCTCTCGCACGAGCATCCGCTCCAGCAGCGGGGCCTGGAGCATGAACTCCTGGTACTCCTCGGGGCTGCAGAAGCCCATGACCCGCTCGACGCCGGCGCGGTTGTACCACGACCGGTCGAACAGGGCGATCTCCCCCGCGGCGGGCAGGTGGGCGATGTACCGCTGGAAGTACCACTGCGTGCGCTCGCGTTCGCTGGGCTTCTCCAGGGCGACGACGGTCGCCCCGCGCGGGTTCAGGTGCTCCATGAACCGCTTGATCGTGCCGCCCTTGCCCGCGGCGTCGCGGCCCTCGAAAAGGATCACCAGGCGGCCGCCGGTGTCCTTGATCCAGTATTGGAGTTTCAGCAGCTCGATCTGCAGCAGCCGCTTGGTCTGGTCGTATTCCGAGCGCGACATCCGCTCGGTATAGGGATAATGCTCGCGCCAGGTGTCCACGGTGCGCCCGTCGGCGTACAGCAGGACCGGATCGTCGTCGTCGCTGGCGTCCACCCACAGGCCAGGGGTGCGGTCGAGCAGCTCGCTCGACTCGATGGACTGGGGATAGACGGTTTCCGAAGGTGCCGACTCCATATCGTCAGCATTACATATAAAAATGACCCTTCTGGCGTACGGTGCGGTACCAGGTCTCGATCCAGGTACATAGCGCGCCTAAGGGAGCCGGAGGCGATGGCCCGATGCGACGATGGAGAACGACAGGAACGACGACAACCCCCGTCCATGTGAGCTGACGCTGCCGTCTTCGACGTTCGGCAAAGGGAGCGGCCGGATGCCTTTGAAGCTGGCGATCGTCCCCCACCGCGACCCCGCCTGCACGGTGGTCACGCTGGATGGCGAGCTCGACGCGACCACGCGGGCCAAGACGGGCCAGGCTCTGGACGGCCTGCTGGCGCAGGGGTGCGACCGCGTCATCCTGGACGTCGCGGGGCTGCGGTTCTGCGACTCGGGCGGCGTGTGGCTGCTGCTGGACCTCCGCCAGCGGGTGGCCGCGTCGGGGGGCTGGGTGCGGCTCGCGGGCGCCGAGGGGTTCCTGCGCCGGCTGCTCGCGCTGACCCGGCTGGACACGGCGTTCGCCCTCGATCCGGACGTGGCCGCCTCGATCGCCGCCGTCGCGGGCGGCGCGCCCGGCTCCCCGCGCGACTCGCGAAGCTGAACCCCGGGACGGGGCCCGGGCTCTCCGGCCCCGGGACGGGGCCCGGGCTCCCCGTGACCTCGGTGGCCGGGTGGGCGCGAGGCTTCGTCAGATGGGCAGGCCGGTGACCGGGCGGGGGTCGTCCTTCTCGCCGGGCCGGCCCCGGACGCGGCGGCTCTCGCGGGCGGCGCTCAGCCGCAGCACGGCCCAGGCGCCCGCCGTGCTGGTGAAGATCGACCCGGCCACGTCCGTCGGGTAGTGGACGCCCAGGTACAGCCGGGCCAGCGCCTGCGCGACCACCAGCAGCACGCCCGCCGCGGCGACCACGGGGAAGTACCGGGTGCCGTGGGCGAGGTAGGCCGCGGCGAACGCCAGTGACATGGTCAGGGCCACGTGGCCGCTGGGGAAGCTGTCGTGCCCGAGCTCGGGGACGAGCTGGAAGGCGACCGGCGGCCGGGGCCGGTCGATGAGCGCCTTGACCACCGAGTTGATCGTCCATCCGACGGTGACCAGCAGGAACGTGACGACCGCCGTGCGGGGCCGCCGGACCAGCAGCAGGACGGCCGTGAGCAGCGCGATCATGGTCACTCCGGCGGGCGGGGTGAAGGCCGCGTGCAGGGCGTGGGCCAGCTCGGTCAGCGGGGCGGACCGCGTCGCGCGCACCGTCTCGTCCAGGCGCAGGTCGGCGCCGGTCCACTCGGAGGTCCGGGCGGCCAGGCCGAGGGCCGGCGCGACGGCGAGCAGCAGCAGGGGCGGCCCCAGGATGTCGAGCGCTCTTCTGATCACCGGCGGTGCTTCCGATCTGGCCGTGTTCGTGCCCGGAACGCCTGGTGCGCCCGGCTACCGCCACGTTAGGAAGACACCGGTCACGCACCGGCCAATTCAAGGTCATCCCGCCGCCCTGCTTCACCAACCCCGCCGCCGGGCCGCGACCGGGTCGGCCGCCCGGGGAGACGGGACCGGTCGCCCGGCGGCGGGCGGTCAGCGGCCCCGGGAGAAGGGGACCGGGCGCCCGGCGGGTGGTCAGCCGCCCAGGGAGAAGGGGACCGGGCGCCCGGCGGCGGGCGGTCAGCCGGCCGGGAGGAGGCGGACGGCCTCCAGGGCCAGGGCGAGCTCGACGATGTCGCGGGGACGCGACACCGAGCGCCCGGTGAGCCGCTCGACGCGGCGGATGCGGTTGAAGACCGTGTTGCGGTGGCAGTACAGCTGGCCGGCGGCGCGCACGGCCGAGCCCTCGCAGCGCAGCCAGGCCGACAGGGTGGCCAGCAGCACCTCGCGGTCGGCCGCGTCCAGCGCGAGCAGCGCGCCGAGCACCTCGCCGGTCAGCCGGCCGGACAGCTCGGGCTGGGCGACCACCAGCGCGGCCGGCAGCCGCCGGTCCAGCCGGGCGATCTCGGGCCCGCATCCCGCGCAGGTGCGCATGGCCAGCTCGGCGAGCTTCCTGGCCGAGGCCAGCTCCTCCAGCCCCTCCACGACCGGGCTGACCCCCGCCGGGCCGCAGACCACCGGGGCCATGCCCTCGACCAGGCGGTCGAGGCTGCCGTCGCCGAGCGCCACGACGGCGACCTCGTAGTGGGTGCGCATGCGCCAGACCAGCCGCATCGCGCCGAGCGTCTCGGGGTGGGAGTCGGCGCAGGGGGTCTGGCGGACCGGCAGCCTGATTGTGACGACCGCATAACGCCCGCGCTCGGGCAGGTCGAGGGCGGCGGCGGCCGAGCGGGCGACGGCGGCGTCGCCGGTGCCCTCCAGCAGGTCGTCCAGCAGCGCGTTCACCCGCTCGGTGCCGCGGCCGAGCAGTTCCTTCTCGCGCCGCCGGTAGGTCTCGGCCGCGGTCAGCGCCTGCCGGTCGATGGCGTGCCAGACGTGGGTGGCGGTGCGCACGAGCGCGCCGAGCAGTTCGGGGTGCTCGCGCTCGACCAGGTCGACGAACCCGGCCCAGGTGACCTGCGCCGCCAGGCGGTACATGCGCATGAGGGAGTCCATGGGCAGCCCCTGCTCGGCGCGGCGGCGGGCCATGGACCGGGCGAATTCCAGGTCGCGGCGCTTCTGGGGCCGCTGCAGGATGGCGGAGATGCCGATGCGCAGGCCCTCTTCCGTGCTCTGCCGGTGCTCCTCCGGCGAGACGAGCCTGCGGTAGGCCTCGTCGCCTTCGCGCACCCGGGCCACCAGCTCGTCGGCCAGCTCCGGGAGCCGTTCGAGCAGCCGGGCGGCGACGATGCGCAGGACGTGCCGCACATCGTCGTCAACGTGCTCGTTTCGCTTGGCGGGCATCTTTCGTAGATTGCCATCCGCCGCCCGTACGGAACAAGGTTCGGTTTCGTTTCGTGACGCGCCGTTGTGCGGGCGCACAACGGCCCTCCCGCGGCGGTGGGCACCGGTTGCGACTTCACCGCCGCATCTGGACGACGGTGCGCGAGCGGCGTTCGTATGTGGCTCACCGACCCGAAGGAGGAGCGATGGCGGCCACGGCGCCCCCGGCCGACGCCGGGCTCACGGTCAGCGGACTGGCGGTGAGCTACGGAGCGGTTCCCGCGCTGCGCGGGGTGTCCTTACGGGTGCCTCCCGGGGCGATCGTCGCCGTGCTGGGCGCGAACGGCGCGGGCAAGAGCACGCTTCTGCGGGCCATCTCCGGGACGCTGCGCTTCCACCGGGGCGCGATCGGCGGCGGGACGGTCCGCTGGGCGGGGACACGACTGTCGGGGCTCGCGGCCCCCGCCGTGGTGGCGCGCGGGGTGACGCAGGTCCCCGAGGGCCGGCGGGTGTTCGCCCGGATGACCGTCGAGGAGAACCTGCGCGCCGGCGGGCTCGGCGGGGGCCGGCGCTCGGCGGCGGCGCGCGAGGAGGTCCTCGGCCTGTTCCCGGTGCTGGCGGAGCGGGCCCACCAGCGGGCGGGGCTGCTGTCGGGCGGCGAGCAGCAGATGCTCGCGATCGGCCGGGCCCTGATGGCGCGCCCGTCGATGCTGCTGCTGGACGAGCCGACGCTGGGCCTGGCGCCGATGATGGCCGCCCGCATCGCCGAGACGGTCAAGGAGATCAACGCGCGCGGCACCTCGGTGCTGCTGATCGAGCAGAACGTGGCGCCGGCGCTGTCGCTGGCCTCCTACGCCTATGTGCTGGAGGTCGGCGAGGTGGCCCTGGAGGGCCCGGCCGCCGAACTGGCCGCGGGCGACGAGGTGCGGCGGCGCTACCTCGGCATGGGCGACCCGGCGGACGGCCGGCCCCTGGACGGCCCCGCCGGACGGCGGGCGATCGGGAGGTGGCAGGGATGACCCCGTCATACCAACCGGACGGTATCCCGGACCGAGGCGGAATGAGCTCGTCGCCCCGACCGGATGGCACCACTGAGCGAAGCGGCGTGACCGGGTCATACCAACCGGACGGTATGCCTGGGTCGCGGGACGGGACGAGTGGCCCGGCGCTGCTGGAGGTCCGGGAGGTGACGGTGCGGTTCGCGGGGCTGACCGCGCTGTCTGAGGTGAGCTTCACCGTGGCGCCGGGCAGCGTCCACGCGGTCATCGGGCCGAACGGGGCGGGCAAGTCCACCTGCTTCAACGTGCTGTCGGGGGTGTACCGGGCGGCCTCGGGCAGCGTCCGCTTCGCCGGCGCGGAGCTCACGGCGCTGGCGCCGCACCGCATCGCCGCGCTCGGGGTCGCGCGGACGTTCCAGAACATCGCCCTGTCCGGTCACCAGCCGGTGATCGACAACCTGATGCTCGGACGGCACCGGCTGACCCGCGCCGGGTTCGTCTCCTCCGGCCTGCGGCTGCCCGCCGCCCGCCGCGAATGGGCGCGGCACCGGGAACGGGCGGCCGAGATCGCCGAGTTCGCGGGCCTCGGCGGCCTGCTCGGCACGCCGGTCGGGCTGCTGCCCTACGGGGTGCGCAAGCGCGTGGAACTGGCCCGCGCCCTGTGCATGGAGCCGCGGCTGCTGCTGCTGGACGAGCCGGTGGCCGGGATGAACGCCGGCGAGCGCGCCGAGATGGCCGGGCTGATCGCCGAGGTCCGCCGCGGCCTCGGCATCTCGGTCCTGCTGGTCGAGCACGACATGGGCATGGTCATGCGCCTGGCCGACCGGATCACCGTGCTCGACTTCGGGCGCCGCATCGCCGACGGCACGCCCGGACAGGTGCAGGACGACCCCGAGGTCATCCGGGCCTACCTCGGCCCGAGCGCCGACCAGGAGGACAAGTGATCACATTCCTGGAGCTCCTGCTCAACGGGATCTCCATCGGGGCCGTCTACGCGCTCATCGCCCTCGGCTTCGTCGTCATCTTCAAGGCCACCGAGGTCGTGAACTTCGCCCACGCCTCGCTGCTGCTGGCCGGCGGCTACCTGGTGGCCCGGCTCCAGCCGGTCACCGGCTTCTGGGCCGCGCTGCTGGTGGGCGTCGCCGCCGCGGCGGCGGTGGGGGCGCTGATCGAGTTCCTCATCATCCGGCGGGCCGGCGCCGGGTCCCACAACGTGCTGGCCATCGTGACGATCGGCGTCGACATCGTCCTGACCACCGAGCTGACCCGCCAGATCGGCACCGAGATCCTCGCGCTCGGCGACCCCTGGGGCGACGCGGTCGTCCACCTCGGCCAGGTGACCGTCGCCGAGACGCGGCTGGTCGCGCTCGGCGCGGCCGCGACGCTGATCACGCTGTTCCTGCTGGCGTTCAAGTACACCGGCTGGGGCATCGCGATGCGCGCGACCGCCGAGGACGCCGAGACCGCCGCCCTGATGGGCATCCGCCTCGGCCGGGTCTCGCTGAGCGCGTGGGCGGTCGCCGGGGCCCTCGCGGCGGTGGCCGCGCTGTTCCTGTGCGTGTTCCCCACGCCCGGGCTGGACCGCGGCACCTCCCTGGCCGCGATCAAGGCGTTCCCCGCGGCCATCCTCGGCGGGCTGGACTCCACCACCGGCGCGCTGGCAGGGGGTCTGATCGTCGGGGTCACCGAGGCGCTGATGAGCGGCTACCAGAACCAGCTCGCCTTCCTCGGGCGCGGCATCGGCGACGTCGCGCCGTTCCTGGTCATGGTCGTCATCCTGCTGCTGCGCCCGGCCGGCCTGTTCGGCACCAGGGAGACCGTCCGTGTCTGACGGCCGCTCCCGGGCGCGCCGGGCACTGGTGTGGGCCGCCGGGGCGGCGGCCGCGATCGCGATCCCCTTCTACCTGGAGGGGTTCTGGCTGCAGACCGGGCTGTTCGCGATGTCGGCGGCGGTCGGCGCCATCGGCATCGCCCTGCTGACCGGCTCGACCGGGCAGCTGTCGATGGGCCACGCCTTCTTCCTCGCCGTCGGCGCCTACTCCTACGTCTACTTCGCCGACGCCCCGGCCGCGGGCGTGGGCGCCTCGCACGCGGCGGCGGGTCTCGGGCTGCCCACCCCGCTCGCCGCGGCGCTCGCGGTGCTGACGGCCGGGGTGGCCGGCGGGCTGTTCAGCCCGATCGCCGGGCGGCTGAAGGGCGCCTACCTGGGCATCGCCACGCTGGCGCTGATCTTCCTCGGCCAGCACGTGCTGTTCAACGCCGAACCGCTCACCGGCGGGTACAACGGGCGGGCCGTCCCGCCGATGGAGCTGTTCGGGCTGGTCTTCGCCGACACCCCGTCCCTGGTGCTGTTCGGCGTGCCGTTCGGCTCGCTGGAGCGGCTGTGGTTCCTCGGACTGCTGCTCGTGCTCGGCGCCGCGGCGTTCGCCCGGGGAGTGCTGCGGGGGCGGCCCGGCCGGACGATGAACACCATCCGCGACCACGAGATCGCCGCCGGGGTCATGGGCGTCCCGGTCGCCCGCTATCGGGCCGGGGTGTTCGTGCTGTCGTCCATGTACGGCGGGCTGGCCGGGGTGATGCTCGCCCTGGTGTTCCAGCGGACCGTGCCGGACTACTTCGGCGTGCTGCTGTCCCTGGACTACCTCGCCATGATCGTCATCGGCGGCCTGGGGTCGGTCGGCGGCGCGGTCCTCGGCGCGGTGTTCGTCTCGGTCCTGCCCCAGCTCCTCACCCGCTACAGCGACGACCTGCCGCTCATCGCCGAGCCGGGCTCCGGCGGCCTCTCCCCCGCCGAGGCGGCCCGCATCCTGTACGGCGCCGCCGTGGTCGCCGTGGTCCTCTTCCTTCCCGGCGGCCTGGCCGGGCTGCTCGCCCGGCTGCGCGCGGCGGCCGGAGCCCGGGTGACCCTCCTCGCCCGCGCCCCGCGGGCGCCCGCCCCCCACTCCCCCACTCCCTCTCCCTCCCCCGACACCAGGAGCTGACATGGGCAGATCCGGCATGCGTACGGCAGGCGTCCCGCTGGCCGCGCTCGCGCTCGCGCTGACGGCCGGCGCGTGCGCGAGCGGCAAGGCCACGGGCGGCGAGCCCGCCACCGGCGGAGACGGGGTGAAGACCGGCCCCGGCGTGAGCGCCGACGCCATCACCCTCGGCATCCTCACCGACCTGACCGGCCCCTACGCCTCCTTCGGCAAGAGCCTCACCCAGGCGCAGCAGCTGTACTTCGAGCAGGCCAACGCGGCGGGCGGGGTGTGCGGGCGCAAGCTCGCGGGCATCGTCCGCGACCACGGCTACGACGTGCAGAAGGCGGTGGCCGCCTACACCGAGATCGCGCCGAAGTCCGCGGCCGTCCCCCAGTTCATCGGCTCGCCGATGGTCACGGCGCTCAAGCGGCGCATCGAGGACGACAAGATGCTGACGCTGCCCATGGCCTGGGCCACCAGCCTGCTCGGCGGGCAGGCCGTCCAGGTCACCGGCACCACCTACGACATCGACATGATCAACGGGGTGGACTTCCTCGCCAAGGACAAGGGCATCAGGTCCGGCGACAAGATCGGCCACCTGTACTTCGAGGGCGACTACGGCGCGAGCGCGCTCAACGGGTCCAAGTACGCCGCCGGCAAGCTGGGGCTCACCGTCGTCGAGCAGAAGATCAAGGCCACCGACCAGGACATGAGCGCCCAGGTGTCGGCGTTCAAGGACGCCGGCGTCAAGGCGATCATGGTGTCGGTGGGCCCGCGGCAGGCGGCCTCCCTGGTCGGGGTGGCCGTCGCCAAGGGCATGGACATCCCGTTCGTCGGCAGCAACTCGGCCTACAGCCCGCAGCTGCTCGGCACCCCGGCCGCGCCCGCGCTGCTGGAGAGCTTCTACGTCATGACCGCCGCGGCGCCCATGAGCGCGCCCATCCCGGCCGTCCAGAAGCTGGTGGCCGACTACCGGGCCAAGTACCCCGGGCAGCCCGTCGACAGCGGCGTCGGCGCGGGCTACGGCGCGGCGATGATCGTGGGTGACGCGCTGAAGCAGGCGTGCGCGAACAAGGACCTCAGCCGTGACGGCATCGTCAGGGCGCACCGGTCGCAGCCTTCCTGGGACGGCGGATTCGGCCGGCCGATGGACTTCTCCCACGTCGACCAGCCGGCCTCCCGCGCCTCCTACGTCGTCGTCCCGGACAAGACGGCGGTCGGCGGCACGGTCATCCTCAAGGAGGCCGCCGTCTCCGACCTCGCCAGGGACTACCAGGTCCCGGTGGGCTGAGCGCCGCCGTGCGGGCGCCTTACCGGAAGACGCCCGTGTGGCCGAGGGAGTGGGCGCCCGGCTGGGGGTAGACGGCCAGGCCGTGGGGGCCCGCGTCGACGCGGATGGTGTGGATCAGCCGGCCCTTCTCGGTGTCGAAGACGTAGACGACACCGTGGTAGCGGCCGGCCAGCCACAGCCGCCGGCCGTCGGCCGACACCCCGCCCATGTCCGGCGAGCCCCCGCCGGGGATGCGCCAGGTGTCCACCGGGCGGCGGCGGGCGAAGGACACCACCGACACCGAGCCCGCGCCCCGGTTGGAGACGTACAGGTTCCGCGAGTCGCGGCTGACGTAGAGCCCGTGGGCGCCGGCGCCGGTCCTGACGAAATCCTCCACCTTGAAGTCCCGGGCGTCCACGAGCCACACCCCGCCCGCGGCCATGTCGGCGACGTAGAAGGTCGTGCCGTCCGGGGACAGCTTGACGTCCTGCGGCATGTTCGGGTGGTGGGCCATGCCGCGGTGCGGCAGGCTCACCACCTCGCGCACCTCGCGCCGGGCCAGGTCGATCGCCACCAAGTGGCCGGAGAACTCGCAGCTGGCCAGCATCGTCTCACCGTCGGCGGTGAAGTCGGCGTGGTTGATCCCCCGGCACGGCATCGGCAGCGAGCCGCGCAACGCGAAGGTGTGCGGGTCGCGGAAGTCCAGCCGGTTGAGCCGCTCGGCCATGACCAGCGCCGATGCGCCATCCGGGGTGAAGTACAGGTTGTAGGGGTCCTCGACCCGGATCGGCTTGCCCGGCTCGCCGGTCGCCGGGTCGATCGGCGTCAGCGTGTTGCCGTCGTTGTTGTTGACCCACAGCGTCTTCAGGTCCCAGGAGGGGACCACGTGCTGGGGCCGGCGGCCGACGTGGAAATGGCGCACGACCTTGTAGGTCCTGGGGTCGATGACGCTGACCGTGCCGCTCTCGCTGTTCGGCACGTACACCAGCGACGGGAAGGAGGCGACGACCGGACTGAGCATCCCGGCCCGATCCCCGGCGTAGACGTCCCGGGCCGGCGCCTTCTTCGCGCCGCCGTGCGGCACGGGCGCGGCGGCGGCGGCCGTGGGCGCCGGGGCGGACGGCGTGGCCGCGGGACGCGGCCCCTCACCGGCGCAGGCCGACATGGTCGTCGTCAGGGTCAGGGCGCAGGCGGCGAGCAGCGGCCGGGCGGCCCCGCGTCGGGCCTCCCGCATCAGCTACGACCCCCGGGCGACCGAACCGGCAACGTGCGCCGCTGCATGACTCCCCTTCGCGCTCCGAGCACCCGGCTTACGGCCGGCCATCGAATCGAAACGCTAGGGGGAGGAAGGTCAGCCGACGATCAACGCCGGGTCATCGGACGGTCGGCGTTCACCGGCCGCCCGCCCGCACGGCCGGCGCCGCCCGCGTCCCACCGCGCACCGGGACGCACCGGGACGCACGGCGGGCGAGGGCCGGCGCCGGGCGGGACCATCGGGCGGGGCGGCCGAGGGGGTCAGCGGGCAGGCAGGTCGTCCCGGGTGACGACGCGTTCGCGGACCTGCCAGGTGTCGGCGCAGGGGGTCAGGAGGTCCTCGCACACGGTGCTGCGGTGGACGCTGGACGCCTTCCCCAGCGGGGTCTCGATGACCAGGGCGTAGGAGCGGGCGCGGACGGTGCCGTCCTCGCCCGGCTCGACGGTGAGCATGCCCATCCAGTGGCGGTGGACGACGCCGGCCGCCGCCCGGGCCCTGGCCGCCTCCCGCGCCCCCGCGGCGATGGCGGCCCGGCCACGGACCGGCTCGGCGAACGTCGGCACGCTGAAGGTGCCGTCCTCGGTGAACGTCTCGGCCCACTCGCCGGTGGCTCCGGTGTCGAGGAGGCGCATCTGCTCGGCGTAGAAGCGCTGCACGCGCACGTGCAGCTCGTCGATCGACAGGGTGCCGATGACCGATGGCAACACCATGGGGCCGTCCCTTCCGCGGTGGTGGCGTGACCCGCCCAGCGTGACCGCGCCGGCTGGAGACCGCCTCGAGCGCCTTTCGAGCAGCGCGGTGGACGGTGACGGCTGTGAGCCCCGGCTCGCCCGAGCCGGCCGCCGACCTGTGACGCGGGAGTTGGAATGCGGCTGATCGACCTGTCCTCGCCCATCGACGCGCGCTTCTGGGAACCCGACCCGGTCATCCACACGGCCATGTCCCCGGCCGAGGGGGCGCGCCACATGAGCGAGGAGCTGCGCGCCCACATGGGCATCGAGTTCGACGTGGACGCCCTGCCCGGCGGGGAGTTCCTCAACAACGACACCCTCTCGCTGACGGTGCACACCGGCACCCACGTGGACGCGCCCGCCCACTACGGCTCGGCCGCCTCCTACGGCACGCCGAGGACGATCGAGGCGATGCCGCTGGATTGGTTCTTCGCGCCCGGGGTGGTCCTGGACCTCACCTCGTTCGGGACGGGCGCCGCCGGGCCGACGGTGATCGAGAAGGAGCTGGCCAGGATCGGGTACACCCCGAGCCCGGGCGACATCGTGCTGCTGAACACCGGTGCGGCGGCCCGAGTGGGCACACCGGCCTACTTCACCGACTTCACCGGGCTGGACGGGCCGGCGACGCGGCTGCTGCTCGACATGGGCGTGAAGGTGATCGGCACCGACGCCTTCAGCCTGGACGCGCCATTCCCGCACATCATCAGGACCTACCACGAGACCGGCGACACCAGCGTGCTGTGGCCCGCGCACTTCCTGGGCAGGCAGCGCGAGTACTGCCAGATCGAGCGGCTGGCGAACCTGGACGCGCTGCCCGAGCCGTTCGGCTTCCAGGTCGTCTGCTTCCCCGTCAAGATCGCGGGCGCGGGCGCCGGCTGGGCCCGGGCCGTCGCCGTGCTGAACGACTGAGCGCTGAACGACCGAGGGCTGAACGACCGAGGGCTGAACGACCGAGGAGGCACGGCGATGCGCGAGGCGACCCTGGGACAGGGACTGACGGTGCCGGCGGTGGGCCTGGGCTGCATGGGCCTGGCCACGCCGGCCGGGCGCGGGGAGCGGGCGGCGGCCACCGTGGCGCGCGCCCTGGACCTCGGAGTGCGGATGTTCGACACCGCCGGCTACTACGGCGGCGGCGCGGGCGAGGAGGCCCTCGGACGGCTGCTCGGCAGCCGGCGCGAGCAGGCCGTCGTCGCCACCAAGACCGGCGTCGTGCACCGCGACGCGGGCCCGCCCGGCCTGGACGGGCGCCCTGAGGCGGTCCGGCGATCCTGCGAGGCGTCGCTCAAACGGCTGGGCACCGACGTCATCGACCTGTACTACCTGGCGCGTGTCGACCCCGCGGTGCCCGTGGAGGACTCCATGGGGGCGATGGCGGAGCTGGTGGCGGAGGGCAAGGTGCGCCACGTCGGGCTGTGCGAGGCCGCCGCGGCGACGATCGAGCAGGCGCACGCCGTCCAGCCGCTCACCGCCGTGCAGACCGAGTACTCCCTGTGGGAGCGCCACGTGGAGCGGGAAATCCTGCCCGCGTGCCGGCGGCTCGGCATCGGGTTCGTCGCCTACCGCCCGCTCGGCCTGGGCATGCTCACCGGGGAGCGGCCCGACATGGGCGCGCTGCCACCCTACGACTGGCGTCACCGCGACCCGCGCCACCAGGGCGAGGCGCTGGCCCGCAACCTGGACCTCGCCGCGCGGTTCGCCGCCCTGGCCGCGGAGCTGGGGCACGGCGCGGCCGAGCTGGCGCTGGCCTGGCTGCTGTCCAGGGGCGGAGACGTCGCGGTCATTCCCGGGACGCTGGACCCCGGCCACGTGGAGCGCGACGCGGCGGCGGCCACGATGCCGGTCACCGCCGCCGAGCTGCGCCGGGTCGAGGAGCTGTTCCCGCCCGGCTGCGCCGCCGGCGAGCGTTACGCCCCGCCGATGATGCGCATGGTCGACCAGGGATGACCCGGCACGCCGCCGGATCCGCCCTCCCTGGTGCCGCCGCAGGGCCCGCCTGGTTTCATGCCGCCGCAGGGCCTTCCCATACCCGGCCGGCGAGCCGCCCGGACCGTTCACCGGTTCAGGCGCCGTAACCGGCGCCGGCATCGCCGTACCACGACCCGCCGACCCGGCGCCGATCATCCACAGCACGTGGCGGGGTAGAGAGCCGCGCCCGGTGAACGCAGGTGGTCAGCGCACCAGGTACCGGCCCGGCCCCGGCGCGGGTGGCGGGTCAGCCGGTCAGGGCGACCGGGCGGACGGGGATGTTGGCCATGCCCTTGACGGGCATGGGGAGCACGGTCAGCCGGGCGCCGTGCTCGGGCAGCTCGCCGAGCCGGGTGAGCTGCTGCACGACGCACATGCCCGCGCCGAGCAGGAGGTTCTGCGCGGGCTTGTGGTTGTCGGTCCCGTCGTCGATGTTGTGGGAGTCGATGCCGACGAGCACCGGGTCGGCCGCGATCACGTGCTTGACCGCGTCGGCGGTCAGGAACGGCGAGGCGGCGAAGAAGGCCTCGCCGCCGTAGTGGCGGTCGTGGCCGGTGTTGATCAGCAGCGCCGCGCCCGAGAGGTCGCCGAGCTCGCCCAGCGCCTCGGGGTCGATCGCGACGACGCCCTCGGGCACCCGGACGACCCGCACGGGCAGGTCGACCAGGCGCGCCGGGTCGAGGGCGGCCAGGTCGGGGCCGTCCTGGTGGAACATGTACGGGGCGTTGAGGTAGGTGCCGGTGTTCCCGACCACCTCGATCTTCGACATCAGGCACGACACCCCCTCGGCGAGGAAGCGGGCCGACTGGGCGCGGTCGAGCATCGCGCCGATGACGGGCCTGGGCATGAACGGGCTCACGACCATGTCCTCGGCCACCACGTGCGCGAGGTCGACGATTCGGCGTTCCACGGCTTTCCCTTCGGCCGTTCCGGTGGGAACCACATGCTCACAGCGGCCTCTCGAAAGCCGGTCGAGGATCAGCAGGCGAGGCACTTACGGCTGAAGATGGTCTTGCCGTCCACCTTGCCGACGAAGACGCCGTCGTCGTCGTGGGAGTCCTCGGCCACGTTCTTGGCGGTCAGGGTGGCCTTCTTGCCGTCCTTGGTGCGGCCGGTGCAGTCGACGTCGTACTTGACCGCGCCCTTGGACTTGGCCGTGCAGTCGAGCCCGTGGGCCAAGGGGTGGCCGGCGTCCGCGAAGGCGTCGGCGCCGATGCGGGCGACCGAGTCGGCGGTGATGGCCGCCCCGGCGCCGCAGCCGCCCGGGGCGGCGAGGAGCACGAACAGCAGGGCCGCCGCCATGGGGGTCGTCGTACGCAACCGCATGATGCGCATGGTGATCGTCCTTCCTTGCCGGGGGCGTTAGCGGCCTCCGGCGACCGTGAGGAGCTGACCGGTGATGTTGCCGTTGGCCGGGGAGCCGAGGAAGGCCACCGTCCGCGCCACGTCTTCGGGCGAGCTCAGCCGGCCGGTCGGCGTGCGCGCCGCCTCGGCCTCCCTGACGTGGTCGGGCAGGCCGGTGCGGGCGCGCTCGGTGAGGGTCAGGCCCGGGCACACGACGTTCGCCAGCACGCCTTCCCCGCCGGCCTCCCAGGCGAGGCTGCGGCAGAAGCCGTGCAGCGCCGCCTTGGCCGCCCCGTAGAACTCCTGGCCGGGGTGGCCGTTGAGCGCGACGTGGGAGGAGATGAGCACGACGCGGCCGAAGCGCCGGGCCGCCATGCCGCGGACCGCGAGCTGGACGGTGCGCAGGGTCGGCGCGACGTTGTGGCCGATCACCGGCTCCCAGTCGTGTTCGGGCACCTCCCAGAGCCGCTGCCCGAGGGCGCGCCGGGTGCCCCAGCGGACCGCGTTGGCGACGAGCACGTCCGGGCCGTCCCAGCGTTCGAGGGCGGCGACGGCGGCGGCCACCGTCGCCGGGTCCTCCAGCGAGTAGCGCACGGTCATGACGTCGGCCGCGCCGCTACGGGTCAGCTCCTCGGCGAGCTTCTCGGCCCGTTCCGCGCCGGTGTGGTAGGTCAGGGCCACCTTGGCGCCCTCGGCGGCGTAGACGCGCGCTATGGCCTGCCCGATGCCGCCGCTCGCCCCGGTGACCAGCACCGACCGGCCCCGCAGATTCAGATCCATGTCCGCTCCTGTCGTCGTGGGTCCTGTCACGATGCCGGTCGCCGGTCGAGCCCCGCCGGAGGCCCGCGGACGAGGTCGGCGGGCGGGGCCGGCGGGCGGGGTCAGCGGGCCATGGCGTTGCGGAAGCGGTGGATCGCCAGCGAGGCGAACACCGCCAGCAGCACCGCCGACCAGGCGAAGGTGGCAAGGACGGGGTGTTGCAGCGGCCAGGCGGGGGCGCCGCCCTGCGGCATCACGCTCGGGTTGCCGAACAGCGTGCGCGCGCCCGCCGCGGCGGCGCTGATCGGGTTCCACTCGGCGATGGGGCGCACGAGCGCGGGCATGCCCTCGGTCGGCACGAAGGTGTTGGCGACGAAGGTCAGCGGCAGCAGCACGGCCATGGTCACACCGGTCGCGGCCTCGGGCCCGCGGGTGACCAGGCCGACGTAGGTCGCCACCCAGCTCACCGCGTAGGCCAGCACGAGCAGCATGGCGAACCCGGCGGCGGCCGAGCCGACGTCGGTGTGCACCCGCCAGCCGACGATGAGCCCGCACAGCGCCATGATGACCAGGCTGATGGCGCTTTCGAACAGGTCGGACACCGTGCGGCCGAGCAGCACCGCCGACCGCGCCATCGGCAGCGACAGGAACCGGTCGTTGATGCCGCGGGTCATGTCCAGCGAGACGTTCACCGCCGTGCCGCCGGCGGTGAAGAAGATGGACTGCACGAAGATGCCGGGCACCAGGTACTCGCGGTAGTCGCCCCCGCTGATGTGGATGGCGCCCGCGAAGACGTAGGCGAACAGCAGCACCAGCATGATGGGCTGCAGGGTGACGTCGATCAGTTGCTCGGGCACCTGCCTGATGTGGCTGAGGTTGCGCCGGGTGATGGTCAGCGAGTCGGCCACCGTCCAGCGCAGGCGCGAGCGCCAGCCGCGCGGGGGCAGCGGCAGGACCAGAGTGCCGGGGATGCTCATCGTGCCGCTCCCTGCGAGGTCAGTTCGTCGGTGGTGGGGGTGTCGCCCGACCGGTCGGCGAGCCGCCCGGTCAGGCGCAGGAAGACGTCGTCGAGGGTGGGGCGCCGCAGGGAGATGTCGTCGATGCCGACCGAGCGGGCGTCCAGCTCGCGGACCGCCTCGACCAGGGCCGCGGGCCCGCCGGTCACCGGGACGGTGATGCGCCGCAGGTGGCGCTCGACCCGGGGGCGCGCCGAGGCCAGGCGGGCCAGGGCGGCACGGGCGGTCTCGACCTCGTCGTCGCGGCGCACGACGACGTCCACGTGCTCGCCTCCGGTGGCGGCCTTCAGCTCGGCCGGCGAGCCGGTGGCCAGCACCTTGCCCGCGTCGATGACGACGATCTGGTCGGCCAGGCGGTCGGCCTCCTCCAGGTACTGGGTGGTGAGCAGGACCGTCGTGCCGGCCTCGACCAGCTCGGCGATCAGCGTCCACATGCCCGCGCGGCTGCGCGGGTCGAGGCCGGTGGTGGGCTCGTCCAGGAACAGGATGGGCGGCTCGACGGTGAGGCTGGCCGCCAGGTCCAGGCGGCGGCGCATGCCTCCGGAGTAGGTCTTGGCCAGCCGCTCGGCCGCGTCGGTGAGGGCGAAGCGGTGCAGCAGCTCGTCGGCGCGCCGCTGGGCCTCCTTGCGGGGCAGGTGGCACAGGCGGCCGATCATCTCCAGGTTGGCGCGGCCGGTGAGCAGCTCGTCCACCGCGGCGTACTGGCCGGCGAGCCCGACGCGGTAGCGCACGAGCTCGGCCTGCTTGACGGTGTCGTAGCCCGCCACCCGCGCGGTGCCCCCGTCGGGGCGGAGCAGGGTGGTGAGGATGCGGATCACGGTCGTCTTGCCCGCGCCGTTCGGCCCGAGCAGGCCGCAGATGGTGCCGGGCTTTATGGCCAGATCGACGCCGTCGAGCGCGATGGTCTTCTTGTATCGCTTACGCAGGCCCTCCGCCTCGATCACGGGAGCCTCTGTGTCCGCCATCGCCTGCCTCCTCTCCGCCATTGTCATGCGTACTTAGTACGCTTTATGATACGAGCGTACGCCCCAGGGTGCGGTGTACGCAACCCGGATAATGGACGGTGGGGGAACTCGCCGGAGCCGCAGGGCGTCCGGGCACGTGAAGGGAGATGCGCATGGGCGAGCGACAAGGCGGGGGGCCCGCGCCGCGCGCGGGGCTGGTATGGTCGCGCCTCGGGCGTTCCGGCTCGGCCCGCCGCCCGGCGCTGACCAGGGAGCAGATCGTGGCCGCGGCGATCGAGATCGCGGACGCCGAGGGGCTGGGCGCGCTGTCGATGCGCGCCATCGCCGTGCGGCTCGGCGCGGGCACCATGTCGCTCTACCGGCACATCCCCGACAAGGACGACCTGCTCGACCTGATGGTCGACGAGGTCTACGGCATGATCGAGCTGCCCGAGAGGTCGGCGGGAGACTGGCGCGCGGCGCTGGTGCTCATCGCCACCCAGACCCGCGCGGTGCTGCGCAGCCACCCGTGGTTCGTCGCGGCCGCCTCCTCGCGGGCGCCGCTCGGCCCGAACGCGCTGCGCCACCTGGAGTACACCCTGGCCGCCCTGGACGGGCACGGGCTGCGCCTGCCCGAGATGGCGCGCATGGTCGGCGCCACGACCAGCTACGTCACCGGCTTCGTCCTGCAGGAACTGGCCGGCGAGGAGGCCAAACGGCGCAACGGGATGACCGAGGAGCAGTGGGCGGCCACCGTGCAGCCCTACATCGAGGAGGTGGTGGCCGGCGGCGGCTACCCCACCTTCAGCCGCCTCATCGAGCAGGAGGGCGAGGAGAGCGATCCCGACCTCGACTTCGCCTACGGGCTCGACTGCCTGCTCGACGGCTTCCTGCCCCGGCTGCGCGGCGCCGCCGCCCGCCCTTCCTGACCTCCCCGCCGGCGCCTGGGGACGGCGAAGGGCCCGCGCCGCCCTCTGCGGGGACGCGGGCCCTGGTCGCGTCTAACGGCGGGTGAGCCGGAGCACGTCCCAGTGGGTGGGCGGGTCGGGCAGGGTGAGGGTGTCGCTGATCTGGAAGCCGGCGCCCTCGATCAGCGCCGTCCACTCCGCCAGCGTGCGGATCTTGCCGCCCGACTGGGCGAGCATGTTGAAGCTGCCCAGGTACAGGCCGATGAGGAAGTCCTTGTTGCCGTAGGCGTCCGCCGGCATGATCCAGTCGATGAGCAGCACCTCGGTGCCCGGCGTGGTCGCCCGGTGCAGGTTGGCCAGGATGCGCGCGACGTGCTCGTCGTCCCAGTCGCACAGCACCGTCTTGATCGTGTAGAGGTCGCCGCCGGAGGGCAGCTCGGAGTGGAAGTCGCCCGCCACGAACTCGGCGCGGTCGGCCAGGCCCTGCTCCTCCATGTACGTGCGGGCCCCGGCCACCGTCTCGGGCATGTCGAACACCACCCCCGTGGTGTGCGGCGCGGCCTCCAAGATGCGGCTGAGCAGCATGCCGTGCCCGCCGCCGATGTCGATGATCTTCCGGTAGGGGCCGAAGTCGAAGGTGGTGGCCAGCGCCTCGGCGCAGCCGTGGGTCATCAGCGCCATCATCTGGCCGAACCGGGCGCCCTCGACCGCGTTGGCGGCGTAGTAGTCGTAGAAGTCCAGGCCGAAGGCCGACTTGGCGACCGGCTGCCCGGTCATCACCACCTCGGTGAAGTACTCGCCCATCCGGTACATGCCCGGACCGGCCGCGCCGAGCGCCACCTTGGAGATCGCCGAGCCGGCGTGGGTGTCGGTCCGCAGGAACTCCCCGAGCGGCGCGAGCGCGAACCGCTCGGGCTCGGGCTCCTCCAGCAGGCCGATCGCGGTGCACGCCTTGAGGAAGCGGCTCAGCGCGTCGAGATGGCCGCCGATCTCCTCGTTGAGCTCACCCGCGGTGCGCGGGCCCCCGGCGAGCCGGTCGGCGATGTTCAGCTCCACGGCGGTGCGCACGAGCTGCGCCCGGGAGTAGTTCATGATCATGTCGATGAGCTTCTCGGCTGTCGCCTGGTCTGCGGTCATGCCGCCTCCTCCTTGAAGGGCCGTGGATTCGCCTTCGGTCTCTGCTGCCGCATGGTGCTGCGCCGCTCTCGAGCCCCCCTGGAGGTAGAGCCGAGGACCGGACGGGAGCGCGGGCTCGAGCGGGAGTCGAACCCCGCCCGAACGGACCTCCGGATGCTCGACCGAGACCGTTGAGCGCGAGGAGTGAGCCGGTGGAGATCGTCGGGCGCGGGTTCGTCGCGCGAAATCTGGAGCCGATCGCCGGCTCGCACCCCGGGACCGTGGTGTTCGCGGCGGGGGTGTCCAGCGGATCGAACGCCTCGATGGAGGACTTCGCGCGCGAGGCGACCATGCTGTACGAGGTCGTCGAGCGCTGCCGCGCCCGCGGGCGGCGGCTGGTCTACCTGTCGACGGCGTCCAAGGGCATGTACGGCACCCACGGCCCGCCGGGCCGTGAGCGGGGCCCGGTCTTCCCCAGCACGCCGTACGCGCGGCACAAGCTGGCGATGGAGGCCGTACTGCGCGACTCGGGGCTGGACCACCTGGTCCTGCGGCTGACGCACCTGGTCGGCCCGCACCAGAGGCCGCACCAGTTCCCGCCGGCGCTCGTGCGGCAGATCCTGTCCGGCACCGTGTACATCCACCGCGGAGTGTGCCGGGACCTCATCGACATCGCCGACGTGGTGATGTGCCTGGACCGGCTGCTCGCCCTCGGCGTGCGGCGGGAGGTCGTCAACGTCGGCTCGGGCGTGGCGATCCCCGTGCAGACCGTCGTCGCCCACCTGGAGGAACGGCTCGGCGTGGTCGCCGACAAGCGTCTGGTCGAGGTGCGCGACGAGGGAAGGCACGACATCTCCATCGCCAAGCTCACCGAGCTGGTGCCCGAGGTGAAGCTGTGCGGATTCGGCCCCGGCTACTACGCCGGGGTGTTCGAGAAGTACCTGCCGGGCTACGTCGCCGAGGCACGGCGCGGCACGGCGGACGCCCGGGCCGGGGCCCGGTGAGCCGACCTTACGCGGAGGGAGCCCCCATGACAGACCAAGCGCCGAGGACCGCACTGGTGACCGGAGCCACCAGCGGGATCGGGCTGTGCGTGGCGCGCGCGCTCGCGCGCTCGGGCATCCGGGTCTACATCTGCGCCCGCACCGCCGCCGACGTGGCCGCCACCGTCAAGGACCTGGCGGAGGAGGGCCTGGAGGTGGACGGCACGAGCTGCGACGTGCGGTCCGCGCAGGAGGTGCGGGCCCTGGTCGCCGCCGCGACCGACCGGTACGGGCCGGTCGACATCCTGGTCAACGCGGCCGGGCGCAGCGGCGGCGGGGTCACCGCGGAGATCCCCGACGAGCTGTGGCACAGCGTCATCGACACCAACCTCACCGGGGTCTTCCTGGTCACCCGGGAGGTCCTGTCCGCCGGCGGCCTGGCCGGCCGGTCCTTCGGGCGCATCGTCAACATCGCCTCCACCGGCGGCAAGCAGGGCGTCGTGCTCGGCGCGCCGTACTCGGCCTCCAAGCACGGCGTCGTCGGCTTCAGCAAGGCCCTGGGCCTGGAGCTGGCCCCGACCGGCATCACCGTCAACGCGGTGTGCCCCGGGTACGTCGAGACGCCGATGGCCGAGCGGGTCCGGCAGGGGTACGCCGCCCACTGGGGGATCTCCGAGGAAGAGGTGCTGCGCCGCTTCGAGGCCAAGATCCCGCTGGGCCGCTACACGACCCCCGAGGAGGTGGCGGCGATGGTGTCCTACCTGGTCAGCGACGCGGCGGCCCCGGTCACGGCCCAGGCGATCAACATCTGTGGCGGGCTCGGCAACTACTGAGGCGCGGAAAGGGCGAGCAGCTGTGGAGACCACGTACGTCACCGAACACACCGTCACGATCGACGCGCCCGCGGACGCCGTCTACGGGCTGATCGCCGACGTCGGCGCCTGGCCCCTGCACTTCGGGCCGACGATCCACGCCGAGCGGGCCGAGGGCGACGACACCGAGGAGCTGATCAGGATCTGGGCGACCGCCAACGGAGAGGTGCGGAGCTGGACCTCCGCCCGGTCCCTGCGCCGCGAGGAGCGCCGGGTGGCCTTCCGCCAGCGTGACCCGCGCCCGCCGGCCGCGTCCATGGGCGGCGAGTGGGTGATCCGCCCCCTGCCCGGCGGGCGGACCGAGGTCGTGCTCAAGCACGACTTCGCGGCCGTCGGCGACGACCCCGAGAAGGTCGAGTGGATCCGGCGCGCGGTCGACCGCAACAGCGACAAGGAGCTGGCCGGGCTCAAGGAGTCGGCCGAACGCAGCCTGGCCTTCGGCGAGCTGATGCTGTCGTTCGACGACACCGTGCTCATCGACGGCCCGGCGAAGGACGCCTACGACTACATCTACCGGTGCCAGGACTGGCCGGAGCGGCTGCCGCACGTGGCGCGCGTCGAGCTGACCGAGGATGTGCCGGGCCTGCAGGTCATGGAGATGGACACCAGGTCCCCCGACGGGTCGACGCACACCACCTCGTCGGTGCGGGTGTGCACGCCCTGCTCGCGCATCGTCTACAAGCAGGTCGTCGTGCCCGCGATCATGACGGCGCACACGGGGTGCTGGTCGTTCCGCGAGAGCGGCGAGGGCGTCGAGGTGACCTCCTCCCACACGGTGGTGATCCGGCCCGAGGCGGTCAAGGAGCTCCTCGGGCCGGACGCCACCCTCGCCGAGGCCCGTACGCGGGTGCGGCAGGCGCTGAGCGCGAACAGCACCACGACGCTGCGGCACGCGAAGTCCTTCGTCGAGTCCCGGACGGGCGCGGGGGCGCGCGGTGAGTGACCCGCTCACCGCGCCCGACCCCTCCGTGCGGCTCGACGGGAGGGTCGCGCTCGTCACCGGGGCCACCCGCGGCCTCGGGCTGGCCATCGCGCGCAAGCTCTGCGCCTCCGGCTGCGATGTGATCCTCAACTACGCCCACTCCGACAAGGACGCCGACGAGGCGCTGCGCGGCCTGGCCGGGCTGCGCGGCACCGCGTTGACCATGCGGGCCGACATGACGGCCCGCGACGCGGTGGCCCGCCTGCTCGGCGCGATCCGCCGCCGCTTCGGCCGGCTGGACGTGTTCGTGCACAACGCGGCGTCCTGGCGTCCCATGCCGGCCATCCGGCCCGACGTCGCGGCGCTGCACGGGGACGTCGCCGCCGCCCTGAACCCGCTGCTGTTCGCGGCACCGGCCTTCGAGGGGCTGATGGGCGACGACGGGCGGGTCATCGCCGTGTCCAGCGTCGGCGCGCACAGCGTGATCCCCATGTACGTCAGCCTCGGGGTGGCCAAGGCCGCGCTGGAGAGCCTGGTGCGCTATCTGGCGGTCGAGCTCGGCCCGCACGGCGTCACCGTGAACGGCGTCTCCACCACCAAGCTGGACAAGGGGCCCGACACGCCGAATCCCGAGGCGATCCGCTTCCTGGCGCGGCGCACGCCCGCCGGGCGGCTGACCACGCCGGAGGACGTCGCCGCGGTCGTCGCCCTGCTCAGCACGGGCGAGGCCGCCTGGATCAACGGCCAGGTGATCAACGTGGACGGCGGCCTGGGGCTGCTTTCGTGACCGGGGCCGGGCCGGGCGGCCCCGCCGCGGTGACAGGAACGAGGACGGCGATGACGGACACCGGCCGACACACCACGGCGGGCCCCACGGCGGACACCAGGCGGGACATCACGGCGGACACCGGGGTGGACACCGATCAGGACGTCGGGAAGAGCCCCGAGAGGCAGATCGAGACCGACTTCTGCGTGGTCGGCGGCGGTCCCGCCGGTCTGACGCTGGCGCTGGTCCTGCTGCGCTCGGGCGCGCGGGTCACGCTCGTCGAGCGGGCGTCGTCCTTCGACCGCGAGTACCGCGGCGAGATCCTGCAACCCGGCGGGACGGCGCTGCTGGACTCCCTCGGCGTGCTCGCCGGGGCCCGCGAGCGCGGCAGCCACGAACACGACAGGTTCCAGCTCGTGGACCGGGGCAGGGTGCTGCTGGACGGCGACTACCGCCGGCTGCCCGGGCCGCACAACCACCTGCTCGCCATCCCGCAGCCCCACCTGCTCCAGGAGCTGCTGGAGCACTGCCTGCGCCACGACCGCTTCACCTACCTCGGCGGGACCAGGGTCACCGGACTGCTGGAGGAGGACGGCGCGGTGAGGGGCGCGCTGTGCGAGGGACGGGGCGGCCGGCACGCGATCGTCGCGCACTGCGTGGTCGGCGCGGACGGCAGGTACTCCAAGGTGCGCCGCCTGGCCGGCATCGGCTACACCCGCCTGGACGTCTTCGACCAGGACGTGCTGTGGTTCAAGCTCCCCGCCGCCGGGGCGCCGCCCCGCGTGGTCAGGGTGTTCCTGGACGGCGGCAACCCGGTGCTCACCTACGCCTCGGTGCCCGACGGCGTGCAGGTCGGCTGGACGCTCCCGCACAAGGGCTACGCCGCTCTGGCCGCCGAGGGCGTGGACCACGTCAAGCGGCAGATCTGCGCGGCGATCCCCGAGTACGCCGACCTGGTGCGCGAGCGCATCGGGGCGCTCACCGACCTGACCCTGCTGGACGTGTTCGCCGGCGGCGCCGACCGGTGGGTGCGGGACGGGCTGGTGCTGATCGGCGACAGCGCGCACACCCACGGGCCGATCGGCGCGCAGGGCATCAACCTGGCCATCCAGGACGCGGTGGCGGTCCATCCGATCCTGCTGGCCTCCCTGCGGTCCCGCGACGCCCGGGCGTCGTTCCTCGGCGCCTTCACCCTCAGGCGCAGGCCCAGCGTGGACAGCATGACCAGGATCCAGCGCGCGCAGAGCAGGGTCATGCTCTCCACCGGCGGGTTCGCCTCGATGGTGCGGCCGGCGCTGGCGCGGGTCGTGTCGCGCTCCCCCGTCTACCGCTCGATGCTCAAGAAGATCGCCTACGGCGACCCGGGCCTGCGCGTCTCGGCGGAGCTGTTCGTCCCCGGCGCCGCCTCACCCGCCTGACCCGCCCGCCCGCCCAGGCCCCGGCCCACCCGGCCGGGGCCTTCCGCCGTCTCCTAGGACTCTTCCAGGTCGGCGGGTTCCTCCCGGCCGGCGGGCCTCTTGGCGGTCGGCGGGTCCCTTCCGGCCGGCGGGGCTCTTGGCGGTCGGCGGGTCCCTTCCGGCCGGCGGGGCTCTTCCCGGGTGCAGGGCTCTTTCCTGGGGGACGTCCGGCCGTTTCCGGGCATGGGTGAGGGGGCGGGCACGATCGGCTCGTGCCCGCCCCCTCGCCTCCGTCCCGCGCCGCGCGGGTCAGGCGCCCGGCACGGTGCTCTCGATCATGTGCAGGTACGGGCCGACCCGGCGCAGGTCGGTGACCTCCAGCCCGGCCTGGCCGATCAGCCCGACCAGCCCGTCCTTGGTGTGCCGGCGCCCGCCGACGTTCAGCAGCAGCAACAGGTCCATGGCGGTGGCGAACTTCATCTCAGGGCTGCCGTCGACCAGGTTCTCGATGACGACGACCTTGGCGCCGGGACGCGCGGCGGCCCTGACGTTGCGCAGGGCGCGCAGCGTGCTCTCGTCCTCCCACTCCAGGATGTTCTTCAGCACGTACACGTCGGCCCCGGGGGTGACCGACTCGCGGCAGTCGCCGGGCACCAGCCGGGCGCGCCCGGCCAGGGTCCCGCCCTCCGCCAGCCGCGGGTCGGGGTTCAGCAGCACCTTGGGCAGGTCGAACAGCACCCCCCGCACCGTGGGGTGGCGCTCCAGGAGCGTGGCCAGCAGGTAGCCCTGGCCGCCGGCGATGTCGGCGACCACGCCCGCCCCGTCGAGGTCCAGCATCTCGGCCACCATGCGCGCGGACATGACGCTCGACTGGGTCATGGCCCGGTCGAACACCTGCGCCGAGTCCGGGGCGTCCTCGTGCAGGTGGGTGAAGAAGTCCTTGCCGTAGACCTCGCCGAACACCTCGCCGCCCCGGCGCACGGCCTCGGCGAGCCGGCCCCACAGCGCCCACGTCCAGGGCTCGGTGGCCCACAGCACCATGTAGAGCATGCTGCGCGGCGCGTCGGCCCGCAGCAGCCGCGACATCTCGGTGTGGGTGTAGCGTCCCTGCCCGTCCTCGGCGAAGACGCCGTGCACGGCCAGCGCGCGCAGCAGGCGGGCGAGGGCCTCGGGGTCGGCGTCCACCTCCAGGGCCAGTTCGGTGACCGTGGCGGGGGCCTCGCCGAGGGCGTCGGCGAGCCGCAGCTCGGCGGCGGCGCGCAGGATGCCCGCGTAGCCGGCGCTCAGCGCCAGCTCCCGCATGAGCATCACCGTGTGGAGCCCGGCGTCGGTGGTCATCGGCGATCAGTCCTCGACCGTCTGGTAGAGGTCGATCTCGGCCTTGGCGTGCTTGATCAGCTCCGGGAGGACCTCCTGGAACCCGCTGCCCATCACGGCCTGCTGGTGGGAGGCCATGTCCTCCCACTCGCCGGTCTCGACGAACACGTTGGGGTCCTTCAGCGAGCGGTACAGGCGGTGGCTGACGAAACCGGGACGGCTCTTCATGTAGCCGCTGATCTTGCCGAGCAGCTGCTCGAACTCGATCGGGTCCCCCGTGACGGTGAGCTTGTTGATGATGGTGACCACGGACTTGCTCCTCTCATCGGTGCCACGGCCCTCCGGTCGCCCGGCGCCCCGGCTCTGCGGTGCCGCGCCGGCACCGGGCCCGTCCAGCAGCCGGGCGCGCAGCTCCCGGCGCTGGATCTTGCCGTTCTGCGAACGCGGGATCGTCTCGACGAGCTCGACGTGCCGCAGCCGCTGGTAGTAGGGGACCTGGTCGTCGACGAAGCGGGCCAGCTCCGCCGGGTCGGTCCCGGGGACGCAGCTGACGACCAGCGCGCAGGCCACCGCCCCGCTGAACTCGTCCGGCCGGTCGAGGACCACGCAGTCGGCGACGGCGGGGTGGCGGGCGAGCACCCGCTCGATCTCGGTGGGCGAGACGAGGAAGTTGTCGCACTTGAAGACGTCCTTGAGCCGGTCGACCACGAACAGGCGGCCTTCGGGGTCCATGCGGCCGATGTCGCCGGTGGAGAACCAGCCCTCCTGGTCCAGGTGCGCCGACGGGGGCTCGCCCAGGTACCCCAGCATGAGCTGCGGCCCGCGCACCTGGATCTCCCCCTTCTCTCCCACGGGCAGCACGCGGCGGGTGTCCACGTCCACGACGCGGCACGCCGTACCGGCCGACGGCGGCCCGCACGACCCCGCCCGGGGGTCCTCCAGCAGGTCGAAGTGGGTCTGCGGCGAGGCCTCTGCCAGGCCGTAGCCCTGCGCCACCGGGACGCCGAAGTGGGCGGCGAGCCTCGTCGTCACCGCGGGCGCCAGCGCGGAGCCGCCGGACAGGATGGCGCGCACGCCGGGGAGCCGCATCTCGGCCAGGCGCGGGTCCGCCGCGAGCCGCGTCAGCCGCATGGGCAGGCTGTAGTAGTGCGTGACGCCCTGGCGGACGGCCGCCTCGGGGGAGGCGGACACGTCCGGGTCCTCGTGCAGGATCTGCGTGCAGGCGGCGTGGACGGCGATGTTCAGGTGCATCAGGTGGAACGTGGGGAGGTAGTTGAACATCACCGAGCCGGGGGTGAGCCGGTGGGCGTGCGCGGTCTGGGCCGCGTTCACCGTGAGGTTGCGGTGGCTGAGCCGCACCGCCTTGGGCGCGCCCGTCGTGCCGCTGGTGAACAGCAGTGCCGCCACGTCCTGCCCGCCCGGCTCCGGCGCCGGGGACGGCGGGGGCGCGGCGGGGGCCCGCGCCATCAGGTCGTCCAGCACGACGGCCTCGGGGCGGGCCGGGTCGGGCCTGGTGAGCAGGACGTGCCGCAGCTCCGGCAGCCGGTCGAGCGCCGGGTCCAGCGCGGCGCGCACCTGCGGGCTCAGGACCGCCGCCACCGCGCCGGATGTGCGCAGGATGTGCTCCAGCGCCTCGGCGCGCATCAGCGGGTTCACCGGCACGCTCACCGCCCCGGCGCGGGCGATCCCGTAGTAGCCGACGGCGAAGAGCGGGTCGAGCACCGCGGCGACCGCCACGACGTCGCCGGGGCCGACGCCCAGGCCTGCCAGCGCCGCGGCGCACCGGTCCACGCGGGCGTCGAGCTCGGCGTAGGTGATCTCGCCCCCCGTCCAGCGCAGCGCGGCGCGCGAGGGCGCCCGCGCGGCCGCCCTGCGCAGCAGGTCGTCCACCCGGGGGCCCGCGATGTCGCCGGCGGCCGCGAGCGGCTCCCCCTCCGCGAGGCTGATGTCGAGCGTGCGCGACTCCGAGATGGACTCCGGGATGGACATGGTGGACGCCTCCCATGCTGCGACCGCGGTTCGGACCGGCATCCGAAACCTCGCAGCCCCTCCTCGGGCCCTCCTCGGGCCCTCCTTGAGCCCCGATCGAGGGCGCGCGGACCGCGCGCGGCGACGCGCGGAGCAGGGGGACGAAGGGGACGGACGGGGACGCCGGCGAGCGCCAGGGGCGGCGACGGCGGGGCGGCCATGTCCGATCTCACACCCCGGCCCGCCCCCTGGAGGGGCTTCCGGTAACCCGTATTCAACATCTTAATTATTCCCTAAGACTGCGCGCCCCCGCATTGACCGGCAAATATCCCCGAACTACGTTTGACACGCGGCAGGGAGCTCCGCGCAGGACGGCCGTCAGCACGGCATTGCACCCGTCTTTGGAGGGTTCCGGTGAGATTCAATCTTTTAGGTCCGCTCGAAGTGGTCAGCGGTGGCCGGATGTGCACGCCGACATCCAGCAAGCAAAGGCAGGTTCTGGCGCTGCTGCTCATGCGCGCCAACCAGGTGGTGAGCCTGGACGCGATTATCGAGGAGCTGTGGGGGGACCACCCCCCGCACAGCGCGGTCACCACCGCCCAAACCTACATCTACCAGCTACGGAAGTCCTTCTCCCGCGAGCTCGGCGAGGCCACCTCCAACCGGATGCTCGCCACGTCGCCGCCGGGGTACATATTCAGAATCGAATTCGAGGCGACCGACTACCTGACCTTCGAGACCCTTGTCGGGCAGGCGCGTGCGCTGCGTAATGACGGCCGTACCGCGGGTGCCGCCCGCAAAACGGCGGACGCGCTCGCACTGTGGCGCGGGGCGCCGCTTTCCAACGTCAACTACGGCCGGCTTCTGCATGGTTATGCCATTCATCTGGAAGAAAGACGTATCGCCGCCCTGCAGCTCCGAATAGAGGCGGAAATGGAATTGGGGCACCACCACGAGCTCATCGCCGAGCTGCGCGCGCTGGTGACCGCCCACCCGTTCAACGAGTGGTTCCACGCGCAGCTCGTCGTCGCGCTGAACCGGTGCGGACGCCGCAGCGAGGCGCTGCACGCCTACCAGAACGCCCGCGGCCTGCTCAGCGAGGAGCTCGGCCTGGACCCCTCCCCCGAGTTGCAGCACGCGCACGAGGACGTGCTGCGCACCGGCGCACGCGCCCTGGTCTAGTCGGCGACCACGCCCGTCCACCGGGCACTCCTCTCCCCCGCCATGTGCCACAACCATCGGCTCCGAGACGGCGGGCCGTGGTGCGGCGATTCCGGCGCCCGCTACGGCGACCGAGGCGGAGCGCCGCCGCCCTGGTGATCCCCGCCCGTATGCGCCGTCCTCACCTCGAGCCCCTGGCGGACCGGGCGCCCGCGGTCCGCGCGGACGACCCGGCCGCGACCTCTCCACCGGGCCACAGGGCCCGGTGCCGCGCCACCGGAGGGTGCGGGCTCCGGCGGAGCGGCGGACCGCGGACCGCGGACCGGCCGAGGCGGCGGGTTCCTGGGCCGGCCGGGTGTGCGGTCCGTGGGCCGGGGTGCGGAGTGGCTCACACCTTCTGCACCAGCCGGCCGTTCACCAGGTCGAGCAACTGGCGGGGGGTCGTCACCTCGCCGATCTCCTCGTCCAGCACGGCGACGCCGACCTCGTGCTCGATGCGGCTCGCCGTCTCCAGCAGGGCCAGCGAGTCGTAGCCGAGCTCCTCGAAACCGCTGTCCAGGATGTCGCCGTCCAGGCCGACCGCCTCGTCCTCGCCCGCGCAGGCGCGCAGGATGCGCTTGAGGTCGTCGATGGTGAACTCGCTCATGTTCCTTCTCCTTGGATGACGGCCGCGGCCCGTGCGGGCCGCGGCGCGGCCGGGGGGCATCGCCGTACGACCATCGCGGCGTTGAAGCCGCCGTAGCCGCGGGCGATGATCAGCGCGACGCCGACGCGCACGTGCCGGGCGCCGGTCACCAGGTCCAGGCCGTAACGCTCGTCGGGGCCGGTGACGCCGGCCGTCGGAGGGATGACCCCGTCCCTGATGGACAGCAGCGCCGCCGCCAGGTCCAGAGCCGCCCCGCCCGCGTTCAGCCGGCCGGTCATGCTCTTGGGCGCCGTCACCGGCACCCCGTTCCTGCCGAAGACCTCGGCGATCGCCTCGGCCTCCGCCAGGTCCAGCTCGGGCACGCCGGCGCCGTCGGCGTAGACGACGTCGACGGCGCCGGCGTCGATGCCGGCGTCGGCGAGCGCGCCGCGGAGGGCCGCGGCCAGGCGCGGCGGGCGCCCGGTGCGCGGTGCGGGGTCGAAGGTGGAGCAGTATCCGGCGACCTCGCCGTACAGGTGCGGCGCGCCCCGGCGGCGGGCGCTCTCGGCGTCCTCGACGACGAGGATCGCCCCGCCCTCCCCCGGCAGGTGACCGCGCGCGCCGGCGGCGAACGGCTGGTAGGCGGTCCGCGGGTCGTCGCCGGTGCTCAGCCGGCCGTTCGGCAACTGGGCGACCAGCCCCCACGGGCACAGCGAGGCGTCGACGGCGCCGGTCACCACCAGCGGCGTGTCCCCGCGCACCATGCGCCTGGCCTGGGCGACCGCGTCAAGGCCGCCCGCCTGTTCGGCGACGTTGATGTTCATGGGCCCGCGCAGGCCGTTCCTGATGGAGATCTGGCCCGCGTTGACGGCGTAGAACCAGGCGAACGACTGGTAGGCGCTGACGTGCCGCGGGCCGAGCCGCCACAGGTTCTGCAGCTCCTTCTGTCCGAACTCGAACCCGCCGGCCGAGGCCGCCGTGGCCACGCCCATGTCGTACTCGCCGAAGTCGCCGGGGTCGGCGGCCGCGTCCAGCAGTGCCCAGTCGGCGGCGGTCAGCGCGAGCTGCGTCATCCGGTCGGTCTGCGGGACCAGCCGCCCCGGCAGGTGGTCGCGGGCGGCGAACCCGGGCACCTCGCCCGCGAACCGCACCGGGTAGCGCGAGGCGTCGAAGCGGGTGATGGGGCCGATGCCGCTCACCCCGTCCAGCGTCCGGCTCCAGAATTCCTCCGTGCCGAGCCCGTTCGGAGCGAGCACCCCGATGCCGGTGACGACGGCGCTCATGCCGCGGTCCCCGGGCGCTGGAGCACCATCGCGCTCTGGAAGCCGCCGAAGCCGCTGCCCACGGTGAGCACGGCGTCCAGCCTCTTCTCGCGGGCCGTCAGCGGGACGTAGTCCAGGTCCAGCTCGGGGTCGGGCTCGCGGAGGTTGGCGGTCGGCGGCACCACGCCGTGCTCGATGGCCAGCGCGCAGGCCGCGATCTCGATGGAGCCGATCGCGCCGAGCGAGTGCCCGAGCATGGACTTGATCGAGCTGACGGGCACGTCGTAGGCGTGCGCGCCGAGGGCGGCCTTGAAGGCGGCGGTCTCGTGCCGGTCGTTCTGCTTGGTTCCGGTGCCGTGGGCGTTGACGTAGCCGACCTCCTCGGGCGCGAGCCGTGCCCGGTCCAGCGCCGCCCGGATGGCCTCGGCCATCTCCTTGCCGTCGGAGCGCAGCCCCGTCATGTGGTAGGCGTTGCTCCGGTTGGCGAACCCGGTGATCTCTGCCAGGACGCGGGCGCCGCGCCGCCGGGCGTGCTCCAACTCCTCCAGCACCAGCACCGCGGCGCCCTCGCCGAGCACGAAGCCGTTCCTGGTGCGGTCGAAGGGCCGCATGGCGTGCTCGGGGTCGTCGTTGTGGTTCGAGGTCGCCATGATGGCGTCGAAGCAGGCCACGGTGATGGGCGATATGGGGGCGTCGGTGCCGCCGGCGAGCACGACGTCCGCCGTGCCCTCGCCGATCAGCTCGCAGCCGTGCCCCACCGCGTCCAGGCCGGAGGTGCAGCCCGCCGACACGACGGTGACCGGGCCCTCGGCGCCGGCGACCCAGGCCACCTCGGCGGCCAGCGAGCCGGGGGTGAAGTAGTCGTACAGGTGCGGGACGGCGTAGGCGGGGTCGACCTCCCACAGCCGGCCCGCGTCGCTGACGACGGCGTACTCCCATTCGAGCTTGATGGTGCACCCGACGGCGCTGCCGAGGCTGACGCCGGTCCGCTCGGGGGCCAGGTCGCCGTCGTGCAGGCCGGCGTCGGCCAGCGCCTCCCTGGCACACACGACGGCGAACTGCGCGGCCCGGTCCAGGCGCCGCACCTCCTGCGCCGACAGTCCCTCGCGGACGGGGTCGAAGTCGCATTCGGCCGCGACGCGCGACCGGTAGGGGGCGGGGTCGAAGAAGCTGATCGGCCTGGTGGCCGTGGACCCCGACGTGATCCGCTCCCAGAAGGCCTTCGCCCCCGGCTCGCCTGGCGCCACCACGCCGATCCCGGTGATCGCGACCCGGCGCTTCATCGGCACCTCCGGGACACCGAGGCTCCGCACATGATCGGGCTCCTTCCGTACGGAGGACGGGCCCTTCCGGACCCGTCATGACCTTGCGTAACGCGCCTCGAGTGCCACTCGAAACGCGGTGGAGGGCGGCGGCTCGACCGGTTCTCGAGGGGGCGGCGTGACCATCCCGCCATGACGCTGGGAAACGACGCACGCGAGGAGCCGGCCGAGGTCCTGGTGGCCGGCGCGGGACCTGTGGGGCTGACCATGGCCCATGAGCTGGCCCGGTGGGGGGTGCGGGTGCGACTGGTGGACGCCCGGGAGGGCCCGGCGACGACGAGCAGGGCGATCGCCACCCATCCCCGCACGCTGGAGGTCTACGACCAGATGGGGATCGTCGAGGACATCCTGCCGCGCGGGCGGCGGATCACCTCCTTCACGATGTACCAGCGGGGACGCAGGCTGACCCGGCTGGAGGCGGACTACGCCGAGACGCCCACCCGCTTCCCGTTCACGATCGCGATCGACCAGGTGACCACCGAGGAGACCCTGCGCGCGGCGGCCGCCCGGCGCGGCGTGGCCGTGGAGTGGGGGGTGCGCCTGGACGGCTTCGAGCAGCACGCCGGCGGGGTGCGCGCCAAGCTCGTCCGCCCGGACGGGACGGTGGAGCACGCCGAGACGCCGTGGCTGGTCGGCTGCGACGGCGGGCACAGCACCGTGCGCAAGCTCCTCGGGCTGCCGCTGCTGGGCGAGTCCAGCGAGACGTGGCTGATCGCCGACGCCCAGGTGGAGACCGACCTGCCGCGCGACAGCATCTACTGGGTGCGCTGCCCGGGCGTCACCATGATGACGGTGCCGATGATCGAGCCCGGGCGCTGGCGGCTGCTGGACACCGCGGCCGTCGAGCACGACCCCGACCCGGCGGCGGTGGCGCGGCGGTTCGGATCGCTGATCACGGCCGGCGTCGGAAGCGCCTTCCACGTCGCCGAGCCGAGCTGGATCTCGGTGTTCACCTTCCAGCAGCGCATGGCGCCGCGCATGCGCGAGGGGCGGTGCCTGGTCGCCGGGGACGCCGCCCACGTGCACAGCCCCGCCTCCGGTCAGGGCATGAACACCGGCGTGCAGGAGGCGTTCAACCTGGCCTGGAAGCTCGCCATGGTCGTGCACGGGCAGGCCGGCGAGGAGCTGCTGGACAGCTACGGCGAGGAACGGGTGCCGGTGGGCCGCACGCTGCTCGCCTCGACCAAGCGGGCGACCCGGCTCATCCAGCTCAGGAACCCCGTGCTGGCCGGGCTGCTGCCGGTGGTGTTCGCCGTGCTGCGGGCCGTCCCGCGGCTGCGCGTGCGGATGCAGCGCGCCATCCTCGGCGGGGTGTCGGGGCTGGGCCTGCACTACGCCAGCGGTTCGCTCACCACCCCCTCCGGCGACGCGGCCTCCGGCCCGGGGCCGCGCGGCCCCTCCGGCGGCGCGGCCTCCGGGCCGGGGCAGGGCGAGCGGGTGGCCCAGGCCGACGCCGCGCGCGCCGCCGACCCGGCGTGGCGGGCGGTGCTGGCCGAGCTGCGCGACCCCCGCTGGACGCTGCTCACCTACACCGGCGGCCCGCGGGACGCGTTCGGCGCCGTCGCGGCGGAGGCGGACGCGCGGTACGGGGCCTGGCTGTCGGTGCGCACGATGTCACCGCGCCCCGGCTCCGGCCTGCCGAACCCGTTGCCGCCCGGCCCGGGGGTGCCGGGCCTGCTGGCCCCGGTCGAGGGCCACTGGCTGCTGATCCGCCCCGACGGCTACCTGGCCGCGCGCGGCGAGGCGCTGACGGCCGACGCGCTCGCCGTCGCCCTGGCCCGGCTGCCACTGACCCCGAACGCGCTCGGCACCACACCCACGCAGGCGCCGGACGCGCTGGGGGTCATGCCCGCGGGGGCTCCGCTCACTCCCCGGGTGCGGGGCGGCCGGGAGAGTGAGTCGCCCAGCGCGGGCGCTCGGTGACCTCGAGGACGGCGCACGACCAGGTGAATCCGGCGCCGATGCCCAGCAGCATGAGCGTGTCGCCGGGGGCCGCGGCGCCGGAGGAGAGCAGGTGGTCCAGGGCGGCGATCTGGTCGCCCGCCCCCAGGTGACCGACGCGCCTGCTCCACGGCCACGTCGTGCGTTCGACGTCCACGCCGAGCGGACGCAGCAGCGCCGCCGCGAGGCGCCGCCGCCCGAAGTGCGGCAGCAGGAACCGGTCGACGTCCGCCAGCTTCACCCCGGCCTCGTCCAACGCCGTGTCCACCGCCTCGCGCAGGCCGGCGGCGATGCGGCTCAGGCAGGCGGACAGCCCGGTACGGGCGACGAAGGCGCGCTTCCACACCTCCAGGTCCATGGGTCGCCGGACGCTGAACGGCGCGACGCCGAACGGGTCGTCGCCGCGGTGCATGCCCTCGAGCTCGGGGTCGGAGACCGTGACGATGGTCCGCAGCCGGGCCAGGCCGTGACCGCGCGCCAGCACCAGGGCGACGCCGCCGTCGGCGTACACGGTGCCCGGATCGCTGCGCCAGCGGTCGAAACCGGGCGGAGAGAACCTGTCGGCCGCGGTGATCAGGGCCGCCGATCCGGGGCGGGCCGCGCTCAGGTACCCGGCGGCCAGGTCGATCGCCGCCATCCCGCCGTTGGACATCTGGCGGACCTCCACGGCCGGGCACCGGTTGCCGACGGCCGTCCGCTGCACGTAGGAGGCCGGCGGCCACAGGTCGTGGCCCTGGTAGTACACGGCGGCGTGCAGGATCAGGCCGATGTCGGCGGGGTCGCGCCCGGAGCGGCCGAGCGCCGCGCGGGCCGCCGCCGCGGCCATCTCGGCGGGCGACTCCTCCCCGGCGACGGCGACCGACAGCGCCTCGGTGCGCCGGGCCGTGTCGGGGTCGCAGTCGCCCCGCGCCAGGGCCTCCTCGACGGTGACCAGCGGGGCCAGGGCGCTGCCGGTCGCGGCGATGTGGATGTCGCGTGGGCGCATCGGTCTCCTCGGGGCGCGTGTACGGGCGACGGCCGGAGCGGGCTCGCTTGTGGCGAGCTCACCGCCCCGGCATGTGTCGATCGACCACTCGCGTCAGACGGTTCGCGTCCTGCACCGGCCCCCTGACTGTGCGCCGCCCGGTTCGACCCCTGACGGAGTCGCGCTCGAATCTCCTTCCCGCGCGCCCGGCCGGTGACCACCTGACCGGCGGGGCCGCCGAGGCGTTCCGGCACCCCGGCCGACGGGGGGCGCGACCGGGGGTCGAGCGGGTCTCGATGGTCCAGGCCGACCATGACCGCCGGAGCCGAGCAGGAAGGACCCCGCCATGGGAACCGTCAAGGACACCGGGACGGGCACCGCCCGCGCAGACCTCGACCGGCCGCGCGGGCCCCGTCCGGTCGCGCTGCTGTTCCCCGGGCAGGGCGCGCAGCACACGCGGATGGGGACGGGCCTGTACGACCACGACCCGGTGTTCACCGCGACGATGGACGAGATCTTCGCCGAGCTGGGACGGGAGGGCGCGCGCATCCGCGCCGACTGGCTGTCGGCCGACCCCGCCGTGCCCATCGACGACGTGCTGCGCGCCCAGCCGCTGCTGTTCGCCGTGGACTACGCCCTCGGGCGCACCGTCATGAGCTGGGGTGTGCGGCCCGCCGCGCTGCTCGGGCACAGCGTGGGCGAGATGGCCGCCGCCACGCTCGCCGGGGTCTTCACCCTGAGCGACGCCGTCCGGGTGATGTGGGAGCGGCTGGTCCGGCTGAGCCGCACGCCGCCCGGCGGCATGCTCGCCGTGGCGGCGACCCCGGCGGAACTGGCGCCGCATCTGGACGGCGAGGTGGTGATCGGGGCGGTGAACGGGCCCCGGCAGGTCATGCTCGCCGGGGCGGCGGCGCCTCTGGCCAGGGCCGCCGCCGAGCTGCGTGAGCGGGGCATCACCTGCAGGCCGGTGCGCGCCACCATCGGCTTCCACAGCCCGTCGGTGGCCGCGACGGCCCCGCAGGACGAGGCGGCCTTCGCCGCCCTGCCGCTGCGCGCCCCGGGCATCCCGGTCTACTCGTGCTACACCGGCGCTCCGCTCACCGAGCGGGAGGCCCGTGACCCGGGGTTCTGGGCGCGGCAACCCTCCGCCTGCGTCGTGTTCGGCGCGGCCCTGGACGCGCTGCTGTCCGGCGGGGATCTGGTCCTGCTGGAGGCGGGCCCGTCCCAGAGCCTCACCACGCTGGCGCGGCGGCACCGCGCCGTGGGCGCCGGGAGCACGGCGCTGGCCCTGCTCCCGCCGCGGCGCGGCGAGGACGCCGCCGACCGGGAGTCCTTGGCCAGGGCCGCCGAGGCCCTGCGCACCGAGGGAGCGGCCCCGGACCTCGCCCGGGCTTGAGCCACCGCACGCGGCAAGCCGAGGTCGACATGAGATGAAAGCCACCGGGCGACGGGCAATCCCCGCGGGTGACGCGCTCGCAGGGGGCCTGAGTCAGGGGAGGCCGCGGGGGTGGAGGCCGGCGTGGTGGTAGAAGGCGTCGATCAGGCGCAGGGTGGCCGTGGCGTTGGCGGCGTCGGTGGCGACCGGGGCCCCGTCCAGGACGGCGGCGGCGAATGCCCGGAGCTGGCCGTGGTAGGTCGGCTCGCCCCGCAGCCGCTCGTGCCAGGTGCGCCCGCCCGCCCGCACCGTGATCCGGTGGAACAGATGCGGCATGAGGTAGCCGGTCACCCGCATCTCGCCGCGTTCCCCGGTTACCCGGACCGACATCGACGGCCGGGCGGCGCTCCACAGTGAGCAGCGGAACCGGCCGGTCGCCCCGCCGGGGAAGACGCACTCCCCGGTCATGGCCCGGTCGGCGCCGGGGCCGCGCAACAGGGCACGGGCGCCGGTCGCCGACGGCTCCCCGAGGCTCGCGGAGCCGACCAGGCGCAGGCAGTCGATCGCGTAACACCCGGCGATCATCGTCGCCCCGCCGCCGAGCGCGTAGTCGTAGATCAGGCCGTCGAAGCGCGGGACGGGCCAGCAGTTGGCGGTCTCCACGCGGGTGACCGTGCCGAGCGCCTCGCCCGCGAGGACGCGCATGCGCTCGGCGAGCGGGTGGTGGCGGTAGTGCATGCCCTCCATGACGACCAGACCGGTCCGGCGGGCGGCGGCGGCGACCTCGGCGGCCTGCCGGGCGTTGGCGGCCAGCGGCTTCTCGCACAGCACGTGCTTGCCGGCCGCCAGCGCGCGCAGCGTCCACTCGGCGTGCGCGGCGTTCGGCAGCGCGATGTAGACGGCGTCCACGCCCGGGTCGTCCAGCAGGGCCTGGTAGCCGGGCAGGACCCGCGGCACGCCGTGCCGGGCCGCGTAGCGGCGGGCCCGCTCGGGGTCGCGGGCCGCGACCGCCGCCACCTCGGCCCCGGGGACCGCCCGCGCCGGGCCGAACAGCGCCTCCGGCGCCACGCGGGACGCGCCGAGCACCCCTATCCGCACCACTCGCATGCCCGCACGCTAGAAGCCCGCTTTCGAGCCGACCTCGAGCCGTCCTGCACGGCCGGTCACTAGCGTGCCGGGCATGTCAGTGACTCCTCCGCTCCCTGCAGGGAGCGGCTTCTCGCTAGGCCGCTTGTGCAGCGTCGCGAAGGGCAAGCCCTGCCCTCAAGATATTGCGTGCCGCGTTCACGTCGGCGTGCGCGGCATGCCCGCACGCCGTACAGAAGAACTCGGCCTGGGTGATGCGGTTCTCCTTCGCGCAGTGCCCACATCGGGCGCACGTTCGGGAGGTGTTGGCGGGGTTCACCGCGATCAGCTCTCGACCGGCGCTTTCAACCTTGTGCGACAGGATCGTCAGGAACACCCCCCAACCTGCGTCCAGGATGCTCCGGTTGAGGCCGGATTTCTGTGCCACGTTGGTGCCGGGCGCTTGGAGCGTGCCGGAGGCCGAGCGGGTCATGTTCGCGATCCGCAGGTCCTCGTGCACGATGACGTCGTAGGCGGCGACCAGCGCCAGGGCGGCCTTGTGCGCGCCGTCCAGGCGCTGCCGGCGGACCTTGCCGTGCAGGGCGGCGAGGCGGGCCACAGCCTTTCGGCGCCGCTTGGACCCCCGCTTCTTGAGGGCAAGCTCCCGCTGCGCGGCGGCCAGGCGATCGGCGGAGGCGGTCAGGTGGCGCGGGTTGACCAGATGCTCGCCGTCGCTGGTGGTGGCCAGCGACGCCACCCCCAGGTCGATACCGGCCGTCGTGCCCGTCGCGGGCAGGGATGCGGCGGGCACGTCGTCACACGACAGGATGACGTACCAGCGGATGCCCTCCCGCTTGACGCTGATCGTCTTGATGGTGCCGCGCACGGCGCGGTGCTGGTGGACACGGACGTGCCCGACGCCCTGGAGCCGGACGAACGTCGCGGTGGGGTGTTCGGGCTGGGAGTCCCACCGGCAGCCGTCACCATTCTTGGGCCATTGGATGGTGTCGAACCGGTTTTCGCCTTTGAAGCGGGGAAAGCCTGGCGTGCGCCCGGCCCTGACCCGGGCGAAGAACGCGGTGAACGCCTTGTCCAGACGGCGCAAGGTGGCCTTCTGGGAGGAGAACGACCAGCGGCCCTGACCATCGGCGTCGTCGGCACGGATGTGCTTGAGGTCGGCCGACTGATCGCCATACCGGATGCTCACCCCGGCTTTGGTGTAGACGGTGCGGCGATGCTCCAGCGCCGCATCGTACAGCGCGCGGTGATCGTCCAGGCACGCTGTCAGCGCCACCGTCTGCTTGGCGGTCGGGCGCAGCAAAAATCTGAACGACCTACGCACGACCGCGCCCCTTGGGGGTGCGCTCGTACTGCGTTTCGATGTAGCGCCGCACCGTCTCAGCGGACACCGCGCCAGCCGTGGCCACGAAGAACGACCGTGACCACAGCGTGGGCAACCGGGAGCGCAGGTGCGGAAACTCGCCGCGCAGGCGGCGGGAGGTGACGCCCTCGGACTGGTTGGCCACATACGACGGCGAGTCATTCGGGTGCGCCTTGACCAACAGGCGTCCGAGGTCGTAGGCCGCGCCGGGGGAGGTGCGCGCCTGACGAGTCACACGATCCTTATATCAGCGTCATCTATCCAACATACGATGAACGGAGAACTCTGATGCGCAGACCTGACCGGTCAGAGCACGCTCGGGCCTTGGCGGCCCTCCCGCTCCCGATTCCCCTGTCGCTCAAAGGCGACGGTCCCCTCAGGAGGGTCTGATGGATGGGAAGGTCGCTCTGGTCACCGGATCCAGCAGGGGAATCGGCGCGGCGATCGCGCGGGAGCTCGCGGCGCGCGGCGCCGCCGTGGCGGTCAACCACCGCGACTCCGCCGACGCCGCCGAGCAGGTCGTCAAGGAGATCACGGCGGCGGGCGGGCGCGCCCTTGCCGTGCGGGCCGACGTCACCGACGCCGGCGCGGTGCGCGAGATGGCCGCGCAGACCGAGGCCGGGCTCGGTCCGGTGGACATCCTGGTGCTGAACGCGCACGGCTTCGACGAGAAGGTGCGCGCGCTGCCTCTGGAGGTGGACGTCGAGGCGCTCGCGAGCGTCGTCAGCGGGCAGATCCGGGCGACCATGCTCCCCGTGCAGGCGTTCGTGCCCGGGATGGTGGAGCGCGGCGGCGGGTCGGTGGTGTTCATCTCGGCGCTGATCGCCCGCGACCCGTGGCCGATGTCGATCACGCACGGCGCGGCGAAGGCGGCGATGGAGCTGGCCGCGAAGGTGCTGGCGCGCACCGAGGCCCGGCACGGCGTCCGGGTGAACACGGTGATCGCCGGCATCACCCGCACCCAGGCCTCCGACCAGATCCCGCAGGACAAGCTGCAGAAGCAGGCCGCGCTCATCCCGATGCAGCGCATCGGGGAACCCGAGGACGTGGCGCGGGCCGTCGCCGCGCTCGCCGGGGACGACACGGCGTACGTCACGGGGGCCTTCGTGCCCGCCTGCGGCGGCGCGCTCATCATCTGACCGCCGCGACCGCACCCACCCCAGCCCGGCGCCCGGCCCCTGCCGCCGCGCCGGGCACCGCCGCGCCCGCCCGCCGGAGCACCATCCCAGGACAGAGGGCTTTCCGGTCGCCGGAGCACCGTTCCAGGACACGTGGTGTCCTGGTCGTCGCGGCTCCGGCCGGAGTCGAGCGGCGTGGGCGAGCATGGGAGCATGAGCACTCTTCTGGTCACGGGCGCGGCGGGCTTCATCGGCGCCAACTTCACCCGGTACTGGCGGCGCGAGCACCCGTCGGACGCGGTCGTCGCCCTCGACCTCCTCACCTACGCCGGCGACATGAGCAACCTCGCCGGCCTCGCGGAGGAGATCGTCTTCGTGCGCGGCGACATCGGCGACAGGGAGCTGGTCGCGCGGCTGCTGCGCGAGCACCGCGTCGAGGTGGTGGTGAACTTCGCCGCCGAGTCGCACAACAGCCTGGCCGTGCTGGACCCGGGGCGGTTCTTCCGTACCAACGTCCTTGGCACCCAGTCGCTGCTGGACGCCTGCCGCGACGCCGACCTGCGCCGGTTCCACCACGTGTCGACCTGCGAGGTCTACGGGGACCTGGCGCTGGACTCGCCGGAGGCGTTCACCGAGCGCTCGCCCTACCGCCCGCGCACCCCCTACAACGCCAGCAAGGCGGGGGCCGACCACGCCGTGCGGGCCTACCACGAGACCTACGGGCTGCCGGTCACGCTGTCGCACTGCGCGAACAACTACGGCCCGTACCAGTTCCCGGAGAAGGTGCTGCCGCTGTTCACCACCCAGGCGCTGCGCGGCGAGCCGCTGCCGATGTACGCCTCGACCGGCAACCGGCGCGAGTGGATCCACGTGGAGGACCACTGCCGGGCGATCGACGCCATTCTGAGCCAGGGCCGGGACGGGCGTGCCTACCACGTGGGCACCGGCGACGAGGCCAGCGTCGAGCGCCTGGCCGACCTGGTGCTCGACGAACTGGGCCTGCCCGCGGAGCTGAAGACGATCGTCCCTGACCGTCCCGGGCATGATCGGCGCTACCTGCTGGACTCCGGCCGGATCCGGCGGGAGCTGGGCTGGCGGCCCGAGGTGCCGTTCGAGCCGGGGGTGCGGGAGACGGTCCGGTGGTACCGCGACAACCGGGCGTGGTGGGAGCCGCTGCTCGGCCGCCGCCCGGTCCACGAGCCGGGCACCTGAGGGGCCGGGCCTCGGCCGGGAGGGCGGCCGGGCCCGGCGGTCAGCGGTCCAGGTGCACGCGGCTGTGGTCGCCCAGGACCAGACGGTGCGCCTTGGGCGCGTACTCGGCGGGCGCGACGGTCACGTCCTTGCCGACCAGCGAGTCCTGGATGCGGCGCACGCCGCGGATGACCGACCGCTCCATGACGATCGAGTACTCGATCTCGGTGTCCGACAGCCGGCAGTCCGCGCCGATCGAGGTGAACGGGCCGACGTAGCTGTCACGCACCCGGGCGCCGGCGCCGATGACGAGCGGGCCGACCAGGTGGGACCGGCTGACCTCCGCGCCCTCCTCGACCACCACCCGGCCGATCACCTTGGTGTCGCCGCACACGCGGCCGGCGAGGCGGTGCTCGGCGGTCTCCAGGACCATCCGGTTGCACTCGAGCATGTCCTCGACCCGCCCGGTGTCCTTCCAGTAGCCGGAGATGACGTGCGAGCGCACGTCGGCGCCCTGGTCGATGAGCAGGCGCAGCGCGTCGGTGATCTCCAGTTCGCCGCGTGCGCTGGGCGTGAGCGCGCGCACGGCCTCGTGCACGCGCGGCGTGAACAGGTACACCCCGACGATCGCCAGGTCGCTGACCGGGTGCTCGGGCTTCTCGGCGACGCCGACGACCCGGCCCGCCGGGTCCAGCTCGGCGACGCCGAAGCCGCTCGGGTCGGGGACCTTGGTGAGCAGGATGCCGGCGTCCGGGCGCGAGCGCCGGAAGTCGCCGACGAACTCGGCGATGCCGTCGACGATGAAGTTGTCCCCCAGGTACACCACGAAGTCGTCGTCGCCCAGGAAGTCGCGGGCGATCAGCACGCAGTGCGCGAGGCCGAGCGGCGCGTGCTGGGGGATGTAGGTGACGTGCAGCCCGAAGCGCGAGCCGTCGCCCACCGCCGCCCTGACCTCGGCGGCGGTGTCCCCGACGATGACGCCGGCCTCGCGGACGCCCGCGTCGCGCAGCGCCTCCAGGCCGTAGAACAGCACCGGCTTGTTGGCGATGGGCACGAGCTGCTTGGCCGAGGTGTTGGTGATCGGCCGCAGCCGGGTGCCGTGGCCGCCGGCGAGCACCAGGGCCTTCATCGGGGCCTTCATCGCGCTCCCGCGCCGGGATCCACCCCGGCGAGCTTCTCGAGGACCGGCACCAGCTCGGCGGGCGCCGGCTGCCGGCGGATGTCGTCCTGGACGGCGCGCGCCGCCTCGCCGTAGGCGGGGTCGCCGAGCAGGCCGCCGACGATCTCGCGCACCCGGTCGGCGGTGGCGTCGGCGGGGAACAGGTGGTGCCCGGCCCCGGTGGCCGCGAGCTGCTCGATGCTGATGCGCGGCTCGGGCACCTCGGTGATGCCGAGCTGGGGCACCGCGTTCGCGGCCGAGGTCAGCGTCGTGCCCGCGCCGCCCTGGTGGACGATGGCGGCGCAGGTCGGCAGCAGCATGTGCAGCGGCACCCACTCCACCATGCGCACGTTGTCCGGCAGGTCGCCGAGGTCGCGGCGCAGCTCGGCCGAGCCGGCGAAGACGACCTCGACGTCGAACGAGGCGACGACGCCGACCACGCGGCGGACCAGGTCGCTCACGCTCTCGCCCATGATGCGCTCCTGCGTCGTGCCCCAGGTGACGCAGACGCGGGGCCGCCCGGTGTTCTGGAAGAGCCAGTCCGGGGAGGAGCCGGGGCCGTTGTAGGGGACGAAGCGCTCCTGGTAGCGGTTCAGCGAGGTGGGGGCCGGGCGGATGGCGAGGTCCTCCGACAGCCGCAGGGACGGCGGGCAGGGGTCGATCCACTCGGTGGGGTTCACGCGCGGTTCCACGCCGAAGCGCTCGAACAGCCTCAGGAAGCCGGGAAGCGGCTCGCTGCCGAGGTCCTTCATCTCGATGCGCAGCAACCCGGGCGAGCCGAACATGTGGGCGACGGTGGGCACGTCCAGGACCTGCCCGGTCACCGGCCCGGCGAAGGTCACCGGGTCGTGCACGATGACGTCGGGGCGCCAGGACCGGGCGTAGGCGACCATGTCGTCCACCATGGCCTCGCACATGGCGAACTGCATGTTGGCGAGGTTCTCCAGCATGCCCGACCACGCCGCCCGCTGCTGCTCCTCGGGGGTGCCCGCCTGGACGTCGCGCTTGGGCGCGAAGTCGCCGCGGGCGAGCATGGCCGCCAGGTCGAGATCGTGGCCGACCTCGACGGCCGGCAGCCCGGCCCGCGTGGTGGTCTCGGCGAGCGAGGGGGTGCTGACCATCCTGACCTCGTGGCCGGCGGCCATGCAGGCCCAGGCGAGAGGCACCATCGGGTAGAAGTGCGGGCGCTCGGGGAAGGTGGTGAAAAGCAGGCGCATGCTCGTCGCCCTTCTCGGATCCGTGGACAGGCCGAGCGAAATGCTCCCGGCGCCGCATCGAGCGCCGGTCGAACAGCGGTCGAGCAGCCTGTTTCCGACCGTTCTCGTCCACCCCTCGAGAAGACGAAGCCTTAATCGATGCTCTGACGTCCCCCCACGTTCGGAGCCAGACATGGACGGAAACGCCCTCACGGCCGCCGTTCCCCCCGCGCCCCTCACCCTCGCGGAGCCGCCCGGCGCGGAGCCGCCGGCGCCGCTCGTCCCGTACGCGCCGGGGTTCCAGGCCGACCCTTACCCGGTGCTGGCGCGGCTGCGCGAGTCCGACGCGGTGGCGTCCATCCCGCATCCCTTCCTGCCGGACGTGCCGACGTGGCTGGTGCTGCGGCACGCCGCGGTCCGCGCGCTGGTCACCGAGGGAAAGGTGGTCAAGCCGGTGGAGGAGGGCGAGCCTCCTTCGCTCAACAGCGCGCCGCCCGACCACACCCGCCTGCGCGCCCTGGTCCAGCAGGGGTTCTCCACCGGCAGGATCGAGGGGATGCGCGCGCGGGTGCAGCGCGTCGCCGACGACCTGGTGGACGGCTTCGCCGCGCGGGGTGAGGCCGACCTGATCGCCGAGCTGACCGGCCCGTTGCCGGTCGCGGTGACCGCCGAGATGCTGGGGGTGCCCGAGGACGAGCACGGAGAGGTGCGGCGGCGCACCGCCGGGTTCCTCTACGGGGAGTCGCCGGAGGGCCGCGACCGGTCCTTCGCGGAGTCCTGGGAGTACCTCACCGAGCTGGTCGCCGCCAAGCGCGCCCGGCCGGGCGCCGACATGACCAGCGCGCTCATCGCCGCCCGCGACGGCCAGGACCGGCTCAGCGAGGACGAGTTGCTGCGGATGCTGCTCACCCTGCTGGTCAACGGCTTCGCCACCACGATCTGGTTCCTCGCGAGCGCCGTGCACGCGCTGCTGGCCGCCCCCTCCCAGCTCGACCTGCTGCGCGAGCGGCCGGACCTGCTGCCGGGGGCGGTGGAGGAGGCGCTGCGGTACGAGCCGGTCGTCAGCGGCGTCACGTGGGTGGCCGAGCGGGACCTGATCGTGGACGGGGTCCCCATCGGGCAGGGGGACCTGCTGATCACCTCCTTCCAGTCGGCCAACAGGGACCCGCGGGTGTTCGCCGACCCCGACCGGTTCGACATCACCCGCTCCCCCAACCCGCACCTGGGCTTCTCGCACGGCATCCACCGCTGCCTGGGCGCTCCGCTGGCGCGGCTGGAAACGCGGATCGTGCTCGCCACCGTGCTGCGCCGGCTTCCCGGGCTGCGCCTGGCCGGCGAGCCGCGCTGGCAGCCGAACAAGGTGGTGCGCGGCCTGGAAGCCCTGCCCGTGACGTTCATCCCCCAGCCCTGACACCGCGACATCGATCGAAAGAGGCACCGATGACGACGACTCCCCCGGCCCCGCCCAGCAGCGACGTCGCGGCGGCCACCGCGATCGTCCGGCTCAACACCGCCTACACCGCGGCCAGGACCCTCCACAGCGCCGTGGAGCTCGGGCTGTTCGAGGTGCTCGCGGAGGCCCCCGCGACGCTGCCGCGGATCCGCGAGCGGCTCGGGCTGCATCCCCGCATGGCCGCCGACTTCCTCGACGCTCTCGTCGGGCTCGGCCTGCTGCTGCGCGACGGCGAGGGCGCGTACTCCAACGCGCCGGCGACGGCCAGGCTCCTGGTGCCGGGCACGCCGGAGTACATCGGCGGCACCGTCGCCAAGAGCGCGCGCCACCACTACACGATGTGGGGGTCGCTCACCGAGGCGCTGCGCGACGGCCGCCCGAAGTCGGCCGGTCTGGCCGACAAGGGCGCGATGGCGCGGCTGTACAACGACGCGGCGGCCACGCGGGAGTTCATGGGCCACATGGACGCGCACAACGGCTTCTGCGGGCGCGAGGTCGCGCGGTGCGTGGACTGGGGGCGCCACCGGGCCTTCATCGACGTCGGCGGCGCGCGCGGCAACGTCGCCGCGCAGATCGTCGGCCGCCACCCGCATTTGCGGGGCGGGGTGTTCGACCTGCCGGCGCTGCGCCCGCACTTCGAGGAGCACGTGGCGGGGCTCGGCGTGGCCGACCGGGTGGACTTCCACCCCGGCGACTTCTTCACCGACGACCTGCCGGAGACCGACGTCGTCGTCATCGGGCACGTCCTGCACGACTGGCCGGTGGAGGTGCGGCAGATGGTCATCGACAAGGCCTTCCGCGCCACCCGCCCCGGCGGCTGCCTGGTGGTCTACGACCAGATGATCGACGAGGAGCGCACCGACCCGCACCCGCTGCTCACCAGCCTCAACGTGCGGCTGGTCCGCGAGGGCGGCTCGGAGTACACGGTGGCGGAGATCCGCGACTGGGCGGAGAAGGCGGGGTACCGGGTGGCCTACTCGGTGCGCGTCAACACCATCGGCGACGACACGGTCTTCGTGGCCGCCCGCGACTGACCGCCCACGACCGGCGGCCGACCCGTTCACGGCCGGCGTTTCGGGGCGCGCGGCCCCGGTCCCGCGGCTCTGCCGCCCGCGGGACCGGGGCCATGGCTCTGCCGCGCGCCGGACCGGGGCCGTGCGCGTTCACCCGTCCGTCGTGGCGGCGGCCATCGGCTTGACCTCGCGGTAGTAGCGGACGGCGCCGGGGTGCAGCGGAGCGGGCGCGGTGTAGACGGCGGTGCGCTGGTGCAGGTGCCGTGCCTCGGCGTGCGCCGCGGCGAACTCCACGCGCGCCTCGAACAGCACGCGGGTCAGCCAGTACGCGTCCGCCTGGGGCATGCGGTCGTTGACCACCAGCAGGTTGTGGATCCCGGCGGTGGGGACGCTGCCCTGGCTGAGGTGGTAGGTCACCGACGGGATCGTCTTGCGGACGTAGACGCCCTGGTAGCGCCGTTGCAGGATCTCGACGTGGTCGCCGAGCGGGATGATGTGGATGGGCCGCAGGTCGGCCAGCCCGGCGATGGCCGGCGTGGGCAGGCCGCCGGAGAAGAAGAACGCCTGGATATGCCCGCCCAGCAGCGCCTGCACCGAGTCGGCGACGCCCAGGCGGGCCAGGCTCGGGCGCGCGAAGCCGCCGACGGCCAGCACCCGCTCGGCGACCAGCTCGGTCCCCGAGCCCGGGGCCCCGGCGCTGACATGGTGCCCGGCCAGGTCGGACAGGTGGTCGATGGAGGTGCCGCGCAGGCTGATGAGCTGCACGTAGTCGTCGTAGATCTGCGCGAGCGCGGAGATCTTCATCGGCCGCTGGAACGGCGGCAGCCCGAGGAGCGCGAGGGCGACCGAGTCCAGGCTGGCGAAGGCGACGTCGGCCGCGCCGTCGGCGACCAGTCGCAGGTTCTCCACCGACGCGGCGGTGGCGCGGACCTCGGTCTGGCAGCCCCACTGGTCGTGCAGGTGGTGCGCCAGCGCCCGGCCCAGCTCGTAGTACACGCCGCCCTGGCCGCCGGTCGCCACCACGACCCGTCGCAGTGGTGGCCTCTCGTCGGAGCAGCCGTAGAGCGGCAGGACCAGCGGCAGCGCCAGGGCGCTGCGCCGGGCTAGAAGCGGGGTGAGCCGCATGGCCTCTCCTCAGGAAGACGCGTCGCCGCTCGGCAGCGGCAGGCGGACGCGGGCGTCGACGCCGGACGGCTCCGCCCCGCGCAGCTCGAACCGTCCTCCCATGCGGGAGACCAGCGTGGCGCAGATGGCGAGGCCGAGACCGGAGCCTGGCCTGCTCTCGCTGCCCGGTCCGCGCCAGAAGGGGTCGGTGGCGCGGGTGATCGCCTCGGGCGGCATGCCCTCGCCGTCGTCGGTGACCCGGATGACCACCCACCCCCGCTCGCCCGCCCCGGCGCCGCCTCCGCACGGCCCGCGTTCCACCGAGCCGCCGGGGTCGGCGGGCTCCGCCGTCGGCTCGAGGTCCACCCGAACGGTCACGGTCGTCCCGTGCCCGCAGAACTTGATGGCGTTCTCGATGAGCGCGTCCAGGACGTGGATGAGCATGCCGCTGCTGGACACCGCCCGCGCCGACGGCTCTCCGGTGCGGCGCAGGCGCACGCACCGCCGCGCCGCCACCGCCTCCCAGGTGAGCACGCGCTCGGTGGCGATCGCGCCCACGTCCTCCACGCAGGTGGTGACCGTGTCGGACTCGGCCCGGCCGAGCGCGAGCAGGCCGTCGCAGATGCCGGTCAGCCGGTCCACCTCCTCCAGCGTCTCCACCAGGCGCGCCTCGCGGGAGGAGTACTCCTCGCACAGGCCCTCGAGCTGGAGCCGCAGCACCGCCAGCGGGGTGCGCAACTGGTGGCTGGTGTAGGAGATGAAGGCGCGCTGCTTGTCGATGAGCAGCTCGATCGTCTTGGCCATCGTGTTGAACGACGTGGCCAGGTTGCGCAGCTCCGGCGGCCCGGTGGAGGCGTCGGTGCGGCGGGTCAGCTCCCCGGCGGTGATCGCGTTCGCCGCCTGGTCGAGCTGGCTGACCGGGCGCAGGATCCAGCGGACCATGGGCTCCATGACCAGCCGCGCCAGCCCGAGCAGCACCAGCCCGCCCATGAGCAGGAGCGTCCACCAGCTCAGCGTCTCCATGCGGGCGTGGCCGGTGGGGGAGATCGTGGCGGCCGCCCCGACGGTCTCGCCGTCCACGACGATGGGCACGGCGACGACCAGGGAGGACACGTCCCAGGGCCAGATGAGCTGGGGTGAGCTGGCCCGCTCGCCCGACAGGGCCGTCTCGATGTCGTCGCGCACGTCGTCTCCGAGCCCGGTGCCGCGCCGGGTGTCGGCCTCGATGCGGTTCTCCCGGGACACCAGCACCGCGCGCACGCCGTACAGCAACTGGTAGCGGTCCAGGTCGGCGGTGATGTCGGTCATCGGCCGGGTGGCGGAGGCCGGCTGGGCGAGGTGGGCGAAGCGCTCGGTGTCGCTCTGCCTGTCCAGCACCATGGTCTGGGTGTCGGTCTGGGCCGTCATCATCGCCGCCGGGATCTCCAGGCAGAACAACGTGAGCACGATGCAGGAGAGGAAGATCACCACCAGGCGTTTTCGCACGGCTCGCCCGATCTCGAATCCTTGGCCGCGCGCGTGGGCTCGGGAACGGAGGGCACGATGATGCGGTAGCCCACCCCGCGGACGGTCTGGATCACGTTGGGCGCGCCCAGCTTGGCGCGCAGGTTGGTGATGTGCACGTCCAGGGTCCGCCGCGCCGCCTGGCCGGTGTCGTTCCAGATCTCCCGCAGCAGGTGGTCGCGGCTGACGATCTCGCCGGGGCTCGCGATCAGGCGGGACAGCACCGCGAACTCCTTGCGGGTGAGGGCCACCGGGTGCCCGGCGCGGTGGACGGCGTGCGCGACGTGGTCCACCGCGACGTCACCGACCGTGACGGCGCCGACCATGCCGGTCCTCGGCCTGCGCATCACGGCCTGCATCCGGGCCTCGAGTTCGGCCATGCTGAAGGGTTTCACCAGGTAGTCGTCGGCCCCGGTGCGCAGGCCGAGGATCCGGTCGTGCTCGGTGCCGCGGGCCGAGAGCATGATGATCGGCACATCGCTGAACTCGCGGATGGAACGGCACACCTCCAGGCCGTCCTCATCGGGAAGACCCAGGTCGAGGAGCATCAGGTCGTACCCGAACGCCTGCCGCGCCGCCGCGCCGGACGCGGCGTGCACGACTTCGTGGCTATGGTTCCTCAACAACGAGCCGAGGGCTTTTGCCATGCGTTCGTCGTCCTCAATCAGAAGAACCCGCATGTCGCCCCCAGTTATGAATGCGAACTCATCATCCCATACTGGTATATGTTCCTGTCCAAGACCATGATCTTACGCCTTAACTGATCGTCAGATCACAACGTCAACCGAATGGTCTTCGGTTGACGGGCGCGCCGCTCGTACGCCCGATGCCGCCGCCGGTCGCGAAGTACCTGGCCAGCGGTCCCGGCGACCGGCTCGCCACCACCGGCCCGCGCGCGCCCCTCCGCACTCTGGGGCGCGCGGCCCGTGCCGGCCGGTCGCCAAGAGGCGTCAGATCACCCGTTGTCCGTTTTGTCGGCCAGGAGATATACGAGGCGCGCTCAAAATACCGCCGCTTCCAGGTGCGCGTGACACGGCCGTGACCAACCAGTCCACATATCTGGAAAGGTCGGTATATCGGATGCCACACACCGTTAAACCACCGCCACCGATCACACATGACGTCCCCGGTGCAATACCTCTCGGCAGGATGAGGCGAATCAAAAAGATTGTCGGTGAGCGCGCGAAGCGATCGCTGCACGTTTCATCGGGCACGACGGCACGGGCACGCCCGAAGCAGCGTGTCCGCCGTCCGCGACGTCCCGCCCGGCGAACCGGCGTTGACCATCCGGCGACGCGCGGTGACAATCAGGCGCCACCCGGCACCGCACCCACCCGGCGTCCCCCGCGACTTTCCGTATCCGGCACCTCCACCCCGGCGACCTCGCACCTGGGTCGGCGCCGGAACCGGATCCCCATGACACGGCGCTCCGTTACATCGCACCCCATGACACGCACCCCATGACACCGCCCCCCGTGACACCGCACACCGTGACACCGCACACCGTGACACGCACCCCGTGACACCGCACCTCGGTGATCGACCATCGCTCTCGCACTGGAGGTCCACCATGCAGGCCGAAACGCAGGCCGGTTCCCTTCCGACGCGCCGCCGACGCCGGGAGGTCCTCCTGGCGCTCGCGCTCGCCGCGTCCGGTGTCACCGCCACGACCCTGACCGCGACAGGACCGGCCTCCGCCGCGGCCGGATGCCGGGTCTCCTACACGGTGGCCAACTCGTGGCGCGGCGGCTTCACCGCGAACGTCTCCATCACCAACCTGGGCGACGCTCTGACGAGCTGGCGGCTGACCTGGTCCTTCACCGCCGGGCAGACCATCCTCTACAAGTGGAACGCCGTCTACACCCAGACCGGCGGCGACGTGACCGCCTCCAATGTCTCCTACAACGGCTCCCTGGCCACGGGCGCGAGCACCTTGATCGGCTTCATCGCCGACCAGCCCGGGGCCAACCCGGCGCCGTCCTCCTTCGCCCTCAACGGCGTGGTGTGCGCCGGCCCGCCCGTGCCCACCCCGTCGCCGACCGGCGACCCGGTCCCGCCCGTCCCCACGCCTTCGCGCACCCCCATCGGCGACCCGGTGCCGCCCACTCCGAGGGGTCTCGCGTGACTCCGACGGATCTCACGTGACCACGACCGGTGTCATCGTGGTCCGGCGCGGAACGCCCGGCGATAGGCGCCGGGCGTCGTGCCAAGGGCGGTGAGGAAGCGCCTGCGCAGGTTGGCTACGTGTGGTCGGCCGTCCAGGACGCCCCGGTCCGCGAACTGTTCCCCGGCAACGGGGCTCAGCGCGGGAGGGAGCGGGCGAGGCGGAAGCCGACGTCGTCGATGCGCAGCGTCGGGTGGCTGCGGCGCCGTACCGAGGCGCGGCAGCTCCAGTGCTCGTCGAACCACCCGCCCCCGCGCAGCACCCGGTAGGTGCCGTAGACCTCGGGGTCGTAGAGGTCCCAGCACCACTCCCAGACGTTGCCCAGCATGTCGTACAGGCCCCACGCGTTGGGACGCCTGCCGCCCACGTCGTGCGGTCGTTCGCCGGAGTTGCCGCGATGCCAGGCGATCTCGTCCAGCGTCCCGTACCGGGCGCCCGTCGTGCCGGCACGGCAGGCGTGCTCCCACTCGGCCTCGGTCGCGAGCCGGTAGCCGCCGGAGGCCGGCTCCCACTCGGCGCCCTCCTCATCGCCATGGAGGCGGTAGGAGGGCGCCAGTCCCTCGCTCTCGGACAGGGTGTTGCAGAACCGGAGCGCGTCCCACCACGACACGCTCTCGGCGGGCGACCGGTCGCCTCGCGCGGCGCCCGGCCGCCGGCCGGTGACCCGCGCGTACAGCGCCTGGGTGACCGGGACCGCCGCGAGCTCGAAGGACGCCACCTCGACCGTCCACTCGCGCCGCGTGCGCCGGTCCGACAGGGTGACCCGCCCCGGCGGGACGGCGAGCATCCCGGTCCGCTCGCTCACCTCCATGGGCAGGCGCTCCCGTCGCGGCCCGGCCCCGGCGGCGTGCGGGAAGAGTGTTCTCCCGGCGTCCGGCCGGGCCTGCGTGCCTTGTTCCGCCGGGGACGGACCCTCATCCGAGGAACCCGGCGGTGGTCGCCACGAAGCGGCCGGGGTCGTCGAGCCACGGGAAGTGGCCGCCCCCGCGCTGGACGACCAGCGTGGCGCCGGGGAACAGCGCGGCGACCTCGGCCATGGCGGACGGCGGGGCGGCCACGTCCGCCTCCCCCGCGAGCAGCAGGACCGGCGCCTGGAACCCGGCGAGCGCCGCGCGCGTGGCGTCAGGATCGAAGGCGCCCTCGGCGGCGTAGACGCCCGCGGCCTCGTCGTTGCGCTGCCCGTCCTCGGCGGCGTGGTGGTCCTTCGCCTCCGCGTCCCACCTGCCGTACCAGAAGGGCACGATGGCCTCCCAGTCGTGGGCGGTGGCCTTGCCCTCGGTGACCCTTTCCAGGGCCGCGAAGGCCTCGGGGAACCACGGCTCGCCGGCGCGGAGCCGCGCGGCCTCGCGGCGGTCGTGGCCGGTCACGGCGACGCCGACGGCCATGGTGCTCGGGGTGATCAGGGCGAGCCCGCTGACGCGCTCGGGATGGCGGGCCGCGTAGAGCACCGCGAGGTTGGCGCCGGCGGAGTGGGCGAGCAGGTCCACCTGGTCGAGCCCGAGATGCTCGCGGAGAGCCTCGACGTCGTCGACGAGGCGGTCGCAGCGGTAGGTGGCGGGGTCCGCGGGCGTCGCCGACCCGCCGGTGCCCCGGAGGTTCACCATGACCAGCCGCCGGTGGGCGGACAGGCCGCCGAGGTCGGAGAGGTAGGCCGGGTCCTGCATGGGACCGCCGGGCAGGCAGATCACCGGAGGTCCATCGCCGTGAACCTGGAAGGCGACATCGAGACCGTCGTACGCGGCGAAGGTAGGCATGGCCGAATCCTCCCAGCCCCCGGCGCCAGGGTGATGCGGCGGGTGCGCCGAAGGTCAGGGCCCGGGAAGGCGGCCGCTTCTGGCGATCGCGCCGTACACGTGGGCGCTCGGCTTGACCGTGCGGGCGAAGGTGGCCCGGTCCACGGCGATGAGCCCGAAGGTCGGCCGGTAGCCGAGGAGCCATTCGAAGTTGTCCAGCAGGCTCCAGTGGAAGTAGCCGCGGACGTCGGCGCCGTCGTCCATGGCGGCCTTCAGCGCCCGCAGGGCCCGCGTGAGGTACTCGGCGCGGCGGGTGTCGTCGGCGGTGGCGACGCCGTTCTCGGTCACCAGGATGGGGGTGCCCCCGGTGACCGTCGCGGCGTGCCGGACCGCGCCACCGACGGCCTCCGGGTAGTACTCCCAGCCGATCTGGGTGGTCTCCGCGCCCTCGGGGACGGGGAGCGGGCCGTGCGGTCCGATGAGCTCACGGGTGTAGACCTGCACGCCGACGAAGTCGTCCCCCTTGGCGGCCTCCAGGAAGACGTCCTGCCGGGGACGGGCCCACGCCGCGGCGGCCTCCTCGGCGCCCTCGACGGGCTGGTGGTCGACGACGCAGACCGTCCAGCCGCACGCCGGCCCCGGCACCGATCTCAGCACCTCGACGGCTCGGCGATGAGCCGTGATGAACGCCTCGGTGACGGCCGGGCCGGGCGCCGCGGGCGCACCGGCCGCCGCGCGGGCCGGGGCCAGGTCGTGCTCCAGCATCGCGGCGAAGTTGGGCTCATTGATGGTGCAGACGTGGCCGACGCCTTCGGAGACGATCGGCAGCACCGCCTCGGTGAAGCGCGCGAAACGGGCGGCGGCTTCCGGCCCGGTCCACCAGCCCGATCGGCGGAACCAGCGCGGGACGGTGATGTGCTGGAGGGTCACCACGGGGGTGACGCCGCGTTCGTGGCAGCCCTCCACGACGCGCCGGTAGTGGTCGATGGCCGCCCGGGAGAACCGCCCCTCCTCCGGCTCGACGCGGCTCCATTCGATGCTGAAGCGGTAGGCGTTGAGCCCGATGCCCGCCAGCAGGCCGACGTCCTCGCGCCAGCGGTGGTAGCCGTCGCAGGCGTCGCCGCTCGGCTCGGCGAAGACGCTGCCGGGGGCGTGCTCCATCTCCCAGAAGTCGCTGGCGAGGTTGCCGCCCTCGATCTGGTGACCGGCCGACGACGCGCCCCACAGGAACTCCGGCGGGAAGGCGCTCAGGTTGGGCATACCTGGTGCTTAGACGCGCCCCGGACGGCTGTCAACCCGGAAGCGCGGGCAGCTGGAGGACGGCGCGGCCTTCGGCGGGCTTGCGGGGGCGGCCGGGGCGGCGGTGCCAGCGGGCGGCGAAGGCGGCGATGTCCGCCCGGGCCCACAGCTTGCCGGCGGCCAGGACGCAGAGCGGCGCGGGGAAGTCCGGCCGTTCGGCGAGCTGGTGCACGCGGGCCCGGGAGACGCCGAGGATCTCCCCGGCCTCGACGGCGCCGACGAGGTCGCGGCGGCCCGGGTCGCGGCGGGCCAGCTCGGCGAGCGCCGCCAGGAGCAGTTCGGCGGTCTGCCAGTCGCGGCGGCCGTCCTGGCCGAGTTCGACGGCGAGTTCGGTGACCTCGGCGGCGGTGTGGCCGAGGGCGACGGCGACGGCCCTGGCGGAGATGAGCAGGTCACGGCCGCGCGGTGTGTTCGTGGCGTCCACCATCGCAGCGTCTCAAAACCATAGAAACATCGCAAGGTTTGATCTCTCACCGACGGCGGACACAGGGGTGCGGCCTGCCCGGACACGGGGTGGAGGGCTGGTGCGCCCGGCGCCGGACGCCTCCTCGGGCAGGGGCGCGAGCGGCCCGTTCGGGGTGGGCGCCGGGGTGTCGTTGACAGGGCCGGGGGCCGGAGACCAGACTTTGGGGGCACTATAATGAACATCTGTTCGCCAGGCGAACACTCTCACGATCATCCGACAGCGCGTCGAGAGGGCTCTGGCCGCGACGACGCGAGGACGAGGGACATTGGCTGACATCCGTACGCTCCCGGAAGCGGTGGCGGAGCTGATCCACGACGGCGACGCGGTCGCGATGGAGGGCTTCACCCACCTCATCCCCTTCGCCGCGGCCCACGAGGTCATCCGGCAGGGGATCACCGACCTGACGCTGATCCGGATGACCCCCGATGTGATCTACGACCAGCTCATCGGCGCCGGGCTCGTCAGGAAACTGGTGTTCTCCTGGGGCGGCAACCCGGGCGTCGGCTCGCTGCACCGGTTCCGGGACGCGGTGGAGAACGGCTGGCCCCGCCCGCTGGAGGTGGACGAGCACAGCCACGCGGGCATGGCCAACCGCTACGTCGCCGGGGCCTCGGGGCTCCCCTTCGCCGTGCTGCGCGGCTACCGCGGCACCGACCTCGCCGGCCGCACCGACACCGTCGCCACCGTGACCTGCCCGTTCACCGGCGAAGAGCTGGCGGCCGTCGCGGCGCTCAACCCCGACGTCACCGTCATCCACGCCCAGCAGGCCGACCGGGAGGGCAACGTCCAGCTCTGGGGGCTCACCGGGGTGCAGAAGGAGGCCGCGCTCGCCGCCCGCCGGGTGCTGGTCACCGTCGAGGAGATCGTCGAGGAGCTGCGGCCGCGCCCCGGCGCCGTCGTCCTGCCCGGCTGGGCGATCACCGCGGTCGCGCCCGCGCCCGGCGGCGCCCACCCCTCCTACGCGGCGGGCTACTCGGTCCGTGACAATGACTTCTACCAGGCGTGGGACCCGATCTCCCGCGACCGCGGGAGGTTCACCACATGGCTCAGGGAGAACATCACGCACGACGCGCCGGCTCCCGCGAGCCAGGACGCCCCCACCCGATGACGGCCCGCACGATCCCCGGCGGCACGGCCGCGACGCGAAACAGCCCGCGCCCGATGACGGCCCGCACGATCCGGAGCGGCACGGCCGCGCAGAGCGAAGGAGCCCGCGCCCGATGAGCGACTGGACGCCGGACGAGGTGATGACCGTCAACGCGGCCCGCGCCCTGGCCGGGGCGCGCACCTGCTTCGTCGGCATCGGCCTGCCGAGCACGGCCGCCAACCTCGCCCGCCGCACCTGCCGACCCGACCTCGTCCTGATCTACGAGTCCGGCGCGCTCGGGTCCAAGCCCGCCCGGCTGCCGCTGTCCATCGGGGACGGCGAGCTGGCCGACACGGCCGACGCGGTGGTCTCGGTCCCCGAGGTGTTCAACTACTGGCTGCAGGCGGGGCGCATCGACGTAGGGTTCCTCGGCGCCGCCCAGCTCGACCGGTTCGCCAACATCAACACCACCGTCATCGACCGCGGCCCCGGCCGGCCCGAGGGACGGCTCCCCGGCGCGGGCGGGGCGCCGGAGATCGCGGCGAGCTGCCGCGAGGTGTTCATCGTGCTGCGCCACTCGACCCGCAACTTCGTCGACCGGCTCGACTTCACCACCTCGGTGGGCCACGGGACGGGGCGCGGCGACCGCGAACGGCTCGGCCTGCGCGGCGGGGGGCCGGTGGCCGTCATCACCGACCTCGGCGTCCTGCGCCCGGACCCGCGGACCGCCGAGCTGGTCCTGACCGAGCTGCACGCCGGGGCGACGGTCGAGCAGGCCCGCGCCGCCACCGGCTGGCCACTGAAGACGGCCGACCACGTCGCCACCACCCCGCCCCCCACCGACGCCGAGCTCACGGCCCTGCGCACCCTCAAGGCCGCCTGAGATGCCGGCCGCGCCCGGCGCCAGGCGTTCCCGGCCGTCCGTCCACCCGTCTTCACAAGGAGGGCCGCGCATGAGTCTCCTGACCACCGGCAAGAGATCGGTGCGCCAGTGAGCGAGGTGTACATCGTCGACGCCGTCCGCACCCCGTTCGGCAAGTACGGCGGCGCGTTGTCGAAGGTCCGCCCGGACGACCTGGCCGCCCACGTCGTCCGGGCGATCGCCGGCCGCAGCCCCGACCTCGACCCCGCCCGCATCGACGATGTGTTCTTCGGCAACGCCAACGGGGCCGGCGAGGAGAACCGCGACGTCGCCCGCATGGCCGTCCTGCTGGCCGGGCTCCCGGTCACCGTCCCGGGCACGACGGTCAACCGGCTGTGCGGCTCGGGGATGGAGGCCGTCGTCCAGGCGGCCCGCGCCGTCGCCGCCGGGGACGCCTCCGTCGTCGTGGCCGGCGGAGTGGAGTCCATGTCGCGCGCGCCCTACGTCCTGCCCAAGCCCGAGCGGGCGTTCCCTGCGGGGCACCAGGAGATGTACTCCACCACGCTCGGCTGGCGCATGGTGAACCCGCGCATGCCCGCCGAGTGGACGGTCGCGCTCGGCGAGGGCGCCGAGCTGATCGCCGGCAAGTACGGGATCAGCCGCGAGCGGCAGGACGCCTTCGCCCTGGCCAGCCACCAGAAGGCGGCCCGCGCCTGGCGGGAGGGCGCCTACGCCGGCGAGGTAGTCCCCGTGGAGGGCGTGGAGCAGCCGCGCGACGAGGCGATCCGCGACGACACCTCGATGGAGTCCCTGGCCCGGCTCGCGCCGGCCTTCCGCCCCGACGGCGGCACCGTCACCGCCGGGAACTCCTCGCCGCTCAACGACGGCGCGGCGGCGCTGCTGCTGTGCGACGAGGAGGGGTTGCGGGCCGTCGGACGCGAGCCGCTCGCCCGCGTCCGCGCCTCCGCCGTCACCGGCGTCGAGCCGCAGTACTACGGCCTGGGCCCCGTCGAAGCCGTCCGGCGGGCGCTGGCCCGGGCGGGCAAGGGGTTCGGGGACCTGTCCGTCTTCGAGCTCAACGAGGCGTTCGCCGCGCAGGCCCTCGGCTGCCTGGCCGAGTGGCCGGGCCTGGACCCGGCCGTCGTCAACCCCCGCGGCGGCGCCATCGCCATCGGCCACCCGCTCGGCGCCTCCGGGGCCCGCCTGGCCGGGGCGGTCGCCCACCAGCTCGCCGCCGCGGGCTCCGGCACCGGGCTCGCGGCGTTGTGCATCGGCGTGGGACAGGGCATCGCCCTGGTCCTGGAAAGGTAGCGACAGACACATGCCCACCACCCCCGAGCCGTCTTCCGCCGTCCCCGCACCGGCCGGCGGCGCGCGCGAGGCCGGCCCGCCGGCCGGCGGCGCCGCGCCGGTCACCCAGGAGATCATCAGCGCGGAGATCACGCAGGCACGGCAGGACTACGTCAAGGCCGTCGAGGACGGCGCGGCCCGCCGGGACCACCCGGCGCGAGGTTATCCGCCCTACCGCAGCAGCCTGCTGCGTCATCCGCGCCACGACCTGGTGGCGGTCGGCGACCCCGAGGCGGTGGAACTGAGCGGCCCGGTGTTCGGCGTCACCGACGTCACCGACCTGGACTCCGACCTCACCGGTCAGCATCACGGGGAGCCGCTGGGCGAGCGCATCCACCTCACCGGACGGGTGCTCGACGGGAACGGCCGGCCGGTGCGCGGGCAGCTCGTCGAGATCTGGCAGGCCAACGCCTCCGGGCGCTACGCCCACCAGCGCGACCGGCATCCGGCGCCGCTGGACCCGAACTTCACCGGCGTCGGCCGCTGCCTGACCGACGACGAGGGCCGGTACGCCTTCACGACGATCAGGCCGGGCGCCTACCCGTGGCGTAATCACGACAACGCCTGGCGGCCCGCGCACATCCACTTCTCGGTCTTCGGCTCCGCCTTCACGCAGCGGCTGGTCACGCAGATGTACTTCCCGGGCGACCCGCTGTTCGCGTTCGACCCGATCATGCAGTCGGTGACCGACGACGCGGCCCGCGAGCGCCTCGTGGCCCGGTACGACCACGACCTGTCGACCCCGGAGTGGTCGCTCGGATACCACTGGGACATCGTCCTGTCCGGCCCGGCCGCGACCTGGACCGAACCGGCCTGATGACCCGCCCGCGCTCGCCCTTCTGCTCAGGCCCCCGCCGTTCACGGCCCGGCGCCCACCTGTCCCCTCTGCCCGCACCCCCGTCCATCGTCCGGCCCATCGAGGAGGCCCCATGACGCGGCAGCCCACCCCGTCGCAGACCGTCGGCCCCTTCTACGGCTACGCACTGCCGTTCGCCAAGGGCGAGGACATGGCCCCCACCGGGCATCCCGGCACGGTCACCGTCCACGGCCGGGTGTTCGACGGAGCCGGGTCGCCCGTCCCGGACGCGATGCTGGAGTTCTGGCAGCCCGCCGCCGACGGGTCGCGGGCGGGAGCTCCCGGGTCGCTGCGCCGCGACCAGGTCACCGGCGCCGTCATCGGCCGCACCGGGGTCGACTTCACCGGGTTCGGGCGCGTCGCCACCGACGCCGACGGGCACTACGCGGTGCGCACGCTGCCGCCGGGCGGCGTGCCGTACATCTCGGTGTGCGTCTTCGCCCGCGGCCTGCTGCACCACCTGTTCACCCGCGTCTACCTGCCCGACCTCGCCGACCCCGCCACCGAGCCGCTGCTGGCGTCGTTGCCGCCGGAGCGGCGGGCCACGTTGCTCGCCGTGGCCGAAAGCGAGAAGGTCTACGGGTTCGACATCCGCCTGCAGCACGACGGTGTCCACGAGGAGACGGTGTTCCTTGCCTTCGACTGACCGGCCAGGCCCCGGCGAACCGGCGACCCGCCCGGCCCCGGGTGCCGCCGCCTCCTTGGAGACCCCGTCCGATCCGGTCGGCCCGTCCGCGACCGCCGGCTCGGATTGGGCGGATGTGGGGTTGCTCGCGCCGGTCTGGGCGGGTTCGCTGGTCGAGGCGGCGACCGGGGACGCCGCGTTCGTCCGGGGCATGCTGGACGCCGAGGCGGCCCTCGCCCGCGCCCAGGCGGCGGTCGGGCTGGCCCCCGCCGCCGCGGCAGCCGCGGTGACGGCCGCGGCGGCCGAGACGGCGCGGTACGACGTCAGGGACCTGGCGTCGCGGGCCCGCTCCGGCGGCAATCCGGTCATCCCGCTGGTGGCCGACCTCACCGCCGCGGTCGCGGCGCGCGACTCGGAGGCCGGCCCGTACGTCCACCGCGGCGCCACCAGCCAGGACATCTGGGACACCGCGCTGATGCTCGTCGCCGGCCGCGCCCTCGAACCGGTGCTGGCCGACCTCGGGCGGACGGTGCGGGCGCTGGCGGAGCTGGCCACCGCGCACCGCGACACTCCGATGGCGGGCCGCACGCTCACCCAGCACGCGGTGCCGACCACGTTCGGCCTCAAGGCCGCCGGCTGGCTGACCCTGGCCGCCGGCGCCCGCGACCGGCTGGCCGCGGTGCGCGCGAGCCTGCCCGCCCAGCTCGGCGGCGCCGCCGGCACCCTGGCCGCCTTCCACGCCTACGCGAGCGTGCGAGCCGGAGCCGCCCATCGGGAGGGTGACGTCGGGGTGCGGCTGCTGGCCGCCTTCGCGGCCGAGACCGGACTGGCCGAGCCCGTGCTCCCGTGGCACACCTTGCGGGCGCCGATCGCCGACCTCGCGGGGGCGCTGGCGTTCACCGCGGGCGCGCTCGGCAAGATGGCGGCCGACGTGCTCGTCCTGTCGCGCACCGAGGCCGGGGAGGTGGCGGAGGGCCAGGGCGGCGGATCCTCGGCGATGCCGCACAAGTCCAACCCGGTGCGCGCGGTGCTCATCGCCGCCGCGGCGCGGCAGGTCCCCGCGCTGACCGGCGTGCTGCACGGCTCGCTGGCCGCCGAGGACGAGCGTCCGGCCGGCGCCTGGCACGCCGAGTGGCAGCCGGCGCGCGAGGCGGTCCGCCTGGTCGGCGGGGCCGCCCGGGAAGCCGCGGAGCTGGCCGAGGGGCTCCGGGTCCACCCCCGGCGCATGAGCGACAACCTCGGCATGACCGGCGGCCTGGTGGCGGCCGAGCACCTGAGCATCGCCCTGGCCGCCTCGATCGGCAGGGACCGCGCGAAGCGGGCGGTGACCCGCGCCTCCCGCCGCGCCGCCGAGGAGGGCATCGACCTGGCCGACGCCCTCGCCGCCGAACCGGACGTGGCGGCCCTCCTGACCCGCCATGACGCCCTCACCGCCGAACCGCACGTGGCCGCCCCGTCCCACCAGGACACCGCCGCCTGCGGGCGAGACGAGGCGCCTCCAGGAGATGACGCCGGGCCGTCCAAGGAGAACCCCGGGGCACCTGGGGAAGACGACGGACCGTCCGACAAGAACACCAGGACACCCGGGGAAGACAGCGGACCGTCCGACAAGAACACCAAGACACCCGGGGAAGACGACGGACCGTCCGACAAGAACACCGGGGTGTCGTGGGAGGAGTTGCGGGCGCTCGCCGACCCGGCGCGGTACCTGGGCTCCGCCGGGGCCCTGGTCGACCGGGCCCTCCGCACCATCGAGAGGACGTCATGACCGCCGCCGCGCCGCGCCCGCCGGCCCACCGGGTGGACGGGGCGGACTCGGCGCCGCCGCTGGTCCTCGGGCCCTCGCTGGGCACGAGCCTCGCCGTCTGGGACCCGCAGGTGCCGGTGCTGGCCCGCCACCACCGGGTCGTGCGCTGGGATCTGCCCGGGCACGGCCGCTCCCCCGCCGATCTGCTGCCCAGCACCGCGCCGGGCGCCACCACCGTCGCCGACCTCGCCCGCCTGGTTCTGCACCTGGCCGACGCGCTCGGCCTGGACGCCTTCGCCTACGCCGGGGTCTCGCTGGGCGGGGCCGTCGGCGCGTGGCTGGCCGTCCACCACCCCGAGCGGGTCACCTCGCTCGCCCTGGTGTGCTCCTCGGCCCGGTTCGGCGAACCGGAGAGCTGGCGCGAGCGCGCCGCGCTGGTGCGGGCCGAGGGCACCGGCCCGGTGGCCGACGTCGCCGCCGCGCGGTGGTTCACCCCGGCGTTCGCGCGGGCGCCGGCGGCCCGGGCGCTGACCGAGGACCTTCGCGCCGCCGACCCGGAGGGCTACGCGGCCTGCTGCGACGCGCTGGCAGCCTACGACCTGCGCGCCGATCTGCCGCGCGTGACCGCGCCCACGCTGGTCGTCGCGGGACGCGACGACCCCGCCACTCCGCCGCGCCACGCCCGCGAGCTGGCCGACGGCATCCCGGGAGCCTCGCTCACCGAGGTGGGCCACGCCGCCCACCTGGCCGGCGTCGAGCGCCCAGGACCCGTCCTGGCCGCCCTGCTCGCCCACCTGTCCCCCGCCCCGGACACCGATCACGGGCTGGAGATCGCTTCCGCCCCGGACATCGCTTCCGCGACCGTCCCTGCGACCGCGCCCGCCGCACCTGCCGCCCGGAGCGTCGCCGCGCCCGTGGAGCATGCAGGCCCCGTGGATGCCGGGGCGCGGTACGCCGAGGGGATGGCCGTGCGGCGTGCGGTCCTGGGAGACGACCATGTCGACCGGGCCATCGCCCGCACGACGGACTTCACCGCGCCGTTCCAGGACTTCATCACCCGCTACGCCTGGGGGGAGATCTGGACCCGCCCCGGGCTCGACCGGCGCGCCCGCAGCTGCGTGACGCTCACGGCGCTGGTGGCGCGCGGCCACCTGGAGGAGCTGGCCATGCACGTGCGCGCGGCGCTGCGCAACGGCCTCAGCCCGGAGGAGATCCGCGAGGTCCTGCTCCAGACGGCCGTCTACTGCGGCGTCCCCGCCGCCAACAGCGCCTTCGCCGTCGCCGACCGGGTGCTCGGCGAAGAGGCGGGACAGCCTCCGCCCACCACCGGCTGACCAGGCGGGCCGGCCGCCCCGAGGGAACGCCGGCCTGACGGGCCGCTCCAAAGTCCACCGAAAGCTTGCGGAGCGGACCGGAGCCGACCGGGACGGCACGCGCCGGCCGTACGTCTCGCCGGCGGACGGCCGGGACCGGTGCCCCGCTGGTCGACAGCTCGGACCGATGTCCCGCCGGTGCACGGCCAGGACCGGTGTCCCGCCGGTGGACGATCGAGACCGGTGTCCTGCTGGTCGACAGCCCGGACCGATGTCCCGCTGGTGCATGGCCCGGACCGATGTCCCGCTGGTGCACGGCCAGGACCGGTTTCGCGCTGGTGGGCGGCCGGGACGGGTGTCGCGCACGGATGGTCCCAGTTATGGGGATATAAAGCCCTTCATCCGATATACCGTGCAAATGGCCCGTCGGCGCCATACCCCTTTTGCCGTATTAACCGGCAGTCGCCATAGTTGGCCCCATTAATCATCTGTGTTGCCGCCGCAATATGGGGGTAGTTCAGCTATGTGCCGCCATTATGGTGATACAAAGCGCAATTCGCTGCCTTAACTAATTGGGGGGTAGTTAGGTGATTATCTCACCTGAGAACAGGCGGTCCTTGATGCGAAGGATCAACGGCCGGTCCCTGTCCGTGTACATCGGCGCGGCGATGACGGCCGGGGTGCTCATGGCGCCGGCGCTTCCCGCGCAGGCCGACTCGCACCCCGGCACCTCCGAGGACGGCTCCCAGGTCGACTTCGCGTTCCCGTCGGCGCCCGAGGGCGGAGGCGGAGGCGAGGTTCCCGAGAAGAAGCCCAGAAAGGAAGTCCGCAAGCACTACGTCAAGCGCCCGCACAAGCACTACAAGCAGCACGCCTACAAGCCCGAGCACGGCAAGACCGACGTCTACGACGTGTACGGCGGGGGCGGCGGCGGAGGCGGCGGCCGCGGGCACCACGGCCACCACCGGCACTACCACAACGGTCATTTCGCCGATGACATCTACCACACGCGGCACATGCGCCGGTTCCACAGCTTCAACGAGGCACGCGAGTCGCTCCGGCGAGACGCGAGGGACTGGTTCCGCCACAAGCCGGAGAAGGCGCACTCGCACGAGGTCCACGTCAAGCACGAGAAGCCCGTCGCGAAGAAAGACGCCGCGCGGAGGGTCGAATAGGGTCCACAGGGACAAGCCCGGGGACACGCCCGGCATCCGGGAACCGGCCGGGCCCACGAGGCCCGGCCGGGCCCCGGCCACCGCGCGGCCGAGGGTCCGGGCGCGGGGCACCGTGAGGGCCTCGTCGCCCACGGCCGGGCGGGCATCACGTCGCGACCGCGTTCACGTCGCGACCGCTTTCATGTCCCGACCGCTTTCATGTCCCGACCTGCACGTCCCGGCACCGTCCACGTCGCGGCCTTGACGTCGCGGCGCCGTCCACGTCCCGGCGCCGTCCACGTCGCGGCCTTCACGTCCCGGCACCGTTCACGTCCCGGCCGGTCCGCCATGGTGGACCGGCCGCGGGCCACGCCGGGCGCCGGGCGGCGTCTCGTCCCCATGCCGGGGTCATGGTGACGGCGGCGGGTGACCGGGCAGGACATCCGGGTCAGTGACCCAGGTGGGAGATGCGGTCCTTGAACAGGGTCGTGGCGATGGCCGCCTTGTTGGGCTGGCCGCGCAGGAACGCCTGGGCGAACTTCTTGGCCTGCTGATACTCCACCTTGCCGGGCATGGGCGGCTCGTTCGGGTCGACGTCGACGTCGAGCAGCGCCGGCCCCGGGTGGGCGAGCGCCTCGGCCACCGCGCCGGCGAGCTCGCCGGGGTCTGTGACCTTGCGGCCGTATCCGCCGCACGAGCGCGCCCACCCTGAGAAGTCCGAGGCCGGGGCGCCGAAGCGGACGCCGTGCTCGGGGAACCCGAGGACCATCTGCTCCCACAGGATCTGCCCCAGCGAGCCGTTGTTGTTGACCACGACGGTGATCGGCAGCCCGTACCGCGCGGCGGTGAGGAACTCGGCCATGAGCATCGCGAAGCCGCCGTCGCCCACGAAGGCGATCACCTGCCTGTCCGGGTGGGCGTGCTGCATCGCGATGGCGTACGGCAGCCCGGGGGCCATCGAGGCGAGATTGCCCGACAGGTAGAAGCCGCGGTCGCCGCGAATGGTCCAGTGCCGCGCCGCCCAGGTGGCGATGGTGCCCGAGTCGCAGGTCAGGATCGCGTCGTCGGACGCGGCGCGGTCGACGCACGCCACGAGGTACTGCGGGGCGATCGGGTCGCGGCGGGGCGACTCCAGGTCGGCCATCCGCCGCCGCCAGCCGTCCATGGCCTTCTGGTACTTCTCCAGGTGGCCGCGGTCGTGCTTGCGGGTGAGCAGGGGCAGCAGCGCGGCGAGCCCCTCCTTGGCGTCCCCGATCATCGGCACCTCGGTGGGCAGCCGCGCGCCGGCCCGCGCCGGGTCGGCCTCCAGCTGCACCACGCGCACCTTGCCGGGTTCGGGAAGGTGCTTGGTGTAGGGGAAGTTCGTCCCGACCATGAGCAGGGTGTCGCAGTCCTCGACGAGGTCCTCGCCGGGGCGCGTGCCGAGCAGCCCGATGCCGCCGACCGCGTACGGGGAGTCGTCGGGGATGACGGCCTTGCCGGGCAGGGTCTTGATCACCGGTGCGCCGAGGACGTCGGCGACGGCCAGCACCTCCCGGCGGGCGTGCAGGGCCCCCGCCCCGGCCAGGATCGCCACCCGCTCCCCCGCGTCGAGCACCTCGGCCGCGGCCCGCAGGTCCTCGGCGCGGGGCACGCCCGGAGGGGCGAGGTAGATCGGCGCGGTGCGGGGCGGGGCGCCCGGGCCCATGTGCTGGTAGGGGTCGGCGTCGGCGTCGGCGACCTGGACGTCGTTGGGCACGGTCAGGTGGGCGACCCCGCGCCGGGCGTAGGCGGTGCGGATCGCGAGGTCGACCACCCCCGGGAGCTGGGCGGGGTTGTCGACGACGAGGTTGTACTCGGCGACGTCGGCGAACACCTGGTCCAGGCGCACCTCCTGCTGGTAGGCGGTGCCGAGGACGCTGGTCTCCTGCATGCCGGTGATGGCCAGGACCGGCTGGTGGTCCAGCTTGGCGTCGTACAGTCCGTTGAGCAGGTGGATGCCGCCGGGCCCGGAGGTCGCCAGGCACACCCCGATGCGGCCGGTGGACTTCGCATGGCCGACCGCCATGAACGCGGCCGCCTCCTCGTGGTGGACCAGGACGAACTTGATCCGGTCGGCGTGCCGGCGCAGCCCTTCCATGATGCCGTTGATGCCGTCGCCGGGCAGGCCGTACACCGTGTCGACTCCCCAGGCGATCAGCCGTTGGACGAGTACTTCCGAGGCGATCTGCGTCATACCTCGCGGGATGCCCACTATGGGGGCGCTAAACAACGCGGCGCCATTTCATGACCCACGTTTCACCGCGGCGGGGCTCAGGGAGAGGTGGAAGGTCGCCGGGGTGAGCAGGACTTCGTGCCGGCCGGGGAGCCCGGGGCCGCACGACGCCGAGCCGATGCCCCGCTGGGCCAGGTCGACGTGCAGGTACAGCACGTCCTCCGGCTCCAGGGACCCCTGGTGCGCGGTGCCCGCCAGGCGCCGCGGTGAGAAGCGGGTCGCGGTGAACCCGAAGCGCGGCTCGCCCGACACCCGGATCCCGCCCTCGGGGCCGCGGGGCTCCACCCAGGCGACGTCGAGCCGCTGCCCGTTCTCCTGGGGCCGGGCGTAGGGGGTGTGCAGGTCGGCGACCGCGGCGGTGTGCCTGCCGAACCGGGAGGCCGCCCGGGTGTCGGCGTACGCCTCGCCGGGTCCGCCGCCGAGCCAGGTCACCGAGTCCAGCGCGGCGGGCAGCTCGAAGGTCCAGCCCAGCCGGGCGACGGGGAACGCCCACGCGCCCTGCGGGGTGAGGCTGATCGAGGCGGCGAGGGTGTCCCCGGCGGCGCGCCACCGGTAGCGGGTCAGGACCCCGTCGCGGAGCCCGGCCGCCGCGGTCCTGACGGTGAAGACGACGCCGCCGGGTTCCTCCTGGGCGGAGACGAGCCGGTGGGTGAGCCGGTGCAGGCCGAGCGCCTCCCACATGGCCGCGGTGGTCGCCCCCTCGGGCCGGTGGCCGAGCCGGTCGTTGTCGGTGGGCGCGCGCCACAGCTCCAGCCGGGGGCCGGCGACGGGCATGCCCGCCAGTTCGCGCAGCTCGCCCCGGGTCAGGTCGAAGACGGCGGACCCGAGCCGCAGCAGTCCACCGGCCTCCCGGACGGGCCGCGCACCGGCGGGGGTCACGGCGGTCGGGCCGGTGGGGACGGGCTCGGGCGAGGGGGCCGGGGCGGGGGCGGGAAGGGGGAGCTGGGTGCGGGCGACCACATGGCCGGCGGGGGCCCAGGAGGTGGCGGCGGACAGCCGGGCGGTCACGGTCAGGAAGCGGTCATCCGAGCCCGCGAGGGCCGCCGCCTCCTCGGGCACGTCGAGTTCGGCGCTCTCCCACGGCGCGAGGTCGGGCACGGCGAGCGTCCCCTTGCCCGCCTCGACGCCGCCGGCCTCGACCGTCCAGCCGAACTCCAGGTGGGACAGGCCGACGTGGTCCTGGACGTTGCGCACCCGCAGCCGTCCCGGCCCGGCGGCCTCCACGCGCACGGGCTCGATGACCTTGGCGTACTCCACCATGCCCGGCGAGGGCGTCCGGTCGGCGAACATCAGGCCGTCGCACACGAAGTTGCCGTCGTGCGGCGACTCGCCGAAGTCCCCGCCGTAGGCGAAGATCGGCCTCCCCCGGTCGTCGGCGGCGGCCAGGCCGTGGTCGATGTACTCCCACACGAACCCGCCCATGCACCGGTCACTGGACTCCATCAGCTCGCGGTACGCGAGCAGCCCGCCCGGGCCGTTGCCCATGGCGTGCGCGTACTCGCACAACAGGTACGGCTTGCCGCGCCGGGCGGCGTCCTGGGCGGGGTCGGGCAGCGGCGGCTCCGACCGCGCGGCGACGGCGGCGACCGCCTCGGTGGCGGGGTACATCTGCGACCACACGTCGCTGCAGCGGGTCTCCTGGTCCCCCTCGTAGTGGACGGGCCTCGACGGGTCGGCACGCTTGGCGAAGTCGTACATCGCGGCCAGGCCGGCGCCCGTCCCGGCCTCGTTGCCGAGCGACCACATGACGACGCTCGGATGGTCGCGGTCGCGGGCCACCATGCGGCGCATGCGGTCGACCAGCGCGTCGCGCCACATCGGCTCGGCCGACGGGTTGCCCTGCCATCCCCCGGCCTCGAAGCCGTGGGTCTCCAGGTCGCACTCGTCGATCACGTACAGCCCGTGGCGGTCGCACAGGTCCAGGAAGTGCGGATGCGGCGGATAGTGCGAGGTGCGCACGGCGTTGACGTTGTGCCGTTTGAGGATGAGCACGTCGTCGAGCATGTCCTGGAAGGTGAGCGCGCGCCCGCGCTCGGGGTGGAACTCGTGCCGGTTGACCCCGCGCAGCAGCACCTCGCGGCCGTTCACCGTGAAGACCCCGCCGTCGACGCCGACGCGGCGGAAGCCGACCGCGACCGCCACCCGCCCGGTCTCGGTGGCGACCACCGCCTCGTACAGCCGCGGCGCCTCGGCGCTCCACGGTTCGACGGGGCCGGCCGGGAGGTCCTCGCCGGTGCGGCCGGACAGGCCGAGTTCGGCGATCTCCACCGAGGCGGGCACGTCGCACTCCACGCGCAGCAGCCCGTGGCCGGTGCCCGGCTCGTAGTCGGCGTGCACCACGACGTCCGACGGAGCCCCGGCGGGCAGCAGTTCGAGGGCGACCGAGCGGAAGATGCCGGAAAGCCACCACATGTCCTGGTCTTCCAGGTAGCCGGCCGCCGACCACTGGTGCACGCGCACGGCCACGACGTTGTCGCCCTCGCGGACGTGGGCGGTGACGTCGAACTCCGCGGGCAGCCGCGACCCGACGACCAGGCCCAGCGGGCCGCCGTTCAGCCACACCGCGGCCGTGGAGTCGACGCCCTCGAAGCGCAGCACGACCCGTCCGCCGGCGGCGACGGCGCCCAGCCAGTCCGCGCCCAGCCGGAACCGCCGCCGGTAGGAGCCGGTGGGGTTGTCGCCGGGCACGTGCGGCGGGTCCACGGGGAAGGGGTACTGGATGTTGGTGTACCAGGGGCGGCCGTAGCCGTGGAGCTGCCAGTGGGCGGGCACGGGCAGCTCGTCCCAGCCGCCGTCGTCGAACCCCGGATCGGCGAACCCGGACGGCGCCTCGCCGGGCCGTGCGGCCCAGTGGAACCGCCAGGGGCCGTCGAGGTCCAGGCGCGGGCCCGGGCAGGCCGGCGCGGTACGCGGGGCCCGGGTGCCGACCGGCGGCCCGGTCCAGGTCAGGTAGGGGGGCGTACCCTCGGGTGACAGATCATCGGAGATCAGGGCGGGCAGGTCGCTCGTCACTGTTGGTCCTCTGGTCGTCGGTCGTCGGCGTGGATGAACCAGTGCACCACGACGCTAACGCCCCACCTCTCCCTTGCGACACCACCCCGACGGCATGATCACCCGTCAGCCGGGCTCGGGAGTGAGGTGGGCGAGGGCCGTCTCGGCCTGGCGCAGGAACAGCACCGCGCCCTGGGCGCCGGCCACGACCATCGCCTGGCGCAGCGGCCGCGACGCCTCTTCCACGGGGCGGCCGCAGGCGTGGAGCGCCAGTGCCCGCAGGTGCAGGTTCCTGGCCTGGAAGGCGCGCTCCCCGGTCTCGGCGGCGATCTCCTCGGCCTGGTCGAGCCGCGCCAGCGCGTCGGCGGCACGCCCGCGCCGCAGCTCCTGCTCGGCCAGCATGCCGAGGAAGCAGGGCCGGTTGAGCGCGGTGCCGGTGCGCGACAGCTCGTCCAGGCCGTACTTCAGGCGCGTGATGCCCTCCTCGGCGTCCGCGGGTTCGGCGAGCTCGGCCTCCGCCCAGCCGGCCAGGATGGTCCCCATCACGCTGATCGGGGTGATGGAGTAGCGGCTGACCCGGTCGAGGGCGGCGGTGGCGTGCCGCCAGGTCAGGTGGGCGTCCCCGCGCAGCCAGGCGAGCCGCGCGGCGAAGATCGAAGTGAGGCCCTCGGGCACCGGGCTGTCCAGGGCGGCGGCCCGCTCGCGCGCCTCCTGGTCCAGGAGGTCGGCCTCGGCGTCGTCCCCGCGCAGCGCGGCCGACAGCGCGGCGATGGACCGGCCGTGAACGCGCGGGTCGTTGAACCGCAGGACGGCCGCCACCTCCCCCGCGCGATCGGCCAGGCCGACGCTTCCGGCCAGCAGCTTGCTCGCCAGGTGCTGGTCCCCGCGGAAGAAGGTGATCATGCCCCGGCCGTGCACGGCGGCGAGCGCGGCCAGCGCGTCCTCGGTGTGCTCGGCGAGGCTGAGGGCGACGCGTTCGGCCTCGTCCAGCCGGCCGCCGTTGATCGCCGCCACGCACAGTCCCCAGGCGGCCGGCACCCACTGCGCGCTCGGCAGCGCGCTGCGCGCGGTCAGGTCGCGGGCGCGCAGGAACGCCGCGCGGGCCGGCTCGCTGGCGTACCCGTGCCGGCGGGCGAGCAGCGCGCCGAGGCGCACCTGGATGCGCAGTTCCTGGTCGACGCGCTCCTGCTCGCCGGGCAGCGCCCGCGCCAGCAGCAGGGCGCGTTGCAGCAGCGTCTCGGCGTGCTCGTGGGCGAGGGAGCTCTGCGCGCGCCGCGCCGCGGCGAAGACGTGCGGGAGCGCGACCGCGGGGCCGGTCACCGGCCACGCCTCCCACAGGTGGTGGGCGATCTCGTCGACGTCGGCGCCGGACCGCAGCAGCGCGAGCCCGATCTTCTCGTGCAGCCGCGCCCGCCTCACCTGGCCGAGCTCGGCGTACACGGCCTCCCTGACCAGAGGGTGGGCGAAGCGGTAGCGGCCGACGGCGGAGGGGTCCTCCACGAGCAGGCCGGTGACGACGGCGCTCTCCAGGCTCTCCAGCAGGCGCTCCTCGTCCAGCCCGGTGACGGTGGCGAGTGGCGCCATGCCGAACTCCTGCCCGGCGACGGCGGCGATCGACAGCGTCTCCCGCGCGGAGTCGGGCAGCCGGTGCCGGCGGCGGCGGATGACGTCCCGCACCCCCGCCGGGATCTCGCGCTCCAGCCGGGTGCGGATGTCCTGGTCGCTGAGGGCGCGTTCACTGCGCAGCATGCGGGTGAGCTCGGTGACGAAGAACGGGTTGCCGCCGGTGCGCTCGTGCAGGACGGCCGGCAGCTCGGAGGGGACGGCGCCCTCAGTGCAGTTCTTCACCAGCACGGCGACGTCGTCCACGTCCAGCGGGCCGAGCTGCAGCCTGCGGGTGCGCCGCTCCCTGACCAGGGACGCCAGCAGGTCGGCGACCGGCGGGTCGTTCCGGTCGTCGCGCAGCGTGGCCACCAGCAGCACCGGCGAGCGCCACAGCTCGGCGGCGAGGTAGGCGGTGAGCTGGATCGAGGGCGGGTCGGCCCAGTGCAGGTCCTCGAACACCAGCGTGAGCGGCCGCAGGGCGGCCAGCCGGACCACGACGCGGGCGATGGCGTCGTAGATGGGGACGCGGATGTGCTCGGCGGAAAGGCCCCGCAGGTGCGGGTCGACGGGGACGGGCGCCTCCAGCAGCGCCGGGATCAGCGGGGCGAGCAGCGTGGCGTGCGGGCGGGCCGCCTCGGCGAACGCCTCGGGCAGCTCCTCCGCCAGCCGCCTGAGCAGTTGCACCCCCAGCCAGTACGGGGGCGTCGCCGCGTCCTCGACGGCGCGGCTCCACACGACGAGGGATCCGTGCGTGTCCGCCCGTTCGGCGACCGCCTCGGCCAGCCGGGTCTTGCCGATGCCCGGCTCGCCGACCAGCAGCAGCGTGCGCCCCTCCCCGTCGAGCGCGCCCTTGAGGTCGGACTCGGCGAGGCTGAGCTCCAGGCCGCGGCCGATGAGCTGTTCGGCGGGCGGGGCGGGGAGGCGTTCGGGCAGGGTCACCGGGGCGAGGACGGGGACCTCGGGGTCCAGGGAGGCGGACTGGCTGAGGATCTCGTCGAACCGGCGGCGCAGCGCCGGGCCGGGATCGATGCCGAACTGGTCCGCCAGCGCCAGCCGCACCTGGTGGAAGGCGTCCAGGGCCTCCGACTGGCGCCCGGCCCGGTAGAGGGCCAGCATGCGCAGCGCCACGAGGCTCTCGCGCAGCGGGTGGTCGGCGGTCAGCCTCTCCAGGGCCTCCAGCACCTCGTGGTGCAGCCCGAGGGCCAGCAGGCTCTCGGCGTGCGTCTCCATCGCGATCAGGCGCAGGTCGCCCAGCCGCTCGCCCTCCTGGCGGGCGAAGGCGTACTCGGCGAGGTTCTCGTACGGCGTGCCCCGCCACAGGGCGAGCGCCCCTTCCAGGACGGTGCGGGCGTCCCAGGGCCGGCTCCTGCCCAGCAGCTTCCTGCCCTGCCTGACGGCGTCCTCGAAGACCAGCGCGTCGAGCTGTTCGCGGGCGACGGCCAGCATGTACCCGGGCGGCTGGGTGACGATGACGCGGGGAGGCTCGCGGGGCACCCTGGACGGCTCGACGATGGTGCGCAGGTTGGACACGTACGCCTGCACGGTGCCGGTCGCGGTCGGAGGCGGCGAGCACTCCCACAGCTCTTCGATGATGCGGTCGAGGGACATCACCTGGCCCGCGCGGGTGAGGAGCACCGCGAGGACGGCCCGCTGTTTCCGGGGGCCGAGCGGCACCGGCCGGCCCTCCTCGGAGACCTCGAGCTGTCCAAGGACACGGAACTCCATCGAACCCCCTTGACCGGCCTTATCCGTTCACGTCATGCATAGGCCGTCCGCGCCGCCGGGACAAGCGGATATACGGTCATCGATCCGGCACGGCTCCGTTCATGGCATCACGGCCTCCATGGCACCACGATCCCGACGAACGGCACTAATCACTTACTAAAAATTTCAAGCGTCCTACAAGGCCCGCCCAGCAGGCTCGGGAGCCGGCGCACCAAGCGCCCCTCGGGGGGAACACGGGGATGACCGACACTACGGAGGAAGGCTGTGAGCGGGGCACAGATGCAGATGACCCGGATCGCGGGGGGCGAACCGGAGTCGTCGCTGCGAGCCGGGGAAAGCTCGTTGCACACCGACGGCGACCTGCGCACCGGCCGCCGATGGTTCGAGGCGGCCTACCGGGCCGCGCAACGCCGCGGCGACGGGGACGCGATGGCCCGCGCCGCGCTCGGGCTCGGCGGCCTCTGGGTGCACGAGCACCGCACGGCCGCCGACGCGGCGAACGTCCGGGTGCGCCAGCGGCACGCGCTGGCGCTCGCCGACCCGGCCTCCTCGCCCGCGCTGCGGCTGCGGGCCCGGCTGACCGGCGAGGACGACTACCGCACCGGCGGGCACGCCGCGATCCTCACCGTCGTCGCGCAGGCCAGGCAGGCGGGCGACCCGGTGGCGCTCGCCGAGGCGCTGAGCCTGGCCCACCACTGCGTCCTCGGCCCCGGCCACGAGGCGCTGCGGCGGCGCCTGGCCCAGGAGCTGATCGAGGTCGCCTCGGTCACCGGCCGGCACGGGGACCTGCTGATGGGACTGCTGTGGCGCACGGTCGACGCCTTCGCCGAAGCCGACCCGCACGTCGAGCGCCGCCTGCGGGAGCTGCGCGCCCTGCTCGAACAGCACGACCACCTGGCCGTCTCGTTCGTGGTCAGGGCGATGGAGGTGATGCTGAGCATCCGCGCCGGCCGGTTCGCCGAGGCCGAAACCCTCGCCGCCGCGTGCGCGGCCCGGGGCGCCGAGGCCGGTGACATCGACGCGCTGGGCTGGCACCGGGCGCAGCTCGGCACCATCCGCTGGTACCAGGGCCGGGCGGCCGAGCTGGTCGGGGTGCTGACGGACCTGGCCGGCTCGCCCGAGCTGAGCGCGATGGACAACTCCACGTTCGCGGGCCTCGCGGTCGCGGCCGCCTCGGCGGGCGACCGGCACCTCGCGGCCGCCATGCTCGCCCGCCTGTGCGGCCAGGACCTGGCCGACCTGCCGCGTTCCAGCAGCTGGCTGATGGCCATGTACGGGGTCGTCGAGGCGGCGCACCTGCTCGCCGACACCCGGCTGTCCGCCCAGGCGTACACCCTGCTGGCGCCGTTCGCCCACCTGCCGGTGGTCGTCAGCCTGGGAGCGGCCTGCCTCGGGTCGGTGCACCACTGCCTCGGAGTCGCCTCGCTCACCGTCGGCGACCTCGACCGGGCCGTGGAGCATCTGCGGGCCGCCGTCCAGGGCAACCTGGCCATCGGGCACCGGCCGGCGGTCGTGCTGTCCCGGGCGCGGCTCGGGCAGGCGCTCGCGCTGCGCCACGGGCCCCGTGACGAGGCCGCGCGCCGGCAGCTCGCCCTGGCCGCCCAGGAAGCGGCCGCGCTCGGCATGAGCGTGCCCGGCGGCGGGCCCGGCACGGCCGCCCGTCCCTCCGCCGGCGGGCGGCGCGCGACGGGCGCGGTGTGCCGGCGGCGCGGTGAGCAGTGGCTGGTCGAGCTCGGCGGCCGGACCGCGGTCGTGGACCACGGCGTCGGCATGAGTCACCTGGCCGTCCTGATCGCCAACCCGGGCTACGAGGTCCCCGCCGTCGACCTGGCCGCGGGCCCCCGTTCCCGGGACGCCGGCACGGCCTGGTCGTCCGGCCAGCCGGTGCTGGACGAGGCGGCCAGGCGCACCTACAAGGAACGCCTGTCACGCCTTGAGGCGGAGATCGAGGAGCACGAGGCGATGAACGACCACGAGCGCGCCGCCGCCTCGCGCGCCGAGCGCGACTGGCTGGTCGCCGAGCTCGCCTCCGCCGCCGGCCTGGCCGGCCGCGCCCGCGAGTTCGCCGGCGGCGAGGAACGCGCCCGGATCGCCGTCGGCAAGGCCATCCGCCGCGCCCTCAACCGCATCACCGAGGCCGACCCCGTCCTCGGCGGCCAGCTCCGCGCCACCGTCCACACCGGCCTTCTCTGCTCCTACAACCCTGGATAGCCGCGCGTCCGCGCACCTCAAAGGGCCGGTCCCCTCCAGGGACCGGCCCTTTCCCGCGCCTCGCCCCCGTCCCCCCGCCGTCTCGTGGCGGGCGGGGGGACGGGGCGACGGTCAGCGGGTGAGGAGGGCCGAGGGCTCGGCGCGCAGGGAGCGCGGGCCCAGCCGGAGCGCGGCGGTGAACGCCTCGCCCACGGCGCGGGCCGCGCCCGCCGGGACCTGGTCGGGCCGGTGGGCCAGGCGCACCTCGCAGCCGCCGCCGTCGTCCGGCCACACCCCGGTGACCAGGTCACAGGTGGCGTCCACGGCCTCGGGACGGCGGAACTCGGCGGCGCACCCGGCCAGCCGCAGCCTCGGCTGCCGGTCGTGCAGGCTGAACATCACCCGGTACAGCGGGTTCGACATGCCTTCCCGCACCGGGTTGACCAGCTCCACGACCTCGCTGAACGGCACGTCGGCCGCGGCGAGCGCGGCCCCCGCGGCGTCCCTGGCCTGCCCGATCAGCGTGCCCGCGTCGCCGGCGAGACCGGGGCGCAGCCGCACGCAGACCGTGTCGATCAGGCAGGTCAGGGCATCCTCGAGCACCGGCCCGCCGCGCCGCGCCACCGGGGTGCCGACGGTCAGATCGCCCTCGCCTGTGACCCGGTACAGGACGTCGGCGTACGCGGCGAGCAGCACCGCGAACCTGGTGGCGCCGTGGGCGCGGGCGGCGCGGTCCCACACGGCCAGTTCCTCGGCGGTGACCCGCCAGGCCAGCCCGCCCGTCGCCGGGCGTTCGTCCGCGAGCAGGTCGAAGGCCACGGGGACCCGCGGCACCGCCGGCCGGGGCAGGCCGCGCAGGGCCGAGCGCCAGTACTCGCGCTGGACCGCCAGGTCCGCCTGCCGGAGCTGCCGCCGGTACTCGGTGACCACCTCCGCCAGCGTCGGAGCGGCGCCCCGCCCTGAGGGCCGGTCCACGCCGGACCGCCCGTCCCCGGGCCTGGCGCCCTGAGGCGGTTCCCCGTCGGCGTGCCCGTCCCCTGAGCGGCCGACTTCGGACGGGTCCGCGCCGGGCCGTCCGTGCTCGCCGAGCCGGGAGCGGTAGGCGGCCGACAGGTCGGCGCACAGGACCTCCTGCGACCATTCGTCGAAGGCGACGTGGTGCACCGCCAGCCCGAACAGCGTGCGCCCGGAGCCGGCGGCGCGCACCAGCCCCGCGCGCCACACCTCGCCCTCCGCCAGGTCCAAGGGGCGGGAGAGCGCCGCGTCCAGCGTCCGCCAGGCCGCCTCCTCGTACAGCTCGTCGGGCAGCACCCGCCACTCCGTGGAAGCTCCGCCGGTCACGACCGCCACCGCGTCGTCGTCGAAGACGTACCGCGCCCGCAGCGCCTCGTGCCGTGCGGTCACGTCCCGCACCGCGCCCGCGAGCGCCCGCTCGTCCACCGGCCCGTCCAGCCACCACGCCATCCGGCACAGGCCGGACACGTCGCCGGGGTCGATGAGGTGCCTGAGCAGGAAGCCGACCTGCATCGGCATCAGCGGCACGCGCGCCGGGTCCACCGCCTCCTCGGGGACGTCCTCGGCCGCCGCGGCGACGGGCCGCTCCAGCCACCCGGCGAGCGCGTCCACCTCGGGGGTGCGGAACAGCTGCGATATCGGCACGGCCGTGCCGAACCGGGCCTCCACCCGCGTGCACAGCCGCATCGCGTCCAGCGAGTCGCCGCCCAGGGCGAAGAACGGGACGTCCCCCGGCACGTGCGCGACCCCGAGCACCTCGGCGTACACGGCGGCCAGATCGGCACGCAGGGACCCCTGCCCGGCGACGCCCGCCGCCGCCTCCGGCGCGCCGCCCCCGGCCGGCGGGCCCGGGCGGGGGACGGCGGAGGTCATGGCCAGCAGGGCCGGATGGTCCAGCTTGCCGGTCGGGGTGAGCGGGATGTGCCGCACCTCGCGCACCTCGTCCGGCACCAGGTAGCCGGGCAGCCGGCGGCGCAGCAGCGCCGTCAGGCCCGCGGGGTCGACGCCCGCGCCGGCCGCGGAGCGGTAGAACAGGACCAGGCGGCGGAAGGTCCCGTCCTCCTCGACCGGCACGGCGGCGCACCAGCCCACCCCGGCCACCTCGCCGGCGGCGCGCTCGATCTCGCCCGGCTCGATCCGGTTGCCGCGGATCTTCACCTGGCGGTCCGCGCGGCCGGCGAAGTGCAGCAGGCCCGAGTCGGACCAGTGGCCGAGGTCACCGGTGCGGTAGACCCGCGTGGGGACGCCGTCGAGGTCCACGGTGGTGAACCTGCGCGAGGTCAGCCCGGGGTCGCCGAGGTACTCCACCGCCAGGCCGTCGCCGGCGATGCAGATCTCCCCCCGCTCCCCCACCGCGCAGGGACGGTCGTCGCCGGACAGGACGTGCACCGCAGTGTTGGCCACCGGACGGCCGATCGGCACCTGCGCGTGCGCGCCGAGGTCGTCCAGGGTGATCGGGTGCGTCGTGGCGAAGATCGTGCTCTCGACCGGCCCGTACGCGTTGACCAGCCGGATACCGGGATGGCGCGTGAGGAAGCGCCGGACGTGCGAGACCGACAGGCGCTCCCCGCCGGTCATCACCTGCCGCACTCCCTCGAACGCCGCCGGGTCCTCATCGACGTACAGGTTGAACAGCGAGGCGGTCAGCCACAGGGTGTCGACGCCGTGCCGGGCGACCATCTCGCGCAGCCGCCCGGGCAGCAGATGCTCGCCGTGGACGAGCACCGAGGTCCCGCCGTTCATCAGCGTGCTCCACAGCTCCAGGTTGAAGGCGTCCCACGGCAGCGGGGCCGCCTGGGGCATCACCGTGTGCGCGCCGAAGTCGGCGAACGCGCAGTCCTGGAACAGGCGGACGGTGCCGCGGTGCGGTGACACGACGCCTTTGGGGGCGCCGGTCGTGCCGGAGGTGAAGAAGATGGACGCGGGCGCGTCCCCCGCCACGGCGACCGGCTCGTGCGCCCGCGCCGTGGCGGCCACCTCCGCCAGGTCGGCCGCCGGGGGCGACCACACCGGCACCGGCCAGCCTTCGGCGCCGCGGTCCCCGGTGCCGTCGACCCGGGACCCGGCGGCCAGCGGGCCGCCGGCCTCGTCGCCGTCCGGGCCGTCCGGGCCGTCCGGGCCAGCCGGGTCCGCCGGGTCCGGGTGGTCGGTGACGACGATGGAGCCGCACTGGCGGGCCAGGGCGGTGAGGCGGGCGGCCGGCCAGCGGGGATCCAGCGCGGCGTACGCGGCGCCGCGCTTGAGGACGGCCAGCAGCACCGCCACCAGCCGCGCCGACCGGGGGAGCACGACCGGGACCGTCATCCCCGGCCCCACCCCCGCCTCGGCCAGGCGCACGGCGTACTCCTCCGACGCCGCGTCCAGCGTGCCGTAGGTCACCCGCACCTCGCCGTCGACCAGCGCGACGGCGCCGGGCCGCCGGGCCGCCTGTTCCCGGACCAGTTCGTGGATGGTGTCCACGCGGTACGGCAGCGCCGTCGCGTTCCATCGTGGATCCGGTCTCATGTCAGCTTCCCCATCCTTCCTGGCAGGTGCCGAGCAGCGTGCGCAGCCGCTCGGCGAGCACGGCGACGGCCGGGGGCCGCATGACCGAGTGGTGGTCGCCGGGCACGAGTTCGACGCTGAGCCGCGCGCCGGCGAGCCCGGTCCAGCCGAACGCGGCGTCCTGCCCGGCGTCGAGCTCGCGCACCGGCCGGTAGAGCACCACGGGATGGTCGAGGGTCTCTCCGGGGGTGAAGGCGCGCAGGTAGTCGTGCACCGCCAGGATGTTGTTCTTGTAGACCCGCAGCAGCCAGCCCAGTTGCTCCGGCCCGGCGTCGGCCGGCAGCACGTCGTGGCGCCGGGCGAGGTCGAGCAGGTGCGCGAGCCGCTGCTCCTCGGTCAGCTCGGCCAGGTCGGCGCGGGTGTCCTCGATGCCGAAGTGCCAGGCGAACCGCTTGAGCAGCGTCGTGTCGTCCAGGTCCGCGCCCGGGCCGCCGGCCGCCTCCTCCGCGCGCAGGCCCGCGGCGGCGGTGGCCGGGGACTCGCTGTCGATGAGCACCAGCACGCCGGTGCGCTGACCCTGGGCGCGCAGCACGCGGGTCATCTCGAAGGCGATGATCCCGCCCAGGCACCACCCGCCGATCAGGTACGGCCCCTCCGGCTGGATCCGGCGCATGCACTCGACGTACCGGGTGGCCATCTCCGTCAGGGTCGGCAGGGGCTCCTGAACCCCGTCCAGGCCGAGCGACTGCATGCCGTGGAACGGCTGGTCGGCGCCCAGGTTGCGGGCCAGGTCCAGGTAGCCCAGCGTGGTGCCGCCGCCCGCGTGGACGCAGAAGAACGGCCTGCGCGCGCCGAGCGCCTGGATCGGCACGGCGATCGGGTCCCGGGTGACCGGGCCGGCGCCGCCATCGCCGTCCCCGGCGTCCTGCCCGGCCGTACGGATGAGGCGGGCCATCGCCGCCACCGTGCCGTCGGTGAACAGGGACGCGAGCGGAAGGTTGTGCCCGGTCCGCCGGCGGATCTGCGCGATGAGCCGCACGGCCAGCAACGAGTTGCCGCCCGCCTCGAAGAAGTCGTCGGTCACGCCGAGCGGCCGGGTGCGCAGCGTGTCCCGCCAGATGGCGAGCAGGCGCGCCTCCTCCTCGTCCCGGGGCTCCACGACCTGCCGTTCCCGCGCACCGGCCACGGGCGCCCTGGCGAGCAGGGCCGCCCGGTCGACCTTGCCGTTCGGGGTGAGCGGCAGCGTGTCCATCGTCTCCACCGTGGCGGGGACCATGTGGTCGGGCAGGCGTTCGAGCAGGAACTCCCGAAGGCCCGGCGCCTCGCCGGGGCCGTCGGCGCCGCAGGCGCGGCGGACGACGACGTAGGCGGCGAGCTGCCGGTCGCCCGCGGCGTCCTCGCGGGCCAGCACGGCGACGTCGCGGACCCGCGGATGCGTGCGGACCACGGCCTCGACCTCGGCCGGCTCCACGCGGAACCCGCGCACCTTGACCTGGTCGTCGACCCGGCCGAGGAACTCGTGCGCGCCGCCGGGCAGCCGCCGCACCCGGTCGCCCGTGCGGTACATCCGCCCCTCCGGGTCTCCGCCGGAGTGGTCGGGCAGGAAGCGTTCGGCGGTGAGGCCGGGCCGGTTGAGGTAGCCGCGCGCCACCTGCGGCCCGGCGATGTACGCCTCGCCCGGCACCCAGTCGGGGACCGGGGTGAGCGACGGGTCGAGCACCAGCACCCTGGTCCGGCCGAGGGGACGGCCGATGGGCACGGTCCGGCACCGCGGGTCCATGCCGTCCGCGGTGACGGCGTGCGTGGTCGCGCCGACGGTCGTCTCGGTCGGGCCGTAGTGGTTGACCACCGCGCAGGACGGCGCGAGCGACTCCACGCGGTCGACCAGGTCCGGCTGGCTGGGTTCGCCGCCGAGCACCAGCGCCGCGCGGGGCAGCAGGTCGCTCGGCCGGGTCGCCACGTCCAGCAGGGCGCGCAGGTGGGACGGGACGATCTTCATGCGGTCGACCGGCTCGCGCCGCAGGTAGGCGGCGAGCCCGTCGGGGTCCGAGGCGCGGTCCTTGGTGATCAGGTGGAGCGTCCCGCCGTTGCAGAGGGCGTGGAACAGCGCCGTGTTGCCCAGGTCGGAGGCCAGCGACGAGACCATGGCGAAGCCGCCTGCCACGGGCGCTCCGAGCGCGGCGGTCAGCCCGGCCACGTAGTGCGCGAGCTGGTCGTGCTCGATGACCACGCCCTTGGGCGTCCCCGTCGTCCCCGAGGTGTAGATCACGTACGCGGGCGCGTGCCGCTCGGGCCGCGGCAGGGAACGGTCCGGAGCCGCCGCGCCCGGGGCGTGCGGCGGGTCCAGGTGGACGGCGCGGGCGCCCGCGGGGAGGCGGGAGGCCAGGTGGGCCTGGGTGAGCACCGGTCCCGCGCCGATGTCGTCGAGCAGGAAGGCCAGCCGCTTGGCCGGCGTGACCGGCTCGACGGGCACGTACGCGGCGCCCGCGAGCAGGATGCCGAGTACGCCGGCGATGGCGTCGAGGCCCCGGTCGGCGAACAGCGGTACCAGGTCGCCGGGCCGCACACCGGCGTCCGCGAGCCGGGCGGCGACCCGCCGGGCGTGGTCGCGCAGTTCGGCGTAGGTGAGGCGCTCCTCCTCGCAGACCACGGCGACGGCGTCCGGCCTGGTGGCGGCGTGCCGCTCGAACAGCTCGTGCACCAGCTCGGGGTCACCGGCGACGCGCGCCGCGGACGGCTCGCGCGCCGGGCCGGGGTCCGCGCCGGGGTGCCGCCGGGACGGCCGTTCCGCGAGCGCGGGATCGCCGCCCTCCACGGTGCCGGCGGTGGCGGCGGTGGCGGTGGCCTCGCCGGTCAGGCGCAGCAGGCCGACGGGGGTCCCGGGCTCCGCGCTCGCGTGGGCGATGAGGGCGGTGAGGGCCGCGCCGAGCCCGGCGACGTCCGCGCGGTCGTACCGCCGAGGGCAGTGGCGCAGGGTCAGGCGCACGGTCCCCGCCAGCTCCACACAGCGGAGCTCCAGCGGGTGACGCCCGGGCCCCTGGTCGATCGCCGCGATCGTGAAACCGGGCTCTCCGGCGGGCGGCGCCGTGACGGCCTGGTAGGCGAACCCCACAAGGTGGGCCGGGGACGCCGTCTCACCGGCCGGGCCCGCGGGATCGGTCCCCCCGCTCGCGCGCCCGGCCGTCTCCGTGAGCCCGCCCACCGGCGCCGGCGTCCCGCCAGGGCCGTCCGCCGGAGCGGCCTGTCCTGACGGCGTGGCGCCGGAAAGGCCGAACGAGCGTGGCGCGGCGTCCAGACGGGCGGTCTCGCGAGCCAGATCCGAGAACGCGAGGGTCTCCGGCACCTCCAGGCTCAGGGCCACGTCGTGGGTCAGCGGCCCGACCACGTCGCGCGCCTCGGTGGCGTCGCGGCCGTCCGCGGCCACGGTCAGGACCATCGACTGCTGCCGCGTGTAGCGGTAGAGGGTCGCGGCCCAGGATGCGGCGAGCAGCGCCCGCACGGGGACCTCCAGCCGCTCGGCGGCCAGGCGCGCCCGGCTCCACGCGGCCGCGCCGATCTCCACGGCCACCTCGCCGGTCCCGGGAGCGCCCGCGGGGTCCGGGACCGCCACCGTCCGCAGGAAAGGCGGCCGGGGCGGGCCCGCCGCCGCGGGAGCGGCGCCGGCCTCGGGAGGCGAAGGCAGGTCGTTCAGCCACTCCGACAGGTCCGCGTACTGCCAGCGGTCGGCGGCGTCGGAGAGGGGCTCGCCGCGGTACAGAGCGGCGAGCTCGTGGACCAGACGCTCCATGGCGGGGCCGTCGGCGCACAGGAGCGGTAATCGCAGCAGCAACGTGTGCCGCCGCGCGCTCTCCCGGCGCACGGCCACCGACAGCAGACCGCCGGCCGTCAGGTCGAGCGGCCGCCCCGCCCAGCGGGCCACGGGGTCGTCCCCGTCCGGCGCGGTCCCCGCCCACGGGGCCGAGGGGTCGTCGTCTCCGGCCGGCGCGGTCCTCGCCCACGGGGCCGAGAGGGCATCGTCTCCGCCCGGCGCGGTCCCGGACCGGAGCGCCATGGCGTCGTCGTGCCCGTCCGCAAGGGGGGCGGCCGGGGGGAGGTCCTCCAGCGGGACGCCGGCCGTGGCGCTGATCACCTGTACCGGCAGGGTCAGCCCGGGGACGGCGTGGAACCCGGTGCGCAGGATCTCGTGCCGGCGTACGAGCTCGGCGATCGCCCGGCGCAGGGCGCCGCGGTCGAGGTCGCCGTCGATCCGCACGGCGCAGACGATCGACGGCGCGGGCGCGCCCTCGCCGCCCGCCCGTACCCAGGTGTCGCGCTGCTGCGGCGACAGCGGGAAGCCCTCCAGGGCCTCGAACGCCTCGGACGCCTCGAATGACGTGGTCACTTGCTCTCCTCCTGTACAGCCAGGCCGATGGGGTCGAATGCGGGGTACGACGGGGTCACTTGCTCTCCTCGTGCTCGCCGCCGGCGGCGGGGGACCCGGGCACGGGGTTGGGGTCGGTCATGGCGACCAGCACCTTGCGCGGCCCCTCGTAGGGGCGGCGGCCGTGGGACATCAGCACGTTGTCGATCAGCAGGACCTCGCCGGCGCTCCACGGCTCGGCCACGGTCTCGGCGGCGAACGCCGCCCTGACCTCCTCAAGCGCGGACTCCTCGATCGGCGTGCCGTCGCCGTACAGCGCGTTGCGGGGCAGGTCCTCCTCGCCCGAGGAGGCGAGCAGCGACTCGCGCACCTCGGCGGGCAGGCTGGAGGGGTGGAACAGGTGGGCCTGGTTGAACCAGGCGGCCTCGCCGGTCACCGGGTGGGACACCACGGCCTGGCAGACCTGCCAGGTGCGCAGCCGGCCCCCGTCGAACCACTCGTAGGAGATCCCGAGATCGCGGAAGGTCCGCTCGGCCTCCTCGCGGTCGTCGGTCTCGAAGGCGCGTTGCCACGACAGGTCGAGCCCGCCGCCGTAGTTGCGCACGTACCGCACCCCGCGCTCGGCGAAGCGCGCCCGCAGGGCCGGGTCGATGCGGCGCAGGACGCGGCGGCTGTCGGCCAGCGGCGTCTCACCGCCGGCGGCCGCCGGGTACTGGCAGTAGAACCAGAGCTTCATCGGCCACCGGGTGGAGTAGGCCATCTCGTTGTGCTGGGGGATGGTCTGGTCCGGCGGGTACTCCGTGGAGGTGTAGACGCCGCCCTTCTCGCGGCTGCGCGGGGTCGAGCCGTACACGTAGTTGAGCAGCTCGGGCGACAGGGCGCTGGAGACCGACTCGAACGCGGCGGCGGTGGTGACGTCGAACCCCTGGAAGCGGATCGCGCCCCGCTCGCCGAGCAGCCGTTCGACCCGCTCGTGGTTGTCCTTGAGCCAGCGCGCCAGGTCCACGCCGGGGACGCGGGGGCGGACCAGCACCGACAGGCCCCCTTCGGTGTCGATGGTGACCAGGTCCAGTTCGGAGAGCCGGATCGCGCGGCGGCGCGGCGCCCGGGTGGGCGCGCTCTCGCTCAGGGCGGTCAGGCCGGTCGTCTCAGTGGTCATTGTTGCCTCCGGGAATGGTGATGGGTGAGGGCCGGTCGAATGCCGCCATGGACGGCGGCAGGTGGGATCTCAGCCGCGCGAGCGGGGAGACCAGGACGAGGATGACGGGGACGGCCAGGCCGGCTCCCGCCACCAGGACGGCCGTGCGCAGCCCGGCATGGTCGCCGAGCAGGCCGCCGGCGAGCGCGCCGAGCGGCATCGTGCCGAAGACCAGGAAACGCATGGTCGCGTTGGCCCGCCCGAGGATGCGGGGCGGGGTGATGAGCTGGCGCAGGGTGACCACCGCGACGTCGAAGAGCGGGACGCCGCCGAGGAGCAGCATCAGGGCCGCCACCGCCCAGGCCACGCGCAGCGCGTACGGCCCGTCCACCGGGGCCAGCAGCAGGCCGCCGGCGGCGGTCACCGCCAGGCCCGCGGTGAGGGTTGGCCCGTAGCCGGCGCGCCGGATCAGCCGCTGCGCGACCGCGGCGCCCAGCACCGCGCCGAGGCTGCCGAGGCCGAGGACGAGCCCGATGACGGCCGGGGCCAGCCGGAGCTCGGTGAGGACGTACAGCACGAGGATGGCCAGCAGGATGTTGCCGAAGAAGTTGGCCACCGCCGCCGCCAGCACGTTCCACCGCAGCAGGGGGTGGCCGAGGACGAACCGCAGCCCCTCCCGCATCTCCCCCGCGACCGACCCCGCGACCGACGCCCTCGTCGACGCCGTAGCCGACGCCGAGGTCGACGCCGTGGGCGTCCCTGGGGCCGTTGGCACGATAGAGCCCGCGATCGTCCCCGGCCCGGCGCCTGGACCGGTCGCGGACGCCGCCCCGGCGCCGGTCCCCGGCAGGGCGCCCGCGCCGTCCGGGCCCGTGCGCTCGTCCACCTTGAGGCGGCCGAGCAGCGTCGCCGAGAGCAGGAAGGACACCACGTCGGCGACGATCGCGAACGGCGCGGTCACCGCCTGCACCAGCACGCCGCCGAGCCCCGGGCCGACGGCCTCGGCGGACGCCCTGCTGACCTCCAGCTTGCCGTTGCCGTCGGCCAGTTGCGCGGGCGCGGCCAGGCTCGGCAGGAACGACTGGGCGGCGACCTCGGACAGCACGGTCATCGTGCCGACGACGAAGGTGACGGCGTAGAGCTGCCCGACCGTGAGCACGCCGAGCCAGGCGGCCACCGGGATCCAGGCCAGGACCGCCGCCCGTACCAGGTCGGCCGCGACCAGCAGCGGACGGCGCCGGGCCCGGTCGGCCAGCGCCCCGGCGAGCAGCCCGAACAGCAGCCACGGCGCGCGGCCGAGCGCGGCGAGCAGGCCCACCTCGAACGGTCCGGCGTCCAGCGTGAGAACGGCCAGCAGCGGGAGCGCGACGAGGCTGACCTGGCTGCCGATCAGCGAGATCGTCTGGCCGGTCCAGAACAGCCGGAAGCCCGCCTCCCGCAGGACAGCCCGCACGGGGAGCGACGCCTCCACCGTGGCCGCGGTGTGGACTCCCTCCCCCCGTCCCCTCTCGCCGGCGATCACGCCTTGGTCCGGTTCCGCGATGCCCATCGGTCCGCCTCTCCCCTCGATGCCGGTGATCTGTGGCGTGCGGGAGCGCCGGGCACGCCGTCGCGTGGTGACGCGCGCGGCCCCGTCCACCCCCGTGAGGCGCCCTTCGGCCGCCTCTCTCATGAAGGCGTTCCACCGCGTTCCACCGCGTTCCAGGACTCGGCTAATCGCCCCGGTACGTCAGGGTTTGAGGTCCTTTGCGGATATTTCTAGAACTGTAAATTTTCAGTTTGAAATAGTTCATTGACATGAACTAGTAGCCGAGGTCAGGATGTGGCGCGATCTTGATGAGCTCCTTACGCGAAGAGAGATGACCGATGTCCAGGTGTCCCGGGCCGCGAGGTTGGCGCACGCTCGCCGTCGTCGCCGTGGTGGGTGCGTTCGTGGGGGCGGGAACGCCTTGGGCCGCGGTGGCGGACGGCGGGCCGGCCGGCTCCCGCGCCGGCCGGCCCGCCGAGTGGCGGCAGGCGTCGGCGCGGGCCGCCGAGACCGGGGAGCAGGTCGAGGTGACCGGCGCCCGGACCGAGTTCTCCACCACGTACGCCAACCCCGACGGGGAGTCCTTCCGGCTCGAACAGTCGACCGTGCCCGTGCGGGTCAAGGGGGCGGGGGGCGCGTGGGTGACGCCGGACGCCACGCTCCAGCGCCGCGCCGACGGCACCGTGGCCCCGGTGGCCGCCGCCGTCCAGATGAATTTCTCCGGTGGCGGCGACGGCCGACTGGTCGGCATCACCCGTGACGGCCGCACCCTCGAGCTCGGATGGCCGGCCCCCCTGCCGGCGCCGGTGCTGGACGGCCCGAACGCCACCTACCGCGACGTGCTGCCGGACGTCGACCTCAGGATGACCGCGACGACCGAGGGCTTCAGCCAGGTCCTGGTCGTCAAGACCCCGCAGGCCGCCGCCGACCCCGCGCTCGAGCGCGTCGAGTACGCGGTCACCTCCTCCGGGCTGAAGGTCGAGCAGACCGAGGACGGCGGCATGTCCGCGACCGACGGCAACGCCACCGAGGTCTTCTCCTCCCCGCCCGCCGCCATGTGGGACTCCACCGGCGACCCGGCCGCCGGCCGGTCCGCCGCGACGAGCGGGCCGGCCGCGTCGCTCAGCGGGCGGGCACCCGCCTCCGCCACGCCGGAGGACGGAACGGCCCTCGCCGCGGAACCGGACGGCGCCGACGGCGCCGACGGCCCTGCCCCCGGCGCGCGCCAGGCCCAGCTGCCCATCGAGGTCGGCGGCGGCACGCTCGCGGTCGTGCCCGACACCGGCCTGCTCCGGCAGAAGGACCAGGGCGCCTACCCCGTCTACATCGACCCGAGCGTCACCTGGGGCGAGAGCGACCGGACGCTGCTGCGCTCGGACGGGTACGAGTCCTACAACTGGAGCAACGGCGACGACAACGAGGGCAAGGGCGTCGGCCACTGCGGCACCTGGAGCGGCTACTACTGCGGCCCCGGCTACACCCAGCGTCTGTACTTCCAGTTCTCCCCCGCGAGCCTGAAGGGCAAGCAGGTGCTGGGCGCGGCCTTCCGCGTCACCGAGCCGTGGGCGTTCCAGTGCTCCCCCCGATGGGTCGACCTGGTCCGCACCAACAACATCTCCTCCGCCACGACCTGGGCGAGCCGGCCCAAGGAGCTCGACTGGATGGTCGACCGCGACGTCTCGGCGGGCCGCGGCTCGGCGTGCGACCCCGACGAGCCGGCCGCGCCGATCGAGTTCCGCGACAACCCCGAGGAGACCAACGAGAACCTCACCCCCACCGTGAAGGACTTCGCGGCCGGCAAGTTCTCCAAGCTGACCCTGGAACTGCGGGCGCACGACGAGAGCGACACCTCCGCCTGGAAACGTTTCCGGAACGACGCCGTGCTGGTCGTCGACTACGTGGGGATGCCCGGCGTGCCGACCGGCGTCGGCCTGGTCACCGGCTCGGGAACGGTCTGCGAGACCAAGGAGTCGGCGCCCGCGGTCGTCTCCGACCCCACGCCGGCCATGGCGACGGTCCCGCAGACCCTGGCGGGCGGCGAGTCCGGCGCGATGCTGCGGGGGGCGTTCTACGTCCAGAAGAAGAACTCCGACGGCACCTGGACGCAGGTGTTCTCCACCATCGAGCGGCCGGCGAGCGGACACGTCGGCGACAACGTGAAGGTGACCGCGGACGCGCCGACGCTGACCGAAGGCGTGCTCTACCGCTACGACTCCTGGACGCGCTCGTACTACGGCAACTACACCAAGTGGCTGGCCGGGACCAGCAGCTACCTGAGCGCGGGCTGGTGCTACTTCAAGGTCGACCCGACCGCGCCGAAGGCGCCGGTGGTCACCCCCGGCGCCCCGTACACCGCGTGCACCACCACCGCGTGCACGGCGGCCGGCGGCCCGGGGCTGGGCGCGACGTTCACCTTCGCGCCGGCCTCCGGCGACGCCAACAACGTGGCCTACCAGTACCGCCTGTCCACCACGCCCACCTGGTCGGCGGACGTCCAGGGCGCCACGGTCAAACCGACGATCACGCCGGGGGCCTCGGGCACCTTCAGCCTGTACGTCCGCGCCAAGGACAACGTGGGCCGCTACGGCGCCACCACCGTCCTTGACTTCCTGGTCGCCGCGGGCGCGGGCCCGGTCGGCAGGTGGCACTTCGGCGAGGACGCGGGCGTCGCCGCCGACTCCTCCACCGGCTCCGCCCGGCACGACGCCACCCTCAGCGGCGGCGCGGTGCGGGACGGCCGGGGACGCCGCGGCGAGCTGTGGTACGACGAGGACGGCACCGCGCTGACCACCCCGAAGACCGACAAGGGCCTGAGCCTGAACGGCACGTCGGCCTACGCCGCCACCTCCGGGCCGGTGCTGGAGACGCGTTCGGCCTACTCGGTCGCCGCCTGGGTGCGGATGGACCAGACCACCACGCCGGGCACCGTCCTGTCGCAGGACGGCGCCGGAGGCTACAGCCCCTTCAACCTCTGGTACGACGTGGGCCGGGTGTCCTACTGCTTCGGCGTCAAGGACGCCGACGCGGCGACGGGCAAGGCGTACTTCGGGGTCTGCGCGAAGAACAACACCGCCCAGGTGAACGCCTGGACCCACCTGGCGGGCACCTACGACCCGGCGACGCAGAAGCTCGCCTTCTATGTCAACGGCCTGCCGCAAGGCACCGCGACCGTCGCGGGCGCCTGGTCGGCCACCGGACCGTTCGAGATCGGCCGCTACACCTGGGCCGGCCTGTTCCAGCACTACCTGGCCGGCTCCGTCGACGAGGTCGCCGCCTGGCAGCGCGTCCTGACCCCCGAGGAGGTCGCGTCGCAGGCGCGGTCGGAGTCCCCGGCGTCGGGGCGCGATGACATGGAGCTGGTGGCCGACTGGGATCCGGCGGGTGCCGCCGGGACGGCGCTGCCCGACACGCTGTCCGGCTACGGCCGCTCGCTGACCCTGGCCGGCGGCGCGACGCTGGACGGCGAGGGCCTGGTGCTGGACGGCGTGGACGACGCGGCCACCGCCCCGGGGCCGGTCGTCGACGACACCGGCTCGTTCACCGTGACCGCGAAGGTCCAGCTCGACCAGGACAAGGCCCTCGCGATGCCGATCGGCTCGCTCGGCCAGGTGGCCGGGCAGCGCACCGCCGACGGCTCCTCGTGGGGCCTGTGGTTCGAGCTGACCGGCAAAGAGACCAGGCTGGACGACGACGGCAACGAGGTGGCCGTGCCGGTCGGCTTCTGGCGCTTCGGCCGGGTCGGCAAGGACGGCGCCAAGAGCTGGGTGAGCTCCGAGGACACGGCGAGCCCGGACAGCCCCGTGCGGCTGACCGGCGTCTACGACGCCCTGGCCCCGGGCGGCCCGGTGGTGCGGCTCTACGTCGGCCACGAGCAGAACGACCTCGACCTGGCCTACACCGCGGCCGCCGGGTCCGGCGAGTTCGCGGTCGGCAAGGGCTTCAGCGCCACCGCCTGGAGCCACTTCCTGGCCGCCGAGCTCACCGACCTGCGCCTGTGGGCGGGCGCCCTGTCCGACTCCGACCAGCTCGACGCCGTCGTCGGCGACTGACGGCGTGCGGGGACCGGCACCCCGGTCCCCGCACGCCCTCACCCCCGGTTGATCCCGGTTCTTAGTTCCTCTCGAGGAGGTTGGGTCATGCGTCGGCCCGTAATGCGCGCTGCCTTGGCGACCGCGATGGCAGTGATGGTGACACTGGCGCTGGGGGTGACGCCCGCGGCCTCCGCCGCGGCGGGCCCACCCGGCGCGCCCCCCGTACCGCAGCAGCGGTCCAGCAAGGTCAGAGCCATGAACGCGACCGGCGCCAGGAAGGCGCGCGAGCAGGTCGCGGCCTCCCAGGCGCGCAACGACGCCTGGGCCGCCCGGGCGGCCGGGGAGCGCAGGGCCGCCTGGCCCAAGGCCGGCACGGCGCAGGTCCCGCTCGGCGCCGCGAGCGTCACCGTGGGAGACCTGCCCGTCACCCTGACCCCGGCGCCCGGAAAGGACGCCGGCGCGACGGCGGCGACGTCCCCCGGGACCGCGGCAGGCACCACGGCAGGCACCACGGCAGGCGCGGCGGCCGGTACGGCGGCGCGCGTGCGGGTGCTCGACCGCGCCGCCGCCGAGGCGGCCGGGGTGGACGGCGTGCTGCTGACCGCCTCGGCGGCGGCCTCCGGCGAGGCCCGGCTGAGCGTCGGCTACGCCTCCTTCGCCTCGGCGTACGGCGGCGGATGGGGCGGCCGGCTGCGCCTGGTGGGACTGCCGGCCTGTGCGCTGACGACGCCCGCGCGGGAGGAGTGCCGCACGCGCACCCCGCTGGCCTCGGTCAACTCCTCCGCCACGCTCACCCTGTCGGCGCCGGTCACCCTCGGGGCCGCTCCGGCCGTGTTCGCCGCGGAGGCCCTGGCCCCGACCGGCGAGGCGCCCGACGGCGGCGGCGACTACTCGGCCACGCCGCTCGGCGCGTCGTCCACCTGGGAGGCGGGCGGCGGCTCCGGCGCGTTCACCTGGTCCTATCCGATGGCGCCGGTGGAGCCCCCCGCCGGGCCCTCCCCCTCGCTGGACCTGTCCTACGACTCCGGCGGCATCGACGGGCGCACGGCCGCCGGCAACAACCAGGGCACCTCGGTCGGCGAGGGATTCGAGACGGCCGCCGCCTCCTATATCGACCGCCAGTACGGCCCCTGCGACGAGGACGGCCACGACGAGCAGTACGACCTGTGCTGGAAGTACGAGAACGCCTCGCTCGTGCTGAACGGCAGGTCCACCGAACTGGTCAAGGACGACACCGGCCACGCCTGGCGGCTGAAGAACGACGACGCCTCCACCGTCACCTGGTCCACCGGCGCCGCCAACGGCGACGACGACGGCGAGTACTGGATCGTCACCACCGGCGACGGCACCAAGTACTACTTCGGCCTGGACAAGCTGACCGGCGCGGGCGCCGAGCGCACCAACTCGGTGTGGACGGTCCCGGTGTACGGCGACGACTCCGGCGAACCCGGCTACACCAAGGGCGACGCCTTCGCCGACCGGGCGGTCACCCAGGCGTGGCGCTGGAACCTGGACTACGTCGAGGACACCCACGGCAACGCCATGTCGTACTGGTACACCAAGGAGACCAACTACTACCGCAAGAACAAGGCCGACACCGCCACCACCCTCTACACCCGCGGCGGCTACCTGGACCGCATCCTGTACGGGCAGCGGTCCGACACGCTGTTCAGCGCGACCGCCCCCGACAAGGTGTCCTTCTCCTACAGCGAGCGCTGCACGGACGGCGACTGCTCCAGCCTGACCAAGGACACCGCCGAGCGCTGGCCCGACGTCCCCTTCGACGCGATCTGCGCCAAGGACGCGAGCAAGGACGACTGCCACACCGAGAGCCCCGACTTCTTCTCCCGCAAGCGGCTGGTGAAGGTCGAGACCTCCGTCCTGTCCGGCACGGCGTACAAGCCGGTCGACTCCTGGGCGTTCACCCAGAAGTACCTGGACGGCGGCGACATCGGCACCTCCGCCGACCAGACGCTGTCGCTGACGTCGATCGTGCGCACCGGGTCGCCCACGGACGGGCCCGTGACGCTCGACCCGGTCTCCTTCACCTACGCGATGCGGCCCAACCGGGTCGCCGGCGGCACCCAGCCCGGCGGCGGGAACATCCTGCCGCTCACCAGGCCGCGCCTGGAGACGATCACCTCGGAGACCGGGGCGCTCACGACGGTCAGCTACAACGAGCCGGAGTGCGTGCGCGGCTCGGCGATGCCGGCGGCCGAGGACGCCGGCAACGGCTCGTGCTACCCGCAGTTCTGGCACGTCAACGGGGCCTCCGACGCCTCGGTCGACTGGTTCCACAAGTACCGCGTGCTGGCGGTGAACATCGCCGACCCGGCCGGGGACAACCCGCTCACCGAGTACTCCTACGCCTACGACAAGCCGGCCTGGCACTACAACGACAGCCCGTTCATCCCCGCCGGCGAGCGCACCTGGTCGCTGTGGCGCGGCTACCAGAAGGTCACCGCCTCCACCGGCTCCGCCGGCGGCACCCGGACCACGACCGTCTCGGTCTTCCTGCAGGGCATGAACGGCGACCGGCTGCTGAAGTCGGCGAGCCCCCGGGTCGTCGACCCCGACCGGCGGCGCGCCGCCTCGGTGCCCGGCCTGGACGCGACCGGGCTCGACGTGCCCGACCTCACCGACGCCGAGCAGTACGCGGGCTACACCCGCGAGGAGGTCACCTACGACGGCGCCGTCCCGATCGAGGTGACGGTGAACGACCCCTGGTCGTCGCGGACCGCGACCCAGCACAAGTCCTACGCCGACACCGAGGCGTACTACCTGCGCACCGGCAGGTCGTACGAGCACACCTACCTCACGGTCCCGAAGACCTGGCGCACCGTCTCCACCGCCACCACCTACGACGGCTACGGCATGCCGGTCACGCAGGACGCCACCGGGGACACCGCCAAGAGCGGCGACGAGACCTGCACCCGCACCTGGTACGCGCGCGACGACGCCAAGGGCATCAACACGCTGGTCTCCCGCACCCGTCAGGTCGGGCGGCCCTGCTCGGTGAAGGAGGCCGACCTGTCGCTGCCCGCCGACGGCGCCACCGCCGGCGACGTGCTGTCCGACACCGCCACCGTCTACGACAACGCCTCGGCGACGGGCTGGTCCGCCGGCCAGAAGCCGGCCAAGGGCGAGGAGAGCTGGACCGGCCGCGCCACCGGCTACCCGGCGGCGGTCACCGGCGGCGACCGGCCGCCGACCGGCTGGCAGCGCACGGCGAAGACGACCTTCGACACGCTGGGCAGGCCCCTGGTCGTCACCGACGCGGGCGGCAACCCCACCACCACCGCCTACACCCCCACCGGCGCCGGCGTGCCCACCAAGACGGTGGTCACCAACGCCAAGCAGCAAAAGACCACCGTCTTCCTCGACGGGACGCGCGGGCAGCCGCTGCGCACCTACGACCCCAACGACGCCAAGACCGAGCAGACCTACGACGGCCTCGGCAGGCTGACCGGGGTGTGGCTGCCCGACCGCAGCAAGGGCGGCGGCGAGACCCCTAGCATGGCCTACTCCTATGTGTTCGAACGGGGCAAGGCGCCCGCGATCGGCACCTCCACCGTCCGGTCGTCCACCACGGCGAACTGGACGTACCAGATCTTCGACTCGCTGCTGCGGCCCATGCAGACCCAGCAGCCGACGCCGAACGGCGGCCGGCTGCTGACCGACACCCGCTACGACTCGCGCGGCCTGGCCTACGAGACCTACGCCGACATCTTCGACGCCGGGCACACGCCGAACGCCACCTACAGCCGGGAGGAGTACGGCGAGGCGCCCAAGCAGACCAACCGCGTCTTCGACGGCGCCGGACGCCCGACCAGCAGCACCTTCCTCACCTACGGCGTGCCGAAGTGGACGACCACCACCGCCTACACTGGTGACTCCACCGCCACCAGCGCCGTGACCGGCGGCAAGGCGACCCGCACCATCACCGACGCGCTGGGACGCACCGTCGAGAGCCGCGAGTACGGCTCGCCCTCGCCGGCCGACACCCAGTACGGCTCCATGACCGCGGGCGGGTACGCCTCCACCTCCTTCGCCTACACCCCCGGCGGCCGGCAGCTGACCGTCACCGGCCCCGACGGCGCCCAGTGGTCCTACACCTACGACCTGTTCGGGCGGCAGGCGGGCATCACCGACCCCGACAAGGGCGCCGGCACCCTGCGCTACACCGCGCTCGACCAGCCGGACACCGTCACCGGCGCGAACGGCTCGGTGCTGCTGTACGGCTACGACGAGCTCGGCCGCAGGACCGGGCTGTGGTCCGGGTCGCGCACCGACGCCGGCAAGCTGGCCGCCTGGACCTACGACACCGTGGTCCAGGGGCGGCTCGCGTCCGCGACCGGCTACGAGGGCGGCGCCGTCGCCACCGGCAGGGCCTACACCCGCAAGGTCCTGAGCTACGACGCGCTGTACCGCGCGACGAGCACCGAGATCGACCTCGACCAGAAGGACCCGATGGTCGTCTCCGGCGCGGCCAGGACCTCCTACATCTTCGGCGGCGCCTACAACCCGGACGCCACCCTGAAGAGCTCGACCGAGCCGGCGGCCGGGGGTCTGGCCGCGGAGACCGTCAGCCTGACCTACACGGCGACCGGCCAGGTCGTGAAGGTCACCGGCACCCAGGACTACCTCCAGGCGGCCGACTACAACCCGCTCGGCCGGCCCCAGCAGCTCACCCTGGCCCTGTCGGGGGACGCCGCCGCCAAGAAGACCTACATCAGGAACACCTACGAGGAGGGCACCGACCGGCTGAAGAGGTCCTTCGTCACCACCCAGTCCACGCCGGTCAAGCCTCAGGACCTGACCTACCACTACGACGACGCGGGCAACGTCACCGAGATCGCCGACACCCCGACCCAGGACGGCGCGGGCGCGAGCGACTTCCAGTGCTTCGCCTACGACGGGCAGCGCCGCCTGACCGAGGCGTGGACGCCGGCCACTGACGACTGCACCAGCAGAACACTGGGCGGGGCCGCGCCGTACCGCACCGGGTACACCTACAACAGCGCGGGCATGCGCAGCACGGAGACCGGCTACACCGGCGGAGCGGCCGCCACCTCGACGTACTGCTACGGCGACACCGCCAGGCGGCACGCTCTCACCGCGGTCACCTCCGCCGCGTCCTGCACGGGCGTGACGCCGACCTACTCCTACGACAAGTCCGGCAACACGACCGGGCGGGGCGGCCAGACGCTGACCTGGGACGCGCAGGGCCGGGTCTCCACCGTGACGCAGGGCGGGCGGAAGGCCACCTACGTGTACGACGCCGACGGCGAGGTGCTGCTCCGCCGCGCGGAGGGCGACGGCGAGAGCGTCCTGTACCTCGGCGCCACCGAGATCCACCAAAGCAGGACCGGCACCGCCGTCAAGAACTGGGCCGTCCGTTCCTACACGGCCGGCGACCAGGTCATCGCGGTGCGCAGCACGGAAACGGGGACGAACACGGTCACGTTCGTCGCCGGAGACCAGCACGGCACCTCCTCGCTCGCGGTCGACGCGAGCAGCCAGGCGATCGCCAAGCGGTACACGACCCCGTTCGGCGCGCCGCGCGGCGCCCCGTCCGGCCGGCCATGGCCCGACGACAAGGGCTTCCTCGGCAAGACCGCCGACGAGGACACCGGGCTCACCTACGTCGGCGCCCGCCTGTACGACCCGCTGACCGGCAGGTTCCTGAGCGTGGACCCGGTGCTGTCCACCGACCAGAGCCAGTCGCTGAACGGCTACTCCTACGGCAACCAGAACCCGGCCACCTTCAGCGACCCGACGGGCGAGGAGATCGGGTCCAGGCCCAACTCCTGCCAGTACGACCTGAAGTACTGCGACCAGGCGACGCAGGACGCCGTCGGCTACGACCCCAAGACCGGCACCGCCGACCCGGCGCGGAAGAAAAAGAAGAAGAAGCAGCCGACGCCCTCCCCGAGCCCGGGCCCGGCGCCCAAGGCCCCGCCCGGCGGGTGCTTCTGCAAGGGCAACGGGGTCGACCTCAGCACGGCACTGCTGCTCCACCCGTTCCACTGGGGCAACAACACCAACGGCGCGAACGAGATGGCCTGGCTCTACCACAAGGGGAAGATGCACGACGGCATCTGCGAACGCCATTCGCTGCAGTACGTCTGCTACAGCAGCTCCCCCGGCGGCGACCAGCCGATGACCATCGGCGACGTGCTGTTCTACCCGTACTCCAAGCAGGCCTACCAGCAGCAGATGCAGGAGGAGAAGCAGCGCCGCGAGGACATCGCCAAGACCAGCAAGGTCTCCGGGCGCGCACAGGCCGACGCCTACGGGCCGAACCTGGAGAAGCACGAGGCGGTGCACTCCCGGCAATGGGCGGCCTCCGCCACCGCCGTCGACTTCGTCGCCCGGTACGCCGCCGCCGCGGCCTACTCCCAGCACAAGGTCGGCGACCCGGCGTCCATGAACAAGTACGAGATGGAGGCCAACCTGTGGTGGGGAAGCTACTGGACCTGGCGGCCCCTCGAATACCGGATGCCGGGGACCTAGAGAGGAAGATGGAACGGTGATTCGCAGAAGGGGGCCCGGGCTCACGCGCGGGGCCGCCGCACTGACCGCCCTGGCCGCCCTGGTCTCCTTCGGCGCGGGATGCACGCCCGCGCCGAAGGGCGTCCTCGCCGTCGAAAGGGCCGCGGACGGCGGCGCGCGGCTGCTGCTGGCCGACTGCCCCGGCTACCTGGCCAAGGACTTCTCCGTCCTGGCCGACACCGACACCGGCGGCACCGGCGGCGGCGGGCCGGCGGCCTGGAGCGTGCACAACGGCGGCTGGACCTCCTCGGTGCGCGCCATCCGGCTCTTCCAGAACCCGCCCGCCGGCTGGCGCGCCACGGGGAGCGAGCTGACCGCGCTCCGCGAGGGCGTCCCCTATGTCGCCACCGTCAGCGGCGCCATGGGCGAGAGGAGCCTCAAGGGACGGGTGCCGTTCACCGCCGCCGACCTGGCCGGTCTGGGGAACGGTCAGGTGCTGGCCTCGGACGGAGGGGACGGCAACACCACGATGGGCCGGGACGACTTCCTGCGCGGCGACCCGGACCGCTGCCGGCCATGAGCGGCGACGCCTCCCCCACCCAGGGGTGACGTCGCCTCCCCCTCACCCGGGGCGGCGACGCCTCCCTCTCCCAAAGGCGACGCCGCCTTCTTACTCCAGCGGCCTTCTTACTCCAGCGGCGACGCCGCCTCCCTGCTCGGGGGCGGCGCCGCGGTTCGTCCGACGGCGATCCGGCCCGGGGGGTTGGCTCTCCGGATCTGGTCCGTCCGGGGTCATCTCCTCGCGCAGGCGGCGCCGTTGAGGGTGAAGGCCGCCGGGACCGCGTTCGCGCCGGTGTAGGCGGCCTGGAAGCCGAAGGCCGCCGTGCCGCCGTTGGCGCCGATCGTGCCGTTCCACGCGGCGTTCCGCACCGTCACCTGCGCTCCTGACTGGGTGACGGTCGCGTTCCAGGCGCCGGTGACCCGCTGAGAGCCGCCGAAGGTGAACGCCAGGGTCCAGCCGTTGACAGCGGCGGTCCCGTTGTTGGTGATGGTGACGTCCGCGGTGAACCCGTTCCCCCAGTCGTTGACGCTGTAGCCGACCGAGCACCCACCGGGCGTGGAGGTCGGCGTGGGAGTCGGCGTCCGGGTCGGCGTGGGAGTCGGGGTCGGCGTGGGAGTCGGGGTCGGCGTGGGAGTGGGAGTCCGGGTCGGCGTCGGGGTGGGGGTCGGCGTCGGGGTGGGCGTTCCGCCGCCCTTGGCCGCCATCCGGGCCGAGTGCGCCCGGAACACCGCGAGCGCCGGGTCTCCGCTCTTCACGCTGTGCTGGTCGCCGCCGCCGTTCTTGTCCGGGTACCACCAGAACGCCGACCCGTCGCCGTTCCTGGCCTCGAAGTCGGCGTAGAGCGCCGTCCACCAGGTGACCCGGTCGGCGTTGCCCTCGGTGTTGAACTCGCCCATGAAGAACGGCTTGCCCACCACGTCGTGCGAGTCGGAGATCCATCTGCCGATCAGCGTCTTGGTCTGGTCCAGGGTCAGGTTCGCCCAGCCCGCGTTCGGATACGGGTGCGCCGAGGTGAAGTCGACGTAGGGCGACTGGTGGATGTAGACGAACGGATTGCCCTCGTCGCCGCCGAACCCGTAGCGGGACTCGTGGCCCTCCAGTCCGGCGCCGACCATGTGGTTGGCGTCGATGCTCTTGACGTAGGAGGCCATCTCGTCCACCCACTTGCGCAGGGTCGCGCCGCTCTTGTTCTCCTCGGCACTGACGTCCTGGTAGCGCGGCTCGTTCATCAGCTCCCAGGCGAACACGGCCGGCTCATCCTTGTACTTGACGCCGCTGTAGTGGTTGGTCCGGTTGAGGGCGTAGTTGACGTAGTTCTTGTACTGGGTGAAGCAGCCCGGGCACCTGGTCTTGTCGAAGAACACCGCCCGGCCAGGGTGCCCGCCGTTCAGCCCTTCCCACTTGAGCCGGGTGTCGATGCCGCCGTAGGCCTCCCAGTAGTTCTCGAACACCGGGATCAGCCGGATGTCGTGCGCCTTGGCCGACTCGATGACGTAGTCGAACAGGGCGAACTGCTGGTCGTTGTACTGCCCCTTGGACGGCTCGAAGCCGTGCCAGCTCTCGTGGCTGAACATCCAGAGCCGGACCACGCTGACCTTGTCGGCCTGCATCTCGGCCATGTGGGCGTCGATGCGCGCCTTGTCCATGTACTGCGTCTCGGTGTCTCCGTAGCTGCCGCCGTAGGTGAAGATGTCGTAGGTGTTGGCGCCGGCGAAGTAGTACGTCCTGCCGTTGAGGCAGAAGTGGACGCCGCAGCGCTGCACGAAGCCCGAGGCGGCCGCGCCGGCCACCGGGAAGGCCGTCGGCGCCACGCCGGCCATGATCGCCAGGGCCAGCGCCAGCAGCAGGTGGAGCGGCCTGATCCGTCTTGCCATGGTGGTGTTCCTTGCGGGGACGAGAGGATGGGGGCGCTGCCAAACAACTCCGTCCCGCACCGAGCCGCAACCGCCCGGCGCCCGGCCGGGACGCGCATCGCCGCGACATGCGGCCCGACCTGCCCTTAACCGGTTCGGCCGCCGCCGGTCCCCCACCACGGCCTGAAAGCTTCACGGTCCCGCTCGCGGCCGGCGAGATCCGGACGGCGACCGTCCGTTCGCGCCGGGCCGTCTGCTGTACGGTTCGCGAGTGAGGTACTCCATCCGTGTCGCTGTCGGCTCGCTGATCTCCGTGATGTGCCTGGGGCTGGCGCTCTATGCCTTGTATCAGCTCGTCCGCGGCGGGAGTTGCGCCTCGGGCGGTGTGCACGTCTCCGCGCGTCAGTGCCCGCCGGGCACCGAGACGTGGGCGTGGGTGCTGCCGGGCGCGATCGTCGGCGGGCTCCTCGCCTTCTTCCTGGGCACCGTCAAGGGTATCGGCCCCGCCCCGCAGGACCCGGCCGGCCCCGGCCCCGCAGGACTAGGCCATCACGTGCCCGGCGGCCAGGCGCGTCCGGCGAGGCCGTTCGCAGGACCGGCGATCGTGGTGCGGGGGCAGGTCATCTCCGGCGAGCGCCCGTCCGGGGCATCCCCCGACGGGCGGGACCCACTCGACCGGCTGCGGAAGCTCCAGGCGCTTCTGGACGCCGGCACGGTCTCCCCCGCCGAGTTCGAGGCGGCCAAGGCGAGGATCCTGGCGGAGATGTAACCGGCTCCGCCCGGTCCGAACCGATCGGGCCGGTCAGGCCATGACGGCGGCGAACCGCCAGTCCAGGACCGGGGCCGGTTCGGCGCCGGACACCGCCGCCACGACCGAGCGCAGGTGGACCAGCCCGCCGCCCCCGGGGAGTTCCTCCCGTCTCTCGACCGTGATCTCGCTGGTCAGGGTGTCGCCTTCGTGGACGGGGCCGAGATGGTCGCAGCCGTGCCAGGCCACGACCGTGACCAGGTTCGGCAGCGCGCGGGCCGCCTGGGACAGCGCCAGGCCGATGGTGTGCCCGCCGTACACCAGCCGCGGGCCGCCCGCCTCCCGCGTGTCGTGGTGCACCCGCGCGATGTTGACGGTCAGCCTGGCCAGCTCCGGGGCGCCGGACACCACGTCTCCCCCGCCGGCCCGCCACCGCTCGCCCTGCGCCACGCCGGCGAAGTGCCGTCCAGGGACCCGCTCCCTGAACAGGTCGGGCCGCCAGCCGTCGAGCAGCACGGCGGCCCGGCCGGCGAGGTCCGTGCCGGTCGCCGGCGTGCTCGCCGCGTCCAGGTCGGCGTCCAGGTCGGCGTCCAGGTCGGCGTCCAGGTCGGCGTCGTGGCCGGTGCGCGCCCCGGGGTCCCGCAGCGGGATCATCGCGCAGCGCCGGAAGTCGAGCACCGGTCGTCCGTCCTGGTCGGCCGTCGTGACGCGCAGCACCGCGAGCCCCGTCGGGCGGCGCCCCGGCCGGGGCCGGTTGCGGCGCAGCGCGACCACCTCGGTGCGGGTGCGCAGCGTGTCGCCGATCAGCGGCAGCCGGCGGAAGGCGAGGCCCCGGTAGAACAGGTTGGCCTTGGCGTGGTGGGTGACCAGGCTGGACTGGCCGATCGCCACGTCCCACACCAGCGCCGGGTGGGCGAGCGTCCCGCCGCCGAGAACCTCGCGGGACAGGTGCGCGTCGAGCGGCAGCCGGAGCCGGTCGCCCACGACCGCCTGGTGGCCCGCGGCCATGCCCTCGGTGAGCGTCACCCCGGGCGCGCCGTCGAACACCCGCCCCGCCACCAGCTCCTCGAAGTACGGCCCCTCGCTGATCTCCATCATCGCCCCCGGGTGCGCCGTACGAGGTCCTCGGCGGCCCCGGGCCACCGTGGGTGGTCGAAGGCGAAGCCGGCGTCCAGCAGGCGGCCCGGGACGACCCGGCGGCTCTTCAGCAGCAGTTCGGTGTCCGAGCGCAGGACGAACGCGCCCAGTTCGGTCATCCACCTCGTCGCGGGCAGGCCCACCGGGGCACCCCACGCGGCGCGCAGCGCGCGCATGAACGTGCGTTGTGGCAGAGGATGCGGAGCGCTGAGGTTGAACGGCCCGGCGAGGTCGTCCCGCTCGGCCAGGTACTCGACGGCGCGGACGAAGTCGCGGTCGTGGATCCAGGACACGTACTGCGCGCCGCCCGCGACCGGGCCGCCGAGGCCGAGCCGCGCCAGCTTCGACAGGACGTCGAAGACGCCGCCGCGATCGGGGCTCATCACCATGGCGGAGCGCATGGCGACCTTGCGCGTGTGCGGCGTCTCGGCGCGCTCCTGCGCCCTCTCCCACGCCTTGGCGATCTCGACGCTGTAGGCCCAGTAGCCCGGGACGCCGGACTCGGCGCCGCCGAGCACACCGGACGCCTCGTCGTTGGGCGCGTCGAAGCGGTGGGAGTACACGGTGGCGGTGCTCATCTGCAACCAGACCGCGGGCGGTCGCGCGGCGGCCGCGATCGCCTCGCCCACGACCTTCGCCGAGTGGACACGCGAATCCATCATGGCCCGCAGATTGGCCGGGGTGTACCGGCAGCTGACGCTGCGCCCGGCCAGGTTGATCACCATGTCGCTGCCGTCGATCAGCTCCGCCCAGGGCCCGAGGGTCTCGCCGTCCCAGCGGACCTCGTTCTCGCGTACCGGCCGTCTGGCCAGGACCACGACGTCATGCCCCTCAGCGGTCAGCGCGTGCGTCAGTACGGTGCCCAACTGCCCGGTTCCCCCGGGTATCACTACCTTCATCAGGCTCCCCCCACGTGGGTGGGACGAGCCTAACGCAGCGGCTTGAACGTGTTCGAGATGACCGGGCGGTTTCCTCGTCCACGTCCCCGGTTCTCGGCCTCGCCGACCCGGGTGGTTTCGCATATACGACATGGCATAAATGCGTCACCGCCCAATCGGTCACAAACCCCAACATTTGACCACAATCTAGGGATCTCGCAGCACTCCTAGCTTTGGGGTTCCCTTGTCATTCCCTCCCTCCCGGGGGCGTGGGCTCGTCGCGCTGGCCGCAGCGCTCGCGGCGCTCGCGGCCGTCCCACCGGCCGACGCCTCCACCGCCCCGGCTGCTGACGGCGTCACCGCCTCCGGCGCGAGCACCGCGCCCGGACGGACCGTCACGCTGCTCACCGGGGACAAGGTGACCGTCGGCACCGCGCCGGACGGCACCCAGACCCGCACGGTGGTCGGCCCGGACGGCCGTCCCGCCGACGCCGTCACCCACGCCGAGAAGGGCCAGACCTACGTCTACCCGCGGTCGGCGCTGCGGTACCTCGCCGCCGGGCTGCTCGACCGGGACCTGTTCAACGTGACCCGGCTGCTCGCCGACGGCTACGACGACGCGCACAGCGCGCGCCTGCCGCTGATCGTCACCTACACCGACGCCGCCGCCCGCGCCCGCGCCACCGCCGTGCCCCAGGGCGCGCGCCAGGTGCGCCCCCTGACCAGCGTCCAGGGAGCGGCGCTGGACGCCGACCGCACGGCCGGCTTCTGGTCGGCGCTGACCAAGGGCGCCTCTCTCCCCGCCCCCTCCCAGCGCGGCGCTCAGGGTTCCCTGGCCGGCGGCATCGAGAAGGTCTGGCTGGACGGCAAGGTGAAGGCGAGCCTCGCCGACAGCACCGCCCAGATCGGCGCGCCCACGGTGTGGCAGAGCGGCAACACCGGCAAGGGCGTCGAGGTGGCCGTCCTGGACACCGGTGTCGACACCGCCCACCCCGACCTGGCCGGACAGGTCGTCGCCGGCCGGAGCTTCGTCCCCGACCACGAGAGCATCGAGGACGGCGCGGGTCACGGCACGCACGTCGCCTCGACCATCGCCGGCACCGGCGCCGCCTCCGGCGGCAAGGAGAGGGGCGTCGCCCCCGGCGCCCGGCTGCACGTCGGCAAGGTGCTGGACGACAGCGGCGCCGGCCAGGACTCGTGGGTGCTGGCCGGCATGGAGTGGGCCGCCCGCGACCAGCACGCCAAGGTCATCAGCATGAGCCTCGGCGCCGGCCCCTCCGACGGCACCGACCCGATGAGCGTGGCCGTCAACGAGCTGAGCGCCGAGACCGGCGCGCTGTTCGTCATCGCCGCGGGCAACGACGGCCCGGGCGAGTTCACCGTCGCGACCCCCGCCGTCGCCGACGCCGCGCTGGCCGTCGGCGCGGTGGACGCCTCCGACGCCCTCGCCGACTTCTCCAGCCGCGGGCCCCGCCCCGGCGACCGCGGGCTCAAGCCCGAGCTGACCGCCCCCGGGGTCGGCATCCTCGCCGCGCGCTCGCAGTACGCGACCGAGGGCGAGGGCTACTACCAGACCATGAGCGGCACCTCCATGGCCACCCCGCACGTCGCGGGGGCCGCCGCGTTGCTGGCCGCCCAGCATCCCGACTGGAGCGGACCGCGGCTGAAGGACGCGCTGGTCAGCACCACCAAGCCGACGCCGGACCTCAGCGCCGCCCAAGGCGGCAGCGGACGGCTGGACATCGCGGCGACCACCGCCGCGACCGTGTTCGCCACCGCTTCGGCCTTCGCCGGATTCCACGGCTACCCGGCCCCGGCCGGCGCGACCAGCGCCAAGGAGATCACCTACACCAACAGCGGCGACGCCCCGGTCACCCTCGACCTGACCACTCGCCTGACCGGCGCCCCGGCCGCCGCGTACACGCTCTCGGCCTCCCGCGTCACCGTCCCGGCGGGCGGCGCCGCCGCGGTGACGGTCACGGCCCACCTGGACCAGGTTCCCGGCGACACCACGGTCTCGGGCACGGTGGAGGCCGCCGACGCGAGCGGCGCCGTGCGCGCCCGCACCATGATCGGCGTCGCCAAGGAGGGCGAGCGCCACCAGCTCACCCTCACCGCCAAGGACCGCGCCGGCCGCCCGCTGAGCGGTGAGGTGATCCTCACCGCCGAGCACCTGTTCGCCCCGCTCTGGCTGGACGAGACCGGCACCCTGGACCTGCGCGTCCCGGCCGCCACCTACACCTTGTGGATGACCGCCGACCTCGAAGGCGCGCACGGGCCCCACTCGCTGGGCCTCGGCGTGCTCGCCGCCACCGACGTCCGGCTCGACCAGGACAGGACCGTCACCCTGGACGCGCGCAAGGCGCGGCGGGTCGCGGCGGTGACACCCAAGGCGAGCACCCTGGCCGGGATGCGCATGGACGTCTACCGTGCCGTCGCCGACGACGACTACACCGCCTCCAGCCGCTGGCCGGCGATCGAGTACGACAGCGTGTGGACGCTGCCCACCGGCGCCAAGGTGCGCAAGGGGGAGTTCGAGATCGGCGCCCACTGGCGTCTGCAGCAGCCGGCGCTGACCCTCTCCTCCGGCGGCCGCGCCTTCGACGACGTGCTGGTCCACCGGGGCGCGACCCCGCTGCCGAAGGGCCGTCACACGCTCGCGGCGCTGTTCGCCGGCGACGGCGGCGCGGCCGGCTACCGGTCCAGGCCGGCGGCGGGCAAGGCCGTGGTCGTCAGGAACTCCGCCGCGGTCACCCGCGAGGAGCAGGCCGCCGCGGCGCTCGCGGCGGGCGCGAAGATGCTGGTGGTCGTCAACGACGGCCCCGGCCGCGCCGAGCCGTGGAACGACGCGCTGTACGGGCCGCCGAACCCGGCCCCGCTGCCGATGGTCGCGCTGGGTCAGGACGAGGGCGAGGAGCTGATCGCCCGCATCGAGGACGGCCGGCGCGCGACCACCCTGGAGGTGACCTCCAACCCGGTCACCGAGTACTCCTACGACCTGGTGCACTACTTCAAGGGCGCCGCGCCCGCCGACCCGGTCTACCGGCCGGACGAGAGCGAGCTGGCCCGGGTCAAGGTGTCCTTCCGCAACGACCGGCAGAACAAGGTGGTCGAGGACCGCGCCGACGTCTGGCGGTTCGGGTACTCCTCCGCCTCCGGCGCGAGCGGGTTCACCGCCCCGGCCATCGGCGAGCGCACCGACTACGTGACCGGCGGGATCACCTGGTACGAGCAGGTGAACATCGTGCGCGAGGTCGAGCAGCACACCGCCGACCTGGTGACCTACCGGGCGGGGACCACCACCGACGTCCGGTGGTTCGGCCCGATCCACCGGCCGCGCCTGGAGCAGGGCCTGTCACCGCTGCGGCTGGACGACACCCTCCAGGCGAGGGTGCCCGGCTGGGGCGACTCGGGCGCCGGGCACATCGGCGGCACCTACCTCAACGGCATGGTGTCCAACAGCCTGAAGGTGTACCAGGGCGACACGCTGCTCGGCCAGGCGCCCTACGACCAGATCGCCGTCTTCGGCGTGAAGCCGGAGCGGCTGCCGTACCGGCTGGTGTCGGAGAACTCCCGCGGCACGTGGGCCAACCCCTACTCCACGTCGACCCGCACCGAGTGGGGCTTCACCTCCGCGGCGGCCGCGCCCGGCGAGGTCGTGCGCCTGCCGCTGATCCAGCTCGACTACGCCGTCGACACCGACGTGGCCGGCAAGGCGCGCCGTCACGACGCGCTCACCGTCACCCCCTCGCACCTGGACGGCGTGGAACGGCCGGGCGCGATCGGCCCGGTGACGCTGGAGGTCTCCTACGACGACGGCGCCACCTGGCACAAGACCGGCCTGCGCAAGGACGGCCCCGGCTGGACCACCCGGCTGGACGCCCCGGCCGCGGCGTCGTTCGTCACCCTGCGGACCGCCGCGGCGGACGCGCGGGGCAACACGGTGACCCAGACGATCACCCGTGCCTTCGGCCTGAAGTAGGAGCCGCGCCGGGAGGCGCCCCCGTACTCCCTGCGCGTGCCCCGCTGACGGCCCTTCCCCACGGCCACCCCCGGCGACGTCCCATCCCCGTCGCCGGGGGTGGCCGTCCCCTTTCACCCGGGGGTAGGCCGTCTACCTGCAGGCCTCCGCGAAACGGAGGGAAGGATCGCGCTCCGCGAGGCCGAAGCCGAGCTGGGTGTACAGCTCCAGCTGGTCGAAGTACTCACGGTGCGAGACGATCTTGCCGTGATCGACGAAGGTCGAGCAGGTGGCCCGGAAGACGACGTGCCGGCCGCTCCCCTGGACCTCGCGCCCGTCGGGCAGCAGGAAGGGGCCTTTGTGGGTGCCGGTGACCGTCCATTCCGTCACCGCGGGGTTGTCGGCGTCGCCCACCTCGAACACGGGCGTCTGGTGGAAGTCGGGGAACCCTTTGAAGAACTGCTGGTAGAGCCAGGCGATCTGCTCACGTCCTTCGGCGATGCCCACCGGCGAGACGAAGACGGCGTCCGGGCTGTAGAAGTCGAGCACTCGTTCCATGTCGTGAGCGTTGACCGCGTCGCACAGACGATGTTTGAGATCCCAGAATTCAGACATGACGTGATCCTCCGCAGGGGCGCTGCCCTCCCACGCTACCCAGCCGGCGGCCAAGCCTCCCTCACAGCCGCGTCATGCCGGGGTCAGGTGTGCGACGCGATCTCCCCCGGGGCCGCCGGCCGTTCCCGCGGGCCGGCGGCTCTCAGCGACGGTGCGCGGTGCCGGGCTCAGCCGGTGACGCTGGGCCGGCCGTTCTCGATGTGGCCCATCAGGCGCCGGCCGAACGACGCGTCCTCCTCGCAGGAGACCTGGACGTCGTACCAGCCGTGCGCCGCCTTGGCCGGCCAGGGCACCTGCCTGCGCTGCCCGGGCCGCAGGACGACCGCCATGTCCCGCTCCTGGTAGGCCAGCGCGCGGACGCGCAGCTTGACCCGCTGGGTGCCGGCGTTCTCGAACACGAGGGTCAGCCGCTGCGCGCCGCCGTCGATCTCCGAGCGGAGCCGCACGCCCGACGCCGCGCCCGTGAGCGACCCGCCGAACTCCCTGCGGAAGCCGTTCGGGCCGGTCAGCACCAGCTCGTAGCGGTCGTCGGGCACCTGGACGGCCCGGGTGGCCTCCCCTCGCACGTCGAGGTGCAGCGGCGCGGCGAGCTCGCCCGCGTAGGGGTAGAGCGCCAGGTGGACGCTCTCGGCGCCCCGGTTGGCGAGGGTCAGGGTCAGCGTCCTGCCCGTCAGCCGGGCCGAGGCGTCCGGCTGGTAGGGCAGCGGGCGGGCCGGGCGGACGCCCTCCTCCTGCACGGGCATCCGCTGGTCGGCGGGCGGGGCCGGCCGCCAGCGCCCGGTGAACGGCGGGACCTCGGCGGGGTGGGCGGGCGCGGGCCGCGGGCCCGCCGCGGTGAAGTCGAACGCCGAGGTGAGGTCGCCGGAGACCGTGCGCCTCCAGGCCGAGACGTCGGGGAAGCGGACCTTCAGCCAGCTCTCCAGGAACCGCACCGTGGAGGAGTGGTCGAAGATCTGCGAGCAGACGTACCCGCCGACGGTCCACGGCGAGACGACGATCATGGGCACGCGGACGCCCAGGCCGATCGGCTTGCCGTCGTAGTACTCCTCGGCCCGCTCGGCCGGCGGCCGCGGCGGCGGCACGTGGTCGAAGAAGCCGTCGTTCTCGTCGTAGGTGATGAACAGCGCGGTCGAGCGCCACACCTCGGGGGTGGAGGCGATCGCGTCGAGGATGTCCCAGGTGATCCGCGCGCTCTGGACCGGGGAGGACGCGCTCGGGTGCTCGGAGTCGGCCGCCGACGGGACGATGTAGCTCACCTCGGGCAGCCGGCCCGCCTCGACGTCGGCGCGGAAACTCGACGCGAGCGTCCCCGGCCGCACCCGGCGCAGCGCGCGGTCGTACAGCGCGCGCTCTGCGGGGGTCAGCGCGGCCGCGCCCTCGTCCAGGCGGGCCAGCATCTGCTCGCGCTGCGCCTCGCCGGCCCGGCCGAGGGCCGAGTAGAAGGAGTCCATGCTCTGGAAGTCGCCGCGCAGCGCCTTGCGCGCGATGCGGCGGAAGGTGGCGAAGAACTCCAGGTTGTTGTCCTCGTAGTTGTCCCACTCCTGGTACACCTGCCAGGACCGCCCGGCGGCCTGCAGGACCTCCCCGGCGTTGCCCCAGGTGTAGCCGGCGTGGGTGTCCTCGTCGTAGGCGCTGTTGTCGATCGCCCGCTTGGTCGTGCCGGGCTCGTAGCCGGTGTGCCCGCTCACGTGGTAGTTGCGGTTGGGGCTGGTGGAGGACAGCACCGAGCAGAAGTACTGGTCACAGATGGTGAAGGTGTCGGCGAGCTCGTACTGCAGCGGGATGTCCCGGCGCTCGTAGTAGGTCATGGTCGAGGCGCTCTTGGCGCCGATCCAGCCGTTGTGCCAGCCGCCCGCGGCCGCCTGCTGCCCGTCGCCCCAGCCGTGCGGCAGCGCCGAGATCCACTGCAGGTCCTTGCCGACCACGCCCGCGGCCGCGCGCACCGGGAAGGGCAGCACATGACCGGCGCCGTCCGGCTGCTCGAAGACCGGGCCGCCGTCCGGCAGCCTGATGGCGTTGCGGTCGCCGAACCCGCGCACGCCGCGCAGCCCGCCGAAGTAGTGGTCGAACGACCGGTTCTCCTGCATGAGGAAGACGACGTGCTTGATCGCCGACAGGCCGCCTGAGGGGGCCGGCATGGCCATGGCCGCGTGGACGGACGGCGGCAGCACCGACGCCGCCGCGGCGCCGGCGCCGGCGACGAGGAACCCTCTGCGGGACAGGCCCTGGGACATCATGGTCCTTTCTGGTGGGGCCGCCGATCTTTCCGGCGGCCTCAGCATCCCAGTGCCTGCGCATAGCAACAGGACGACGCACAACGGCATTTCCGGTTAACCGTTGACGAATCTCGGCACGGCGAAGCGCCGGGCGCCCGGGGGCGTCTCGCGCCGGGCCGCGGCGTGCCCGCGGGGAGGGCCGCCGCTCGTGGCCCTCCCCGCGGTGCGATGCCCTCGGGGGTCAGTACACGAAGACGCTGCCCGCGTTGAAGCTGATGCTGGGGTAGCTGCCGGGGTAAATGGGCAGGGGGGTGCCGGTGCAGTTGGTGTTGCTCCACAGCGTGGCGATCTGGGTGGCGGTGTTGATCGCCGAGTGGGCCCGCCCCGAGCCCCAGCCGTGTGCGGTGAGATCGACGCAGACGCCCGCGGGAGGAACCAGCGACTGCGCGGTGAACCTCGCGCCGGTGTACCCGGTGCCCTCGAATAAGCAGAGGGTGCGGCTGAACTCGCACGTCCCGGCGAGCGCCGAGGTCGACGAGGCGGCGGCGGGGGTGGCGGTGAGGCCGCCGGCGAGCAGCGCGGCCGCCGCAAGCGACGCCGCGACCGCGAACCTACCCTTGAGGTTGATCCTGGAAGCGTTCACTTTCTCTCCCTTTTATGCTCGATGAAACCCTGACGGCGGCAAGAAGAATGGATTTCCGCCACCTGGCGCATAACGCGGTTGCGCATGCGCGCCTTTGCTCGGTAAGCGTTTTCGGCCGCGCGGAATAGGCGGAACGGGTGCCGGTGCGCCCGGCGGCCGGATTACGACGTAGAGCCTCGCGCGTCCCGCGCGGCGGGACATGCGTAAGTGCGCCTCACCGGCCATGTGACCAGCGCGGACACGACTACGGTCAAGGTTCGGACGGAAATTCGGGAGGGCGGGCGCGATGGGGCGATGAGCGGCTGCGCCGTGCCTCGCGACGGTTCGATGGAAAGCGGTCCGGATGGCCCATGGCTCGCCAGGGCGCCGGCTTCGTGGCTCTGAACAGTGCCTTTCTCACACTCACGGCGTCCCCGTACGCAGTCGAATGGTGGAGAAACAGGAATCACTTACCGAGCGGTCGAACGCGCAGAAAAGTAACACATCATTGACCACAGCCGCAAGATCCCGAACAAGCGGCCATTCGCGGGAATTGCGGAACTGCGCGCCGGACATGAGGTCCGCCCCGGCGACCGGAAGGTCTTCTCGCGCGCCCGGACGCGTCCCTGGCCGCCGAAAGGTCGCACCGGGAGAGGCGACGGTGCCCCCGGGCTGCCCGGCGGCGGAGAGCGGATCTCAGGCGGTGACGGGGGACGCCGGGCTGAGCGCCACCGCCGCCTCGGCGGTGTGCACCAGGAAGGTCAGCGTCTCCTGGAAGTAGAGCTCGACGCTGGTGGCGTCGTGGGACAGGTAGCCGATCGACAGGTCCTGGCCGATGCACAGTTCGAAGTCGCCGCCGCGGCTGGACAGCAGGAAGGCCCCGTCGATGGCGGGCGCCCAGATGATCCGCCCGTCGAGAAGCCGCGCGATGTGCTCGATGACCGGGTAGCCGTGCACGGCGGTCTCGCTCACCGCCGTGTAGGCGTCCGCGCTCAGCGCCAGGTCGTACGGGCCGCCGACGCCGGCCAGGCGCAGCGCCGAGACGGCCCGGCTCACCACGTCGGGGTAGTCGCCCACCTCGGCCGGCAGCGTCAGCGCCGGGTTGGAGGAGCTGTCGCGGATGCCCGCGATGCCCGCCGCCGCGTACCCCTGGAACACGGCGCGGTCCTCGGCGAAGGCGACGCGCTTGGCGGCGTCCTTCACCGGCTGCCAGTCGGCGTCCTTGGCGCCCCGCTCGACGTCGTCCACCTGGCGCCGGTCGACGGTGAACGGCACCCGCAGCTCCAGGATCGGCTGGGACCGGCGGGTGCGGGCGACCACCCCCGACGCGGGCGGCTCGATGGCGTCCAGGTGGCCGGTCGAGACCGCGGCCAGTTCCAGCCCGGCCGGCTCGGGGACGTCGACGACCCGCCGGCCGGCCACGTGGCGTTGGAACGTGCGCCGCGCCTCCTCCGAGAGGTCGGCCCACGCCGCGTCGGAGATGGGTGCCAGTTCGCGGTGCAAGTTGTTCATCGGGACGTGCTCCTCTTGAGATCGCCGATGCCAAGCGACCCGTCGTCCGGGACCTGGACCTCGGGGTTCGTAACGGCTCCGGCCGCGATGCCGGCGCCCGGCGGGTCTGGGAGGTCGTCGAGGAAGTCGATGGTGGGCACGAAGAACAGCGTGCCGGTCACCGCCGTGGAGAAGTCGAGGATGCGGTCGTGGTTGCCCGGCGGGTCCCCGAGGAACATGTTGTCCAGCATCTTCTCGGTGACGGCGGGGGTGCGGGCGTACCCGATGAAGTAGGTGCCGAACTCCCCCTTGCCGACGTTGCCGAACGGCATGTTGTCGCGCAGGATGCGCCGCTCGGTGCCGTCCGGGTCGGTGATCGTGGTGAGGGCGACGTGCGAGTCGTCCGGCTTGACGGCGTCCTCCAGTTCGATGTTGGACAGCTTGGTCCGCCCGATCACCTTCTCCTGTTCGTCGACCGGCAGGGCGTTCCACGCCTGCAGGTCGTGCAGGTACTTCTGCACGATGACGTAGCTGCCGCCGGCGAACTCCTCGTCCTCCGGGCCGACCAGGACGGCCTCGCTCGCCACCGGGCCGACCGGGTTCTCCGTGCCGTCGACGAAGCCGAGCAGGTCGCGCACGTCGAAGTACTTGAAGCCCTGGACCTCGTCGCGGACCACCACGGCGCCGCGCAGCCGGTCCATGATCTGCGAGGCCAGTTCGAAGCACAGGTCCAGCCGCATCGCCCGGATGTGGAACAGCAGGTCGCCCGGCGTGGACACCGCGCGGTGCCGCGGGCCGTCCAGCTCCCGGAACTCGTGCAGCTCGGCCGGGCGCGGCCCGGCGAACAGGCGGTCCCACGCCTTGGACCCGATGCCGGCGACGACGCTCAGCCTGCCGTCGGCGGCGCGGAAGCCGACCGACCGCTGCAACGCCGGCAGGTCGGTCAGCAGTTCCCTGGCGACCGGCTCGCCGCCCGGGGCGACCGTCAGCACCAGGAAGATCGCCGTCGTCGTCAGCGGGCTCAGCACCGGCTGCGGGACGGCCGGTCTGCCGGGCGGCCCGGCGGGCACCTGCTGCGTCATCTCAACGCCCCTCCCCTGCGTTCGCACCTCAGTAGCACAGCCTGTCAGCCGCGCCCGCCGGTGCTCGTGCCGGGGGCGGTGTCAGGCCGTCAGGTCCAGCGCGAGGGTCGCGACGGCGAGCAGCAGGAACACGCCCGCCAGGGCGAACCGACCGGTGTGGTCACCGAGGGCGGGCCCGGGTCATGGGCGGAAGGCGTCGGCGTGTTCGGCGGCCCATTGGGCGAACGTGCGGCCGGGGCGGCCGGTGACGGCCTCCACGACGCCGCTCACCGTGGAGCCCGCCTTGTGCGCGGCGCCGTACACCTTGAGCAGGAACTCGACCTTCTCGCCGTCGCCGATCGCCGGGTCGTCGCCGAACACCTTGAACAGCAGCATCTCCGGCGGCCTGCCCCGCTCGATCCAAGCCTCGCGGGTCTGCTCGGGAGTGAGCTCCTCGAACCGCAGGTCCCGGCCGGTGGCCTCGGCGAGGATGCGGATCTTGTCGCGGGGTGTCAGGACCTCGGGCCCGGTGATGAGGTAGGTGTGCCCCGCGTGGCCGTCCTCGGTGAGGGCCGCCGCCGCCACGGCCGCGATGTCGGACTCGTGGACCGGCGCGCTGCGGCGGTCGCCGTGCGGCTCGCGGACGATGCCCCGCGCGCGCAGCCGCCCGGCCCAGTCGGCCAGGGTGTTGCCCATGAACTCGACGGGCTTGAGCTTGGTCCACTCCAGCGCGCTCGCCTGGACGGCCGGCTCCAGGGTGCCCTCCTGCCAGCCGCCCAGCATGGTGACCCTGGTGACGCCGGCCCGCGCCGCCGCCGCCGCGATCTCCGGCCCGTTCCACAGCGGCCGGTAGTCGCCGGCGAAGTTGATCAGGTGCGCGGCGGTCACACCGTCGAGCACGGGCGCGAGGCCGGCGGCGTCGGTGAGGTCGCCGGCGACGACCTCCACGCCCTGCGGCAGAGCGGCCCGCGCGGGGTCGCGGGTCAGCGCCCGCACCTTGTGGCCGGACTCCAGCAGGTGCCGGACGAGGTGGCGGCCGACGGTGCCGGTCGCCCCGGTGACCAGGATGGTCATGGCATGCTCCCTTGTCGGGGTTCGGGATTGTCCGGACCCAAGAGGCACAGGCGGCGCCGGGTGTGACATCGCGGACGGCCGGTGAGACGTAGGTCACCTCCCGCCGCCGGATGTCACACCGCCGGCCGCCGCCGCCTCTCATGGGGAAGGAGCGGCACGACATAAGGACCATCCATGCCTGACATCCCCGAAGACCCCACCACCGGCCCCTCCGGCCACCCTCAGGCCCCGGACCCCGCCGGCCCGGTTCCCGCGCGGGACGCGACGCGGGTCTTCGCGGGGTATCGGGAGCTGCTGTTCTCGATCGTGTACAACCTGCTGGGGAACGTGGCCGACACCGAGGACGTCCTGCAGGACACCTGGCTGTCGTGGGCGGCCAGACACCGGGACCCGGCGGCCGGGGAGATCGAGAACCGGCGCGCCTATCTGGTGCGCATCGCGGTCAACCACGCGCTGGCGCGGCAGAGCGCGATCCGGCGCCGCCGGGAGACGTACGTGGGCCCCTGGCTGCCCGAGCCGCTGGTGTCCGGCGACCCGCCGGACCCGGCCGAGCCGGCCCTGCGGGCGGAGTCGGTGTCGATGGCGCTGCTGGTGGTGCTGGAGACGCTCACCCCGCTGGAGCGCGCGGTCTTCGTCCTGCACGAGGTGTTCGGCTACGCCCACCCCGAGATCGCCGGCATCCTCGGCCGCACCCCGGCGGCCGTCCGGCAGCTCTCGCACCGCGCCCGCGAGCACGTGCACGCCCGCCGCCCGCGCTACCAGGCCGACCCGCGGGTCCAGCGGCAGGCGACCGAGCGCTTCCTCGCCGCGGCGCTGGGCGGCGATCTGGACGCCCTGCTGCGGATCCTGGCCCCGGACGTGACGATGTGGACCGACGGCGGCGGCAAGGCGCGGGCCAGTGTCCTGCGCCCGGTGCAGGGCCGCGACAGGGTCGCCCGGATGATCGTCGGCGTGACGTCCCGGGCGCCGGAGGAGCTGGAGGTGCGCTACCGGACGGTCAACGGCGACCCGTCGGCGGTGCTGTTCGCCGACGACTCCCCCTTCGCCGTCATGGTCATCGACCTCACCCCGGACGGCGAGCAGGTCCGCGGCATCTACACCGTCACCAACCCCGACAAACTCTCCCGAGTCCCGGACGGGGCGGAACCACCCGCCGCAGCCGAACCCCCATCGGAGGACCCCGGCGGGCAGGCGCCGTGACGTCCGGACCCGCGACGGCAGGCCCGTCACGGGCAGGACCCCGGCCGGCGGGACGCCACGCTCGGCGGCACGCCGGCCGGCCGCTGGGACAGCCTGGCCGGCCGGGCCCAGCGGCCGGCGCGCGGCGTCGCGGTGTCAGCCGGCGCGCGGCGGCAGCACCTGGACGGTGTCCCCCACCGGGCGCTCGCCCGTCGCGTCCGAGGGGTGGTTGACCAGCGCGCCGTTCACCGCCATGGCGGTGGAGCCCCCGCCGTCCAGGTTGATCGCCCGCACCGCGCCGAGCGACCGCATGAAGGCCGCGCCCTCGGCGAGGGTGAAGCCCTCGCTGCCGCCGCTCAGGCGGCCGTCCACGGTGGCGAGCAGCAGCCGGCCCCGCCCGTCGACGCCGGCCATCGTCCGGGGCTGGCGGTTGTTGGCCCACGCGAAGCCGAAGGACAGGTCGGCCGGGTCGACGGTGCCCTCGGCGACGGCGTCGATGTGGACGCGCCCGTCCTCGACCAGGGTCGGCGCGGCGCTGACGACGCTGTCGTCCGGGCCGAGCTCGACCCGCCGCCCGCCGGCCTCGCGGACGACCTCCGTCACCGTGATCCTCTTGCCGGGCTCGGCGTGGGCGGTGAGCCAGCCGCCCGCGGCGCCGACGCCCTGCAGCACGGTCTGGGCGGGCGCGACGGCGCCGCCGCGCGCGCCCACCGACACCACGCGGTCCTTGGCGTCGAGCACCACCTGGGTGCCCGGGCCGGACGGCAGGTCATGGCCGTAGGCGCCGGTGAAGCGGACCAGGTCGTCGGCCAGGGCGCAGGTGAGGTCCTGGCGCGGCTCGGAGGTGGGCGCCGCCCCGGGCCGGCCGCAGTTGCGCAGCAGTCCAGGGGTGCGGTTGAGGCCCTGGACGGCGTAGGCGGCGCGGCCGGCGCGCGCGGTGACGGTCGTGGTCAGGTCGGCGATCCTGGGGTGCCGGCCGCCGTCCTTGAGGATCAGCGCGGCGCGCGCGCCCGACGCCATCGAGGTCAGCTCGCCGCCGTAGGCGCCGGCGCCGGCCATGGTGCCCTGCACGCCGTCGGCGCTGGAGGTGAGGAAGAAGCCGCCGTTGACCCCGACCAGCGAGCCGAGCTTGGCGGCCACCGACGAGGTCGTCTCGCGCTGGGCCACGTTGCCGTCGTGCGTGGCCCGCACCGTGCCGCGGAAGACCCGCGGGTCGATGATCGCGACGTGGAGGTTCTCCACGTCGGCCGGCTGGTCGGCGTCGTAGCCGGTCCACTCGGCGACGGCGTGGAACCCGGCCGCGGCGATCTTCGCCGCCGCGGCCTTGGCCGCGTCTTGGGAGGGGTGGGAGCCGGCCCGGACCCGCACGCCCATCAGCCCGCGCGGGGTGTCGGCGTAGCCGGGCCAGGCGATCGGGGTCGTCACGGGCTCGAAGCCGGCGGCGCGCAGCCTGTCCGCGGTCTCGGCGGCCCACGCCGGCGTCCCGACGGTGGCCCAGGCCTGCGCGCCGGTGAAGCGCGCCGTCACCGGGGCCTGCACCGTGACGGTCCAGCTCGGCGCGGCGGCCGGGTCGGTGATGGTGCCCGTGCGCACCTCGACGCCCGGCGCGACGGTTCGCGAGGTCCACTGTTGCGCGGCCTGAACGGCCGGCGCGGCGGCGGCGGTGGCGGTGGCGGTGGGTGTGTCCGCCGCCGCCGTCCCCGCGATCGACGCCGGCGCCGCGACCGCCAGCGTGGTCACGGCGTAGAGCGTGAGCCGAGCTCGGGTGAGTTGCCCGCCTGTGCGGTTGCCCATGACACATCCCTGCAGATCGATGGTGTGCCGGAAATGACCACGATTGAAATGGTTCCGACAGCGATGACCAAGTCGGCAGTCCAGCGTGCCCAGGCGAACTCCCGGCCGGGCGCGGGCGTGCGCACGGGGTCGCGGAGATGAACGGTCGACGACCCGGCGGCCCGGCCACGGCCGCGGTACCACGACAGCGGTACCACGACATCCGACGACGTCACACCGCGCCCAACGGCCCTCCACCGACCGGCCGGCCGTCACCGACGCGAGGACCCGGGAGGGCTAGACGGGGGCCCGACCTCGGTCCTGGCCTCGCCGGCGGCGGGCAGGCCGTGGCCGGCCAGCAGCCGGCTGACCGCCTGCTGGGCGGTGACGACGTCCTCCAGGGCGCCGCGCACGCCGGTGAGCGGCGGCTCGCCGAGGGTGACCATCTCGTGGAAGGCGACCAGCTCGCGCTCGAAGGACGGGGTGACGTCCTGGAAGGACAGGCGTCCCTGGACGCTCACGTCGGTGAGCCGGGCCGCCGCGCCGAGCAGGTACGGCGTGGGGAAGACCACCTCGAACGAGCCCGTCGCGTGGTGCACGGACACGGTCTCGCGGTAGGAGGGATAGCCCTCCAGGTAGTGCCAGTGGACGGCGTACCTGCCGCCGGTCCGCAACGGCCCCGACAGCTCCACCGACCGCCCGCCCGGCCCCGGCCAGGTGGCCGCGTGGTCCACGCCGCCCGGCCCGCCGGCGAGCAGGCGCAGCAGCGACAGGTCGTGGCAGATGCTGTTGAGGATCGTCATGTAGAGCCACCGCGCCTCTGTCCCGGCCTCGCCGATGGCGGCGCGCACCAGTTCGTCGTCCCGGACGCGCAGCCGGTCGGCCACCTCGGCGGGCACGTCGCCGGCCGGCGGAGGGAGCCGGGCGAAGGCGAGCTGCGAGCCGTCGCCCGGGTGCAGCACGGTCACCTGGACGGCGCGCACGCCGGTCAGGCGCCCGGCCATCCGCTGCACGGCGGGGTCGTACTGCTTCATGTACCCGACCATCAGCCGGGGTCGCTCGGGGTCCTCCAGCGCGGCGATCCGGTCGACCTCGGCACGGGTGTAGGCGAGCGGCTTCTCGCACAGGACGGCGTGGCCGCGGCGGAGCGCGTCGGCGACCACGTGGCCGTGCGAGCCGGAGGTCAGCACCAGCAGGGCGTCGAAGCCGCCGCCGTCGAGCATCGCGGTCACGTCGGTGTGGCGCCGGGCCACGCCGTACCGGTCGGCCACCCGGCGGGTCAGCGACGGCGAGATGTCGCACACCGCCACCACCTCGAACAGATCGCTCCGCCGCTCCAGCAGGGGCAGATGCACCGTCTGGGCGATGGCGCCGAGCCCGGCGACCGCCACCTTCAGCCTCACGAACCCACTCCCTCGAGCAACGCGCGGCCGCCCACCGGCCGACCGGCCGGCCGGCGAAGATCGGGCCGCTGCCACGGACCGGCCCCACCACCCCTGTGAGAATAATGAAGGGTTCGACCCATGTGTCCGATGACCACGTACGCAAGATCGCGCACCCGCGGCAGTGCTTCCGCGCGAGGCGGTGGTTCCGCGAGAGTAGGACCGAAGGACGGGCATGGCGAGGATGCGAGGCGGGTGATCCGGACATCGTGCGCACGAACCCGCCCGTGGAGCCGGTGACCGGCGTCGCACCGCATGACGCGGGGGTAGGGGTGATCGAGGTATGAGACTGACCATTCTCGGCGGCGGCGGCTTCCGGGTCCCGCTGGTCTACCGGGCGCTGCTCGGGGACCGCGGACAGGGCAGGGTGACCCACGTCACCCTGCACGACCTGGACCCATCCCGCATCGCGGCGATCGGCCGGGTGCTCGCCGAGCAGGCGCGGGAGGTCCCCGGCGCCCCGGAGGTGCGGATCACCACCGACCTGGACGAGGCCGTCACCGGCGCCGACTTCGTCTTCTCGGCGATCCGCGTCGGCGGCCTCGAAGGACGGGCCATGGACGAGCGGGTGGCCCTGGAGGAAGGCGTCCTCGGCCAGGAGACGGTGGGCGCCGGCGGCATCGCCTACGGGCTGCGCACGCTGCCGGTGGCCGTGCACATCGCCCGCCGGGTGGCCGCCCTCGCCCCGGACGCCTGGGTCATCAACTTCACCAACCCGGCGGGCACCGTCACCGAGGCGATGTCCCGCCACCTCGGCGACCGCGTCATCGGCATCTGCGACTCGCCGGTGGGCCTCGGCCGGCGGGTGGCGCACGCGCTCGGCGTCGACCCCTCGGCGGTCCGGCTGGACTACGCCGGCCTGAACCACCTGGGCTGGCTGCGCGCCGTACGCGTGGGCGGCCGCGACCTGCTGCCCGGCCTGCTCGCCGACGACGCCGCCGTGACCTCCTTCGAGGAGGGCAAGCTGTTCGGCGGCGAGTGGCTGCGCACCATCGGCGCCATCCCGAACGAGTACCTGCACTACTACTACTTCCATCGCGAGGCGGTGGAGGCCGCGCGCGCCGCCCGGAGCACGCGGGGGGCGCTGCTCATCGAGCAGCAGCGGCGCTTCTACGGCGGGACCGGCGGCTCGGCGCTCGAGCTGTGGGAGAGCACCCGGCTGGAGCGCGAGACGACCTACATGGCCGAGAACCGCGAGGCCGCCGGCGCCGGCGAGCGGGCGTCCAGCGACCTTGCGTCCGGCGGCTACGACCGGGTCGCCCTGGCGCTCATGCGCGCGATCGCGCTGGACGAGCGCACGACGCTCATCCTCAACGTCCGCAACCGCGGCTCCATCGCCGCTCTCGACGAAGACGCCGTGGTCGAGGTGCCCTGCTTCGTCGACGCCAACGGCGCCCGCCCGATGGTGGTGGACCCGCTGCCCGGCCACGCCCAGGGCCTGGTCACCAGCGTCAAGGCGGCCGAGCGCGCGGTGATCGAGGCGGCGGCCACCGGCTCGCGCCGCGCCGCCCTGCGCGCCTTCGCCGTCCACCCGCTGGTGGACTCCGTCGCGCTCGCCGGACGGCTGCTCGAACGATACGAACGGGAACTGCCCCAGCTCGGCTACCTGGGCGGAGGGAACTGAACCCCGGCGCACGACGACGCGAGCCCGTCGATGCGCGCATCGACGGGGTGCGCGCGGCGACCGCCTGATCACCCGGGCTGAGCCTGGGTGTGACACACCCACCGTGGATGCGCCGGAACGCCGTACGTTGACAGAATGGAGGTTCTGGCTGACTTGCTGCGCGCGCTGCGCGAGACGGCGCCGCCGCCCGGTGCCCCGGTCCGGGCGGACGGCCACCGGCGGCCCCCGGGGCTGCGACGGGAAGAGGTGGCCGCGCTCGCCGGCCTGCATCCCGCGTACTACGCACGGCTTGAGCAGGGGGTCGAGCGAGATCCGCCCGACTGGGTGCTGGCGGCCCTGGCGCGGGTCTTCGACCTCGACGCGGCGGGAGCCGAGCGGATGTACCTGCTCGCCCACCCGCCCGCGGGGCCGACCCGGCTCTCCCAGCGGGTGCGCTGGACCGTGGAGAACTGGCACACCGCCCCGGTCTTCGCCGTCAACCGGCGGCTGGACGTGCTGGCCGCCAACGGCATGGCGCGCATCCTGTTCGACGGCATGGACCACACCGACAACCTGATGCGGCACGCCTTCCTCGCCCCCGCCGCGCAGGAGTTCTTCCCCGAGTGGGAGCGGGAGGCCGGCTCGAAGGTCGCCCATCTCCGCGAGGCCGCCGCCGAGGCCCCCGCCGAGGCCGGCCGCGACCGCCCCGAGCTGTACGAGCTGGTCGACCGGCTCTCCTCGGAGAGCGCCGACTTCCAGCGGATGTGGTCCCGCCAGGACGTCGAGGCCGACGAGTACAAGCGCATGTACCACCACGCGGTGGGCGAGATCCTGCTCCGGCACGACACGCTGACCGTGCGCAGCGCCCCCGGCGTGCTGCTCTACGTGTGCCACGCCGAGCCCGGCACCCCCTCCGAGGAGGCCCTCACCCTCCTCGGCATCCTCGCCGCCGGCGAGACGAGCCCGGGGCGTCCCTAGTCCCGCCGAGCCCGGCCGCCTTGCTCGCCCCAGGGCGGCCGGCGATCATCCCCCCGCGCCGGAGCGCCCCCCGCAGATGCCCTGCGCATGCCGGCCCGGTGATCTCCCGGGACCGGGGCGCCGGGGTCACGCCAGGGCGTGGGCCGGGGTCCACAGGGCGTCGATGGCCCGCTGCGCCGCCGTGAGGCTCTCGGCGGCCTGCGGGATCAGCTCGGCCATCGCCGGCTGCACCTCCGCGAGGGTCAGCTCGGCGGTGATGAAGCGCGGTTCCAAGCCCGTCATCGAGATCCCGTGCGGCAGCCACGACTGGGCGTGGTCCCAGCCCTCGCGCGGCGTGCCCTCGCCGTACCCGCCGCCGCGGGAGGCGATGACCACGAAGTCCCTGCCGCCGAGCAGGCCCGTCCCCGTGGCGGGGTCGGTGGACAGCCCCGGGGCGATCAGGTGGTCGACCCACGCCTTGACCGTGCTGGGCACGCCGAAGTTGTACAGCGGCAGGCCCAGCACGATCGTGTCGGCCTCCCGGATCTCGCCGATCAGTTGCGCGGTCAGCGCCCAGGAGGCGGCCTGGGCGGGCGTGTGCTGCTCGGCCGGCACCATCCGTGCCAGCCCCCCGGCCTCGTCGAAGTGCGGCAGCGGGTGACGGCCCAGGTCACGGTAGGTGACGGTGCCGCCGGGGTGTGCCGCGCGCCAGCCCTCGACGGCCCGGGCGGTGAGCCTGCGGCTGACCGAGTGCTCGCCCCGGATGCTGGCGTCGATGTGCAACAGATGAGCCATGTCGCTTCTCCTCCACAAATCGTTTGTGTAGGACAAATCATTAGTGCCCCGCCGACCGAACGTCAAGTCGGCTAGACTTCTCGCCATGACCTCCCCGCCGGCCGCCGACCGGCAGTCGCACCGGTCGGGCCCCCTGCTCGACCACCTGGCGCGCCGCGTGCGGCTCCGCGCCGAGACGGTGCTCGTCCCTCTCGGCCTGCGCCCGCGCCACCTCGTCGCCCTGACGGTGCTGCGCGCCCAGGGCGGGTGCTCCCAGCAGTCGCTCGCCGCGACGCTCGAGATGGACGGCACCAACATCGTCGGGCTGCTGAACGAGCTCGAGACGGGCGATCTCATCGCGCGCCGACGCTCCCCCGAAGACCGCCGGCGCCACATCGTCGAGCTCACCCTCGCGGGCACCGATCTGCTGTGCCAGGCCGAATGCGCCATGGCCGCCGCCGAGGACGAGGTCTTCGGCGCCCTCGACCAGGCCGAGCGCGAGAGCCTCTACGCCCTGCTCAGCAAGGCCGCGACCGGCTCCGAGATCCCCTGCGCCGCCGCCGACCCCACCGCCGAATCCGCGGCATTCTGCGCCGCCGCCGACCACGACTGAGGGCCGGCGGTGGGCGCCGACCCGGTCGGCTATGCCGTCCTGGACCTGGAGACGACCGGCCTGCGGCCCTCACGACACCGCGTCGTCGAGATCGGCGTGGTGCACCTGGCCCCCAGCGGCCGGTTCACCGGCCAGTGGTGCACCCTGCTCGACCCCGGACGCGACCTCGGGCCGCGGAGCGTCCACGGCCTCACGGCCGCGGACGTCCGCGACGCCCCCGCGTTCGGCGACATCGCGGGCACGCTCACGGGCCTGCTGCGCGGCCGGGTGCCCGTCGCGCACAACCTGCGCTTCGACCTGGCCTTCCTTCGCAGGGAGTTCGACCGGCTCGGCGCGGCGCTCCCGCGCCTGGACCGCATCGGCGTGTGCACGATGGCCGAGGCCGCCCGGCTGCTCGCCTACGCGCCGCGTTCCCTCGCCGCCTGCTGCGCCGCGGCCGGCGTCCGCCTCGAACGGCGCCACGACGCGCTGGCCGACGCCCGGGCCACGGCCGGCCTCCTGCAGTACTACCTCGACGTGACCGCCCCCGCCCCGCCGTGGCGCGGGCGCCTGACCGAGGCCGCCAAGGTGCGCTGGCCGGCCGTCCCCGGCACCGCGCCACCGCGCGCGCGGCCAGGCGCCGCCCGCCACGGGAGCGGCGCCGGCGACCGCTGAGCACACGGGCGTGCCGTAGGACGCCGGCGGGCGCGGGCTGTCGACCTCCAGGCGCGCGGTCCAGGCGCGCCGGTCGGTCACCCGCGCCGGCCGCCCGGTCAGGCGGTGGCGACGGCGTCGAGGTAGGTCCAGGCGCCCTGGTGGCGGGCGAAGCGGCTCTTCTCCCGCAGTTCGCCGGGACGCCCACGGTAGGTGTAGCCGGCGCGGAAGGTGACCGTGCCGTCGGTGTGGACGGGGCTGCCGCCGGAGACGTCCTCGATCTCCAGGCCGGTCCACCGCATGCCGCGTTCGAACTCCACGCGCGGCGGCCGGGTCGTCGGATGCCAGGTGCGCAGCAGATACGCCTCGTCCTCGACCGCGAACGCGGCGTAGCGCGAGCGCATGAGCGCCTCGGCCGTCGGCGCGGCGGCGCCGGCGTGGAACCGGCCGCAGCACTCGCCGTAGGCGGCGGGCAGGCCGCAGGGGCAGGCCCGCTCCGCGCGCGGCGGCGTACGCCGGGGTTGGGAGCCGTGCTTCACCCCGCGAGGCTACCGCGCGCCGGCGCGCGAGGCGGGCGCCCGCTCCGTACGAGCCGTCAACGCCCGCTTCGTGCGGAGGGTCATCGCCCGTCCACACGCGCCGTCAACCCCCGCTCCGTACGAGCGGTCAGCGCCCGGTCCATGGCGGCCGCCGGCGTGTCCGATTCCGTCGTTGGCGTGATCACGCCATGCCCGGCGCGCGGCGCGCGGAGGCAGGGCGGCCGGCCCACCTTGGGACGGCGTTCCCGCAGGTCGGCGCCACTTGGCCGGCCGGTGGAGACGGCCGGTCCGCGCCCGATCCTCACATATGCGTGTTAATTCTTGTTTAACGTGCTTTGTCCCGCTCTTGCCGTGAAAGCCACGATCCAACCACGATGCTCCACGTGGGTGTGCAAGATCCCCTTATAACCCCTTTTTCCGTCCCCCACGGGTACCCCACGGCCCGTGAAGGAGATCGTGTGTCCATCCCCCGCCTCTGGCGAGCGGCCCTGATCGGGACCACCGCACTCGCCCTGCTGGCCCCCCAATCAGTGGCGTACAGCGCCACGCAGGCCGCCCCCGCGTCCGACAAGATCGATCGCGTGGTCCGGGCCGACCTGTCCAAGGACGACAAGGCCACCTTCTGGGTGCGCCTGAAGGACGGCGCCGACCTGCGCGCCGCGCGCGCGGCCAAGACCAAGGCCGACAAGGGCCGCCAGGTCTACCGCGCCAAGACCGAGACCGCCGCCTCCTCCCAGGCGGGCCTGCGCAAACTGCTGAAGGCCGCGCACGCCGACTTCACCCCCTTCTGGATCGTCAACGCCGTCAAGGTGACCGGCGACGCGGCCCTGGCGGCCGACATCGCCGAGCTGCCCGAGGTGGCGGCGATCGAGCCGTCCAAGGTCGTCCCGCTGCCCGACCCCGCGCCGGGCACGGCCAAGGCCACGACCGCCTCCGTCGAGTGGAACATCGACCGCATCAACGCCCCCAAGGTGTGGAACGAGCTCGGTGACCACGGCGAGGGCGTCACCATCGCCAGCATCGACACCGGCGTGCAGTGGGACCACCCCGCGCTGGTCTCCCAGTACCGCGGGACCGGACCGGACGGCACCGTCGACCACGACTACAACTGGTACGACCCCGCCGGCGCCTGCCCCTCCAAGGCCCCGTGCGACGACCGCGGCCACGGCACCCACACCATGGGCACCATGGTCGGCGACGACGGCGGCGCCAACGCCATCGGCGTCGCCCCCGGCGCCAAGTGGATCGCCGCGAAGGCGTGCTTCACCGTCGGCGGGTGCCCCGACTACGCCCTGCTCGCCGCCGGGCAGTGGATCATCGCGCCCACCGACCTGAACAACCAGAACCCCCGGCCCGACCTCGCCCCCGACATCGTCAACAACTCCTGGGGCGGCGAGGGCATCGACCTCTGGTACACCGACATGGTGTCGGCATGGGTCGCCGCCGGCATCTTCCCCGCCTTCTCCAACGGCAACGCGGGCCCGGCGTGCGGCACCACCGGCACGCCCGGCGGCTACGTCGCCAGCTACAGCGCGGGCGCGTTCGACGCGAGCGGCCACATCGCCTACTTCTCCTCCCGGGGCCCGGGCGAGAACGGCGAGATCAAGCCGAACATCTCCGCGCCCGGCGTGGACATCCGCTCCGCGCTGCCCGGCGGCGCCTACGGCCTGAAGTCCGGCACCTCGATGGCCAGCCCGCACGTCGCCGCGACGGTGGCGCTCATGTGGTCGGCCTCCCCGTTCCTGCGCAACGACGTGGACAACACGCGCGCGCTGCTCGACGGGACCGCGGTCGACGTCGACGACGAGGGCTGCGGCGGCACCGCGCAGGACAACTTCGTCTGGGGCGAGGGCATGCTGGACGCCTACGCCGCCGTCAAGGCCACCCCGGCCGGCGAGCTCGGCACGCTGACCGGCAGGGTCACCTCGGGCGGCTCTCCCGTCGAGGGAGCCACCGTGAGCGTCTCGGGCCCGCTGAGCCGCGCCGTCCCCACCGCGCAGGACGGCACCTACACCCTCCCCCGCCTGCTGAGCGGCGAGTACAAGCTCACGGTGAAGAAGTTCACCTACGACGACGCGACCGCGACCGTCACCGTCTCCACCGACCGGACCGTCACCCAGGACCTGACGCTGACCGCGCAGGAGCTGAGCACGGTGTCGGGAACGGTCACCAGCGTCGGACAGCCCGAGCCGGGCGCCACCGTGACCGCGACCGGAACCCCGGCCACCACGGTCACCGACGCGAACGGCCGCTACGAGCTGCGGCTGCCGCACAAGACCTACGACCTCAAGGCCGCACCGACCTCGCTGTGCTCGGAGAAGACCACCGTGCCCGTCACGGTGGCCGGCGACACGGCCAAGGACATCGAGCTGACCGTCCGCAGTGACGCCTTCGGGCACACCTGCAGGAGCGACGCCAAGCCGTTCGTCAAGGGCACGCACCTGGAGCCGCTGGTCTGGGACGACGAGACCCAGACGGTCGGCCTGCCCTTCGCCTTCCCGTTCTACGGCAAGACCTACACCAGCGGCGTCGTCAGCACCAACGGCTACGTCAGCTTCGACGCCGACCGCTACTCCTTCCCGACCCACGGCCCGCTGCCCTCCACCGACGGGCCCAACGCCGCGATCTACCCGTACTGGGCCGACCTGCAGATCATCGAGGGCGAGGGCGGGCTCTACACCTCGACCATCGGCACGGCGCCGAACCGTACCTTCGTCCTCGAATGGCGCAACGCGCGGTTCCTCGGCGTCGACGGGATCATCTCCTTCGAGGCGCTGCTCGGCGAGGACGGCTCGGTCGAGTTCCGCTACAGCGGAATCGACGACACCTACAAGGCCGGTCAGAAGGCCACGGTCGGCATCGAGAACGGGGACGGCACCGACGCGTTGCAGTACTCTCTGGACGACGCGGCGGTTCGCGACGACCAGACGCTGGTCTTCGCCGCTCGGGGTCACGGACTGGCGGCCGGGACCGTCACCGACGCCAACGACGGCAAGCCGCTGGCCGGCGCGACGGTGAAGGTGGGCGACGCGGCCTCCTTCACCACCGCGGCCGACGGCACCTTCCTCGGACAGGTTCCCGCCGGGGACTACGAGCTGGAGGTCTCGGCGGAGAACTACGGCACCTTCATCAAGGAGGTCACCGTCACCGCCGGCGCGCGCAGCGCGTTCGACACCGCGCTCGCCACCGGCCGGGTCACCGCCTCGACCGGGCGGCTCACCCTGGTCATGCCCGCCTCCGCCACCAGGAAGGGCACCGTCGAGCTGTCCAACACCGGCGCGGACGCGACCTACACCGTCGAGTCCGACCCCGCCCAGACCTGGCTGACGGTCACCCCGGCGAGCGGGCGCATCGCGGCGGGCGGGTCGGTGACCCTCCAGGTCACCGCCTCCAGCTCCGGCGTCCGGCCGGGTGAGTTCCGCTCCAGCGCGCTGGTCGTGCGCTCCTCCAGCGGCCGGGCTCCGGCCTTCCCGGTCGTCGTGACCGTCGTGGTGCCCAAGCTGCGGGTCGCCATCGACGCCGGCGGTGACAAGAGCACCGTGGACGCCGCGGGCGACATCTGGACGGCCGACCAGCGGTACGCCAAGGGCGGCAGCGGCCGCGTGGGCGAGGGCAAGGCGTCCACGACGAAGAGCACGATCTCCGGCACCGCCGACCAGGCGCTGTTCGCCAGTGCCCGGGAAGGGATGCACGGCTACCGGTTCGACGGCGTGCCCGACGGCGTCTACACCGTCGAGCTCGGCTTCGCCGAGACCCGGAACAAGCGGCCGGGCCAGCGCGTCTTCGACGTCCGCATCGACGGCGAGGTCGCGGCGCAAGCGCTCGACATCGCCCGCGAGGCCGGCCAGAACGCCGCGCTGACCCGGCAGTACACGGTGAAGGTCACCGACGGACGGCTCGACGTGAACTTCGTCGCACGGACCGGCGATCCGATCGTCAGCGCCATCCGCATCACCGAACGCCCCGACAAGACGGCCGGCTGACCCCCGCTCGTCCCTCGTCCCCCGTCCCCCGTCTCCCGACCACCGGCCCGTCGCTGTCGCGGCGGGCCGGTCCCATGCCCGGCGGCTCCGGGGGCAGGCTCACTCGCCGATGCGCAGGCCGGCGATGAGGCCGTCTCTGAGGGTGAAACCGTAGGTCAGCCGCACCTCACCGCCGGGGAAGTCACCCCGGACGAGCGTGTGCGCCTCGTAGTCGTCCCCGCCGGTGTGCGCGGTGTCAAGGACGGTGACCGTGTAGGTCCACCTGCCCGCCGTCGCCTCGCGCCAGCCCCGGATCTCGCTGCGGCCGCGGTAGGTGTGCCCCTCGTCGGAGACGGTGCCGTCCTCGGTGAAGCAGCGGGCGACCGCCTCGTGGTCGTGCCCCTCGGCCGCCGTGAAGTACCGCTCGATCTGGTCCATCTCCTGCCCTCCCGTTCCGCTCGCTACATTCGGTATGTAGCCAATGTAACGTCAGGTATACCAGAGGCGCCGCTACAATCGGTACATGGCTACTCGGACGGACTCCCGGAGCAAGGTCGGCGCCGGCGCCCGCGACCGGCTGCTGCTCGCCGCCGGCCAGTTGCTGAACGAGTCGCAAGACGGGCAGGTCTCCACCCGCGCCATCTGCGAGCGCGCCGGGGTGCGGGCGCCCACGCTCTACCACCACTTCGGCAGCAAGCAGGGCCTGGTCGACGCCGTGGTGAACTACGGGTTCACCCAGTACGTCGAGCCGGACGGCGACGCCGGGGACGCCTGCGCCGACCCGGTCGAGGCCGTCCGCGACGGCTGGGACCGGCACGTGCGGTACGGGCTGGACCACCCGTCCTTCTACGTCCTGCTGTACGGCCAGATCGAACCGGGCACGCCCTGCTCGCTGACCTCCAGCGCCGAGGCCATGCTGCTGCGCCTGCTCACGCCGCTCGCGCGGCGGGGACGGCTGCGGACCGGCGCGGCGGAGGCGGCGCGGCAGATCGCGGCGGCCAACGCCGGCGTCACCCTCAGCCTCATCGCCCAGCCCGAGGACCGTCGCGATCCGGCGATGTCACGCCAGGTGCGCGACACGATCCTCGGCTCGCTCATCGTCCCCGAGCCGGAAGCGGGCGAGGCCCGGACGGGCGTGGGCGCGCTGGCCGGCGCCCTGTCGGCGGCGCTGGACGCCGAGGGCGCCGCCGCGCTCACCCCCGCCGAGGAGCTCATGCTCAAAGAGTGGCTGCGGCGCCTGACCTGAGACCCGCCGGCCGCCGGCCTCGCCGCACGGGTGCTACAGTCGTTATATAACGTATGTAGCACTCCCTTCTTCGGCATGATTCGAGGTCAGCACGATGACGACACCACTCACCGGTTCCCTGTCGGGCAGGCGCGCCCTGGTCACCGGCGGCACCAAGGGCATCGGCGCCGCGATCGTGGCCCACCTGGCCGCGCTGGGCGCCCGGGTCGCCACGACGGCCCGCACGGCCGCCGCCACCCCGGCGGAGCTGTTCGTCCAGGCCGATGTCGGCACCGCCGCGGGCGCCGCCCAGGTGGCGGCCGAGGTGCTCGGCCGCTTCGGCGGCGTCGACATCGTCGTGCACAACGCCGGCGGCCACGTCGGCGAGCCCGCCGCGGCGCCGGCGATCGGCGACGCGGACTGGCTGGGCACGATCGAGCTCAACCTGATGGCCGCCGTGCGCGTCGACCGGGCGCTCATCCCCTCGATGGTGGAACAGGGCTCGGGCGCGATCGTGCACGTCACCTCCATCGCCCGCATCATGCCGACCACGGCTCCGCTGCCCTACGCCACGAGCAAGGCCGCGCTGACCGGCTACAGCAAGGGCCTGTCGGCCGAGCTCGCCCCGCACGGCGTCCGCGTCAACGCCGTCCTGCCCGGGTTCGTGGAGACCTCCGGCGCCCGGCACCTCATGGAGTCCATCATGGACGCCACTGGAGGAGACCTCGCCTCGGCGCGCGCCGAGGTGATGCGGTCGGTGGGGGGCGTGCCGCTGGGACGGCCCGGGCGCCCGGAGGAGGTCGCCGAACTGGTCGCCTTCCTGGTCTCCGACCGCGCGTCCTGGATCACCGGCGCCGAGTACGTCATCGACGGCGGCTCCATCCCCGCCGTCCACTGACCCGCCCCGCCGTAGGCCGGCCCGACACCGTGGCGAGGAGGAGATCCGGGAGTTCCTGCTCGCCGTGCTGCACCACCGGCTACGCACGCGGCTGACGGGAACAGGAGGTCCGGATGGACGAGATCCCGATCGGGCACGCCCCTTTGTACTACCGGCTGCTGGTGGCCATGATCGGTCTGGTGCCCTGCTGGAAGAACGCCGGCCGGGTGCTGCGCTACCGGTTCTGACCCCGCCAGCCCAAGGAGACACACGTGAGCGTCGAGCTTCCCGAGGACCCGTTCCATCGCCGGCTGCACCATGTGGTCCCGGCGGAGATGACGGGCGACACCTCGCAGACCGGCGGGATGCTGCGGCGGGCCGCCATCAGCGGCGCGAGCGTCGGGTCCAGGCGCCTGTGGATGGGCCAGACGCACGTGGCCCCGGCCACGGTGTCCGCCGCCCATCACCACGGCGACTCCGAGACCGCGATCTACGTGGTCAGCGGCACCCCGTCGTTCGTGTTCCTCGACGTGGAGGGCGGCGAGCCGCACGAGGTGCGGATCGACGCCGCTCCCGGCGACTACATCTTCGTGCCGCCGTTCGTGCCGCACCGGGAGGAGAACCCCGACCCCGAGGTGGAGGCGGTCGTGGTCATCGCGCGCAGTACGCAGGAGGCGATCGTGGTCAACCTGCCCGAGCTGAAGTGGACCGGCCCGGTCCGGACGTCCACCTGACCGCGGGACGGCCGCGACGGCTCACCCCGTCGAGGCGCGTGCCCGCGCAGTGCGGATGGACGCCCGGACAGGCGTTCGGATGGGCATTACGAGCGGACGCGGACGGCGGCGCCGGGTCCGCGCCGTCAGCGCGCACGGGCGCTCCGGCCGGCGGGCGACCCGCCGGCCGGAGGCGCTGGGAACCGCGTGACGGTCAGCCGTTCAGGCGGCAGCCGTCGGTGGTCCTGCCGTTGTCGCAGCGGTTCAGTTGCAGGCTGTCGAGCAGGTAGGCGAAGGTCTGCCCCGCCGGGCTCACCACCGACAACTGCACGGTGGCCGCGCCGGTCGGCGCGATCGCCGACACCGCGTACTCCTGCCAGCCGGACGTCAGGGAGTAGGTCGAGCTGTCGGAGGTCGAGATGAGGCCGCTGGAGGAGTTGTACCAGGACAGCCGCAGCTTGACGTTGCCGGAGGTGCCGGTGGTCAGACGGGCGAAGAACTTGTACCGCTGCCCCGCGGTCACCGCCGGTTTGCGGGTGACCGACACCGCGCCCTCGGCGTACGACTGCACGTTCATGGTCAGCGACCGCCGGCCGTCGTAGTACCGCGCCGAGGTCTGCCCGTCGGGTCCCGGCGGGGTCTCCTGCATCCAGCCGCCGCCGGACACGGTGAAGCCCGTGGGGTTGCCGTACGGGGCGTCCGCCTCGATCGTGCGTTCCTGCGCGGTCAGCAGGTCGTTGCTGTACCCCACGTCGCAGCAGGTCGGCGTGGTGAACATCGAGTAGGCGGCGACATTGACCTTGCGGGTGTCGGGATAGCTGGAGGTGTAGAAGGTCGCCGAGGTCTCGCTCGGGTCGTAGTAGGTGTTGAACTCCTGGTCGATCTGCCAGTCGTTGTACTGGCTGATCATGATGTCGTTGAGCGAGAAGGTGTTCGGCACCTCGCTGACCTTCGCGTGGTCCACGTCGTACAGGTGGATCAGCTCGTGCATCAGGGTGCCGCTGTCCCATTCGTCGGCGGTCGCCACGCAGACGTCGCCGCAGTGGGCGGTCGCCGTGCCGTCGAAGTCCTCGAACACCAGGTACTTGCGGTTGGCGTTGTCGTAACCGGCCGCGAACAGGTCGTCGGCGATGACGTCGGGCGGGGTCTCACCGGCGATGACGGCGTTCTCGATCTTCTCCGGCACCACGAGCGCGTGGGCGTATCCGGAGGAGGTGCCGGTGTTGTAGCCGCTGCGGCAGCTCAGCTTGACGTGCTGGTCATAGTCGGTGGACTCGTCGAGCAGCCAGTCCATCCTGTCGACGATCTTGGCGATGCGCTCGACGTAGGACTCGTAGTTGTTGCCGTTGCCGTCGTGCCAGGCGTAGATCACCTGGACCGCGGGAGCGGCGGAGGTCGTGTTCTTGGGGTCCGCCGGCGTCGTGGTGCACCCGCGCTGGGGGACGCTGGCGTCCACCGGCTGGGCGTAGGGCGCGACGGGCTCGGTCCCGATGGGGTTGAAGGTGGCGTGCGCCGGGCTCGTCATCGTCAGGACGATGAGACCTGCCGCCACCGCGGCCGAGGCGAAGCGATAAAGCTTCGACGACAAAAGGGGCTCCTCCCGTGGGTAATGCGTGCACGGGAAGACTAATCACGACTTATGGCGAAAAAGTGAACAGCGTGAGTCTTGTCACAATCTATCGATAATTCCGCGCCTAGAGTGACCCCGTCTCAGCCCGTCCATCGCAGGAAAGTGCCATTCATCCGTCGCATCACCCATTCCACGAAAATAGCCGTGGACCATGCTATTGGGCCCCTATTTGCGATGATCGGCAGATTAGCGACGTGTGCACTCATTGGGATATCCATGCCCGACAGCGGCCAACGTCAGCTAGCGCCCCCGTTCATGCCTGATCGTTCGTTTGCTCCCGGTCGCCCGGGAGCGAACGAACCAGGGACGGCTAGTGGTCGTGGTCGCAGGAGACGCGGGCCTTCTCCAGTTCCGCCGGGTCGTTCCACCAGAAGGCCGCGGCGCTCGGGTGGACGGGGACACGGGCCCTGACCTCGCCGCGGGCCGCCAGGGCGGCGGGCGGCCCGGCCTGGTCGGTGGTCGTGGAGGACGGGTAGGGCGCCAGCAGCCCCTCGACCGCGTGGTGCCTGCCGCCGACGACGACGGCGACGACGTTCGCGGCGTCCTCGATGCGCGTCAGCGGGTCGCCGTCGACGATGGCCAGGTCGGCGTACATGCCCTTGCCGATCCTGCCCAGCGGCAGCCCGAGGTAGGCGCCGGACGTGCTCGTCGCGGTGATCAGCGTCTCCCGCGGGGTCAGGCCGTACTTCACCATGGCCCGCAGGTTCATGTGCAGGCTGACCGCGAGGTGGTCGATCGGCGCGTCGGTCCCGGCGGTGACGACGCCGCCGCCGCGGACCATCGCCACCAGCTGCGCGACCTGGTTGGCGAGGTTGGCCCGGCCGGCCGTCTGGTCGGTCGTCCGCGCGGTGGTGACGCTCGCCTCCAGCTTGGCCATCCGCCAGTTCGGGTAGAGCCGGCGGACCCGCTCGTCGGTGACCAGCGAGGTGTCCTCCTTGTAGAGGGTCGCGGAGCCGAACAGGGTCGGGGTCCTGGCCATCTTCGAGGCGTTGAACATGGCGATGACGTCGGAGTAGGCGGAGCCGACGTTGGTGACCGTGCGCGAGTAGCCGAACCTGTTGGTCGCGCCGACGTGCTCGGTGCCGTCTCCGCCCATCGCGATCGCCGGGTAGTGGTAGTGGGAGGTGACCGGCTTGCCCCTGCGGTGGGCCCACTCGATGACCTCCTTGTGCCAGACGACGGGCAGCCGCACGTAGCACTTCATCAGGTCGTAGCCGAGGTCCTCGGCCCTTTCCAGCTCGAGTCTCAGCTGCTGGTGGGAGTAGGTCGGGCGCATGAAGTTGTAGTAGACGCGCGGCCCGTCGATGGCCTCGCCGGTGGCGATGTAGCGCGGTGCGAGCCGGGCGCCCGACTGGACCGACTCGCGCTCCTCGACCATGTGGTAGGCGGGTGAGCCGGGCGAGCGGGTGGTCGTCACGCCGAGGGCGAGCCACAGCGGCCCCTGCCGCGACCCGTAGGCGTACCCCTGCATCTCGCGGTGGTGGTGGATGTCGATCAGCCCCGGCATGACGAACCTGTCGCCGGCGTCGACGAGCGTGCCGCGCCGTCCCGGCCGGTGCGGCTCGACCGCGACGACGCGCTGGCCGCGCACGATGATGTCGACGTCGCGGGCCACGGTGGCGGAGACGCCGTCCCACATGCGGCCGGCGTGCACGACGACCTCGTCCGGGCCGGAGTCGTTGCGCCAGGACAGCTCGACGGGGACGGTCCGGACGTGCCCGCCGTCGACACGGACGGTCCTCAGCCTGCCGCCGTTGAGGTAGAGCAGGGTGGCGGAGTCGCCCGCCCACACCGGGGCGTCCGACACCTCCCGGGTGACCTGCCGGGCGGGCCCGGTGGGCCGTCCGGCCGGGTCGACCGGCAGCACCCATACGACCGACTCCATGGCGAAGGCCAGCATGGTGCCGTCCGGCGACCAGACGGGGCCGTCGTCGCCGCGGGTCTGCAGGGACCGGTGCGGGGCCGGGTCGACGTAGGCGCCGGCGCCCGTCGCCCGGTCGACCAGGAGGATCTTGGACAGGCCCTCGCGGTAGCGCCGCGAGTACGGCACGACCGCCGCCAGCGCGATCGTCCTGCCATCGGGCGACCAGGTCGGCCGGCCCGGCTCGAAGGTCGCGTCGAAGACCTTCTGGACCTCCCCGGCGGCGACGTCCAGGACCCACAGGGCGCCGTCCTGGTCCAGGTAGGCGATCTCCTTGCCGTCCGGTGACCACCGGACCGACAGGGCGGCCGAGTCCGACAGGTGGGTGAGCTGCGTGTCGGCGCCGGTCGCGAGGTCGCGGACCCAGATGTTGAGCGTGCCGGTGCGGTCGGTGACGAACGCCAGCCGCCGCCCGTCCGGGGAGAAGTCGGGGTCGGCCTTCCACCACCGGTCGCCGAACAGCGGGGACGGCCTGCCTCCGGCGCGCGTCAGGTAGATGTCGTTGAGCGCGCGGAAGGCGATGGCGGTGCCGTCGGGGGACACCGCCGGGCTGCCGATGCCGGCGACCGGGAACCTCCCGGGCGCGTCGAACACGCGGACGCTCTTGCGGTACTTCGGGGTCGTCGTGGTCAGCGCGGCGGTGAAGCCGACCGTGCCGGCGGACGCCGAGCCGAGGCGGCGGGTGCGGACGGCGCCGCCGGAGGTGTAGTAGTAGCGCCCGTCCCGCAGGAACCGGGCTCTGAACGGGAAGACCTCCTCGCCGGAGACGAGCGTGCCCGCGGTGCAGGCCAGTTCGTTGACCCCGTCGTGGAACAGGTGGTAGGCGATGTCGGTCCCGTTCGGCAGGAAGGACGGCTGGTGGACGACCTGGCCGGCCGGGACGGTGACCGCGGTGCGGCGGGCGCCGGTGGCCACCTCCACGACGTCGATCCTGGTGTCGGCGACGACGAACGCGACGCGGCTCCCGTCGGGCGACCAGGCCGGTTCGTACTCCTCGGCGGAGGTGTCGGCCAGGACGCGCGTCGCGCCGGTGGCGACGTCGAGCAGGTGGACGCCGTAGCCGCCGCCGGCGTCGCTGGAGTAGGCGATGGTGCGCCCGTCCGGGCTGTGGCGGGGCTCGCGGTGGTCGAAGGGCCCGGTGGTGAGCCGCCTGATCGCCGACCCGTCGGGGCGGATCGTCCACAGGTCGAAGACGGCGTCGCGGTAGGACTGGAACACGATGGTGGACCCGTCGGGCGACCAGTCGGGCTGGGCGATGTCGTACAGGTCGCTGGTGAGCCGGCGCGCGGTGCCGCCGGAGGCCGAGCAGACCCAAAGGACGCCGAGCATGTCCAGGGCGAGCGTGCGACCGTCGGGTGAGACGGCGACGGCGAAGTCGGTGCCGGACGCGACCGGGGTGCGGCCGTCGCGGCCGTCGCCCGTGGTCTCGGCGCGCGCGGGAAGGGCGGGGACCAGCGTGGCGGCCAGAGCGCCTCCGGCGCCGGCCAGCACCGCCCGGCGGGAGGGGCGGAACGGTGAACCGGCGGGGAGGACGGATGGGTCGGGGGAGGCTGGTGTGGGGGACATTACGACAGTATGCGCGCCGGAGCGCTGACCGGAAGGTGACATCGAGCCGACCGGCGGCGCCCCGGACCGCCGACCAGCACTAACGACAGACACCACTAATTCGTCAAAAGCCCTACGTGCCCCGCAAATACCACAATAGAGAAATAGAGCACATCTAGCGACATTCGGAACTTCGTCCCCATAACATCGAGCGGGCCGCCTTCGTGGTCCTTGAACTCCGTTCGGCACCGCGGCCGCGGTCTCGGACCTCTCAGCGTCACGGAAGGTTCGCCGATGTCAATGCCCTGCCCGGTGACAGGCCCTGTGGCACCGACCGGCGTCCGTCGTCCCGCACCGGCACGCCGCGGCGCCGCGGCGCTCGGCCTCGCCGTCGCCACGACCCTCGCGGGGGTCGTCGTCGACCCGGCCGCCGCGTCCCCGGACGCCGCCGTCGGGCCGGTCTTCCAGGACGGCCTCGCCCAGCCGGTGTTCTCCGCCGACCCCGACGACTGGATCCGTCAGGAGGTGTGGGTCGAGACGACGGTCGACGGCGACGGCGACGGGCGCAGGGACCGGGTGCACGCCGAGGTCACCCGGCTCCGGGAGACCGAGACCGCCGGGCTGAGGTCGCCCGTCGTGTACGAGGCCAGCCCGTACTACGCCGGCGGCAACCCGATCGGCGACCACGACGTCGACCACGAGCTGTACGAGGCACGGCGCCCAGGCCAGGGCGACCGGGACGGCCAGGTGCTGGACCCGCGGACCGACGAGCGGCCGGCCGCCGCCGACGCCGACGGGGCCGGGAACGCCGGGAGCATCGACGGCACCGGCCCCGGACCGGCCATCAGCACCAGCCACGAGGCCAACTGGCTGCCGCGCGGTTTCGCCGTCGTCCACGCCGAGTCGCTGGGCAGCGGCAGATCCGACGGGTGCCCGACCATCGGCGGCCGCGACGAGACCATGGGCGCCGCCTCCGTCGTCGACTGGCTCAACGGCCGGGCGAAGGCCTACGACGCCACGGGCGCGCAGGTGCGGGCCACCTGGACCACCGGCAGGGTCGGCATGATCGGCACCTCCTACAACGGCACCCTGCCCAACGCCGTCGCGAGCACGGGCGTCAAGGGGCTGGAGGCCATCGTGCCGATCTCGGCGATCTCGAGCTGGTACGACTACTACCGCGCCAACGGCGCCGTCGTCGCCCCCGGCGGCTACCAGGGGGAGGACACCGACGTGCTCGCCGAGTACGTCTACACCCGCGCCGACCGGGCGGTCTGCCGGAGCGTCATCGACGGGCTCGCGAAGGCGCAGGACCGGGTGACCGGCGACTACAACCGCTTCTGGGACGAGCGCGACTACGTGAACGACGTCCGCCGCGTCCATGCCGCCGTCCTGGTCGCGCACGGGCTCAACGACGGGAACGTCAGGACCAAGCAGGCCGCGCGGTGGTACGAGGCGCTCAAGGCGCGTCACGTGCCGCACAAGATCTACCTGCACCAGGGCGGCCACGGCGGCTCCCCCGGCCTCGACGTGCTGAACCGCTGGTTTACCCGCTACCTGTGGGACCACCGCAACGGCGTGGAGAACGACCCGCGGGCGCTGGTCCAGCGTGAGGACCGCGGCCTCGTGCGGTACGCCGAGTGGCCCGACCCGGCCGCGGCCGGCGTCCGCCTGCGCCTGGCGCCGGGCATCGGCGGGGCCGCCGGCGTGCTCACCTCTGGCCGGACCCGCCACGGCGCGCCGGTGACCGAGACCTTCGTCGACGACGCGTCACAGCCGGCGCAGGCCCTGGCCGACGCGGCGGCCTCCGCGAACCGCCTGGCCTACAGGTCCGGCCCGCTGGCCGGCGCGGTGCGGCTCAGCGGCACCCCGGAGCTGTCGCTGCGGATGTCCTTCGGCCGGCCCGCCGCCAACCTCACGGCGCTGCTGGCCGACCACGACCCGAGCGGCAAGGCGAAGATCATCACCCGGGGCTGGGCCGACCCGCAGAACCGCAGGTCGCTCTGGAGGTCCGACCCGGTCAAGCCCGGCACCCCGTACCGCCTGCGCTTCGACATGCAGCCGCACGACTATGTGTTCCCGGCCGGCCACCGGATCGGCCTGGTGCTGCTGTCCAGCGACCACGACCACACCATCCGTCCCGCCCCCGGCGCGACCCTGACCCTCGACACCACCAGGAGCACGGTCACGCTGCCGCTGGTGGGAGCGACGAACGCCCTCATCCCGGTCACCGGCTGACCCCGCCTCCACCCGGCGGGGCGCGCCACCCGGACGGCCCCGCCGCGCCGAGGCGGCACCGGACACCCGGAGAACAGAGCCGACCGGCCTCCGGCGTACATGTCCTCCGGTACGCCGCTCTCGCGCTCCCCCGCTCCTCCGCGCGCCTGAGGCCGCCGAAGATTCCGGGTGATCCCGGTCAACCAGGGGTGGCGCCCGGGGCGTGTCAGGGGTGGCTTTCAGCGACGAGAGGAGACCGGGTGGATGCCGATTTCGCGGATTTCGTACGGCGCCGGGGAGACCATCACCTGAGAACGGCCGTCCTGCTCACCGGGGACTGGCACACCGCCGAGGATCTGGTGCAGTCCTGCCTCGGCAAGTTGTACCGGGTATGGGACCGGCTGGACACCAGCAGTGAGCCCGACGCCTACCTGCGCCGCATCCTGGTCAACACCCACCGCTCGTGGTGGCGCGCCCGGTGGCGGCGAGAGGTCCCCCGTCCCGACCTGCCGGAAGCGGCCGGCTCGGGCGATGTGGCGGACGCCCGGGCGGTGGCCGAGGACGTCCGCAAGGCGCTGGCGAAGCTGCCCGTCAGGCAGCGCACGGCACTGGTGCTGCGCTTCTTCGTCGACCTGCCCGAAGCGGAGGTCGCCGACCTGATGGGCTGCTCCACGGGCACGGTCAAGTCCCACACGCATCGCGGCCTGCGAGCGATGCGCCTGCTGATCTCACCTGAGACGGCTGTCAACCAACCCGAGCAAGAAGGGAGTGGAGTCCGGTGAACCACCAACGACAGGAGCCTTCCATGAACGAGAGTGAACTCCGCACCCTGCTCGTCAGGGCGACCGAGGATCGGCCCGCGGGCATCGACCTCATGCCGGTGACGACCCGCGCACCCCGGCGGGTCCGGTCCCTGGTGCCGGTGATCGCCACGGCCGGTGTCGCCGCCACGGTCGGCACGACCGTGCTGGTGCTGCTCGGCGGCCAGCCCTCGGCACAGGCCCAGGTGGCCGCCGCGGTGGACAACACCAGCAAGGAGAGCTACCGCATCCACGGCGATTCCGGCGCCAAGGCGTTCGACGGCGCCTTCGACCCCGTCCGGCGCGTCGGCGTCGTCAACGGGACAAGTGGCGGCGGGACCGACACCATCTTCATCGGCGACCGGATGTACGTCAGGGAGGCCGGCGCGGCGAAATGGCACCTCTACCCGCGCAACCAGGGGCTGGAGAAGGGCGCGCCGGCGGCCACCGCCCTGGTCAAGCTCGCCCCCCAGGACCCCCAGGCCGCCCTGCAGAAGCTCCGGTCGGCCACCGACGTCCACGAGGACGGCACCGCCTCGGGAACCGGCTGGACCGGCCGGCGGTTCACCTTCTCGCTGAAGGACCAGAAGTGGACCGGCCCCGCCGACGCTTCCAAGGAGTCGTTCGACGCCACCGGCTCGGTGGAGGTGGACGACCAGGGACGGGTCCGGCGACTGGAGGTCACCTTCAGCGACAACGGCCAGCGTGACGTCATCGACTTCGGCGACTTCGGCACCCCCGTGACGGTCACGGCACCGCCCGCCGACCAGGTGGAGAAGAAGCCCGACTCCGACCCGGCCGACAAGCCGACCGGCAAGCCCGGCGATCCGACCCGCAAGCCCGGCGACCCCGGCAAGCCGGACGACAAGCCGGTGGACCCGGGACGGAAGCCGAGCGAGGAGCCGTCCGCCAAGAAGCCCTGACCGGCACCATCGCAGAACCGGCACCATCGCAGGACCTGGGCCGGTGCGGTGTCGCTCCGGCCCGGAGCGCTTTCCCTCCCCAAGACGCGGAGCCGTCCCCGTGCGACGGGACGGCTCCGCTCGGGCGCGCCGGGGTCTATCCCCAGGGCTGGTCGACGCTCCAGCTCACGTCGGCGGCCCATGCCGTGGCGTTGTCGAAGGTGTTGGAGCCGCCGTTGCTGGCGATGTAGACGGTGTTGTTGTAATGGCGCAGGAAGCGGGTGGAGTAGTTGTAGGAGGCGAAGGACGTGCCCTGGCCGCTCTTTCCGGTCTGCGGGCAGAAGGTGGCGTCGGCGGCGAACTGCGAGCCGCCGTCGTTGTGCTGACGGTAGAGCTGGTAGTTGTAGTGCCGCAGGAAGTCACCGGGGTAGTTCCTGGACTCGAACGACACGCACGAGCCACTGGCCAGGCCGGCCCGCACGATCCAGGTGGCGTCGCTCTTGTCCAGAGACGAGCTGGAAGAGTTGATCACCGAGGTGACGACCTGGTCGTTCTGGTGGCGGATGTAGCGGTCGGTGTAGCCGGAGGTCGTCGCGCGCAGCGAGATCGACGAGCCGGGGGTGAGCGTTCCGCCCGGGGTGCCGCCGCCGGAGGTCGAGTACCCGGCCGCGACGATGCTCGCCTGGACGGCGTTCTCGGTGGCGTCGGAGGGATAGCCGGAGGTCATCACGCCCTCGTAGAAGGTGCCGCGGGCGCCGACGCTGTTGTCGCCGCCGATGCCCAGGATGATGGCCCCTTCCTTCTTCATCGGGTTGTACCCCGACACGTTGGGCCGCACCCCGTTGTAGAAGGTGCCAAGGCTTCCCGACTGGGCGTTGCCGCCGCGGATGGCCCAGTGGTTCGGCTCGCCCTTGACGATCGCCGTCAGGAACCGGTGGCTGATGCTGGGGTCATTGGCGTTGTAGTGCTGGTTCACTCCGGAGAACAGGCCGTTCTCCAGGTCGGCCATGATCCACGGCCCGTTGCCCGCGCCGTAGCCCCACACCTTGATGTTGCCGAAGTAGATGGCCTCCATCGTGCCGTTGCCGTTGTCGCGGCTGTTGGTCTCGGCGTTGCCGTAGTCGAAACAGCAACCCCCGTTGTAGTGCGTCCCATCGAAGATCGCGTACATCCCCTCCGGCTGGTCCCCCTTGGCCACACCGTTGGTGTTGTTGTTGCGGTAGCCGGTGCCCGGGGCCACGTACACGCCGTAGGCCTTGTGCCCGCCCACCGTGACCGGCGCGGCGGTGGCGTTGGCCAGGTTGTCGTACCCGCCGGCGGCCGGGCCGGAGAACCCGCCGGGAGGCGCCTGGGTCAGCCGGTTGTTACGACCAGACTGGTCGTAGATGACGCTGATGAGACACGTCGCATTGGCGCAGAACGAATCCTGCGCGGCGGCGTCGGCGACCCCGCCCGCGCTGAGCACGCCGATGTCCCGGGTGGCGTTGTCGGACGTGCGGCGCACCTGGTACAGCGGGCCGTTGTAGGCGCCGTACAGGGCGCGGGTGGTGCTGTGCGCGGCGACGCACGGCGTGCCGCCCGCGGCGTAGATGTCACACGCCTGCGAGGTGGCGGCCTGCGACGGCGCGGAGACGCCGGACAGCAGGCCGGCGGCGAGCGCGACCACCGCGCCCGCGGACAGCAGGGCCTTTTTGAGATGCCGGAATCCGGACCGGACGACCATGTTGGTACCTCTGCGTTTCCTTGGGCCGCGAATGCCGGAGATTTCGGGCAAGAGACACCGGCCGAAAGGCGTGAGCGGTCACCGCGGGACTATACGCGGGACGATATGCCCGTTGACCTGCGGCATCGCGACAGGGATAGAATGGAGGGTGTTTGTTAGCGCTAACATCCCTGCGGGTTATACGGCCTCCGGAGATGTGGTGCATATGGGGGTGACCGGCTCACTATGAACCGGCGCCGTCAGTTACGTCAAGGTTTCACCGGAGTTATGAAATGAGTTTCACGGCGCCCGGGACTCGTAGGTGGATCTTCGGGCCCCGTTCCGCGAGGCAGGGCCCGGACGGCGGGGCCTGCTCTCGGGCGGCCCGCGTGGGCGGACCACATGGAAGGCGATGAGGTCGCGGCGGTCACGTGACCGGCTCTGACCGACCGGCCGTATCGACCACCGACGGATGTTCGCCGGAAGGCTCCGGGCGGTCCCGAGCGGTCCGGGCGGTCCAGGCGGGGGCCTCACCCCTCCTGCCTCGCCGGGCGCCACGCGAACCCTTTGCCGGCCGGCCCTGTCAAGCCCGCCCTGTCAAGCCGGGCCGGCCACAGGGGCCGCCCACATAAATCCATATAGGCCAATAATTCACGCCCGATCCGGCGGGACCGCCACTCGCTCACACACCGCCATGAACTGGGCATCTTCCTTCTTCCCGGCCGCCGATCCGGGAAAATTCGTTCGCCCCGGCCGCCCATCCTGCGTCAGCATGGCCTCAGGCGGTGCGTATTCAGAAGGGCTGGCGGCTGTGCTCGGAGCGTTCAAATCCCCCGGAGAAGAACCGTCCACCCGAAGGTCGGCCGTTCTGCTGGTGCTTCGGTACTACAGCGGGCAGTTGACGACTCAGTGGAAGATCGCGGTCCCCGCGTTGGTCCTGCCGGCACTGGGCAACGTGAGCCTGTTCTACCTGGCGCCGCTCGCGGTGGCCGGCATCGTGGGACGCCTGGCCGAGGGCGGCGGGGACGGCACCATCGGCGTGCTCGTGCCGTACGTGCTCGGCTTCGGCGCGCTGCTCCTGCTGGGCGAGGTGCTGTGGCGGGTGGGCCTGCACTTCCTGAACCGCACCGACGCCCGGGGCATCGAGCGGCTCGGCGTGATCGGCATGGACGAGCTGCTGGCCAAGGACTCCACGTTCTTCCACGACAACTTCGCCGGCTCGCTCACCAAACGGGTGCTGAGCTTCTCCGGCGGGTTCGAGGGCTTCGCCGACACTCTGGCCTTCTCGATCGTCGCCAAGGTGGTGCCGCTGGCGTTCGCCTCGGTGGTGCTGTGGCGGTACCACCCCCTGCTGGTCTTCGTGCTGCTCGGCCTCATCCTCTTCACCGGCTTCGTCGTCGCCCCGCTCATCGGCCGTCGCCAGAGATTGGTGGACCAGCGCGAGGCCGCCAAGGTGCGGGTGTCCGGGCACGTCGCCGACGTGCTGGCCAACATGGAGACCGTCCGCGCGTTCGCCGCCGAGCGCCGCGAGGCCGCGGAGCACCGGGCCCGGGTCGCCGAGCAGCGCAAGCTGTCGCTCCGTTCCTGGGACTACGGCAACCTGCGGGTGGACACCGTCGTGGCGCCGCTGTCGGTGCTCACCAGCACCGTCGGCCTGCTCCTCGCCGTCGCCCTGCGCGGCGGCCTGGGCGTGGAGGCGGTCGTGGTGACCTTCAGCTACTACTCCAACTCCATCAGTCTCATGTTCGAGTTCAACCAGATCTACCGGCGCATGGAGAGCGTGCTCACCGAGTCCGCCCAGTTCACCGAGCTCCTGCTCACGCCGCCGGGCGTGGTCGACCCCGACGACCCGCAGCCTCTGCGCCCGGCCGACGCCAGTGTCCGGTTCGAGCGGGTGGTGTTCGCCCACGCCGGCAATCCGCTGCTGTTCGACGGCCTTGACCTGCACATCCCCAGCGGCACCAAGATCGGCCTGGTCGGCCGCTCAGGCGGCGGCAAGACCACGCTCACCCGGCTGCTGCTCCGCCTGGTGGACATCGAGGGCGGCCGCATCCTGATCGGCGGCCAGGACATCAGCCTGCTTCGCCAGGCCGACCTGCGCGGCCTGATCGCCTATGTCCCGCAGGAGCCCGCGATGTTCCACCGGTCGCTGCGCGACAACATCGCCTTCGCCCGGCCGGACGCCACCGAGAGCGAGATCCAGCGGGCCGCGCGGGCGGCGCACGTCACGGAGTTCGCCGAGGCCCTGCCGGACGGCTTCGACACCCTGGTCGGCGAGCGCGGCGTCAAGCTCTCCGGCGGCCAGCGGCAGCGCGTCGCGCTCGCCCGCGCGATATTGCGCGACGCGCCGATCCTGCTGCTGGACGAGGCCACCAGCGCGCTGGACTCCGAGAGCGAGATCCTCGTCCAGGAGGCCCTGTGGGACCTCATGCGCGACCGCACCGCCCTGGTGGTCGCCCACCGGCTGAGCACCGTGGTCCGCATGGACCGCCTCGTCGTCCTGGACCAGGGCCGCGTGGTGGAACAGGGCGACCACCGCGAGCTCCTCCAGGCCCAGGGGCCGTACGCCAGCCTGTGGCACCACCAGTCCGGCGGCTTCCTGGCCGAGGAGGAGCCCTCGGACGCCGTCCACCGCTGACGCGAGGCGTGACGCGCGGGGGCCGTACCTCCACACCGCCGACGCAGGAGCGGGGGGGGCGGCCACTCCGCACCGTCCCCGGGTGCGGAGTGGCGCGCCGGGGCGACCGCTCGGCGCCGTCCGCTATCGCTGGCCGGTGTCCCCTGCCGGTCTCCCGCCTAGGGCCGCCCGCATTGCGATCACCGTGTAGGCCACCAGCACGGCGAGCCCGGCCCACCACGGGAGCGGGTAGTACCCGGCCGACGGCGCGTAGTGCGCGGTCACCTGCGGATGCTCCGCCACCGTCTGCTGCACGGCGAACGCCGCGGCCGGGGTGAGTCGCAGCAGCCACTCCGCGACCGCGTCGGGCAGCAGCGGGACCGCCGTGACGGCGTAGGGCAGCGCGACCAGCGACAGCCCGATCACGATCGCCGCCCAGCCGCGGCGCAGCCACACCCCGAGCCCGTACGCGAGCACGGCGCACAGCGCGAGCACCGCGGCGAGGCCGGCGATCACCTGGATGCCGGTGTCCGTCGGCACCGGCACCGGGACGCCTTTGCCCCGCAGGATCGCCGTGCCCGCCGGGAAGGCGACGCCGACGCCGACCAGGCCGGTGAGGAAGGCGGCCGCCGCCGCGACGGCCGCCCGGGCGGCGCGCACCCGCCGGGAGACCACCTCGCGGCCCGTGCGGGCGCCGAAGCGCGCCGCGACCACCAGCACGATGATCAGTGCGACGACCAGGCCGGACAGGACGGACATAGGCGCCCCATCCTCCCTCGCCGGCCCTATGTCGCCGGTGCCGGCGACCGTGATGACGCCATCCTTCTCCACCGCTCCGGATGCGTTGTGGTACTTCTCCCAGTCGGTGTGGTTCATCCCGCCGACGGCGTCGCTGTGCCAGGCGCCGGGGGCGCCGCCCTGGACGGCGACGTGGTCGAAGACGCCGACGGCCTGGGTGAAGCGGACCTCCTCGACCGCGCCGCCGAGGCCCACCGGGCGCAGCGTGAGGTCGCCCGGCGAGGTGGCGAACAGCCCGACCTGCACGGTGTCCGGCAGCCCGTCGAGCCTCGCCGTCGCGACGGTGCGCCACTTCGTGCCGTCCGCGGACTCGGCGCCGCTTATGGTGTCGCCCGAGCGTGTCAGGCGCAGCCAGCGCGGCGACCGCTCCGACACGCCGCCGGCGCCGCCGGCGACGTCGTGCTCGTAGTCGTACTGGAAGCGCACGCCGTGGCTCCCCGTCATCAGCAGCGCCGCGTACGGCGAGCCCTGCCGCAGGCCGTCCTTGACGATGATCCCGGCCTTGGCCCACGGCACCAGACCGGGCACGATCTGGTCGTGGTCCGGCGGCGGATAGGTGATCGTCCCGGTCATCGACGTCATCCGCACCGTGATGGCGCCCTCGCGGCCCAGGTCGCGGTGCAGGAACCATAGCCGGTCGGCGACGAGGGAACCGTCGCGGGCGATGGGAACGGCCGGGCAGGGGCCCGCGCAGGAGACCTGGACACCGGAGGCGGACAGCAGGGCCAGCGCGATGACGGCGAGCGCCGCGGCGGCCAAGGCGATCAGGCGGCCGGGGCGGCGGAACGCGGCCCACTCCCGCCGGAGAAGTTCGGTGGTCGACATGCGCCGGTTCTACAGATCGGCGCATAACACCGCCCGAACCGGCGCCGTCATGCGTTTGTCACCCGCCGGACGATCACCGCGCGCCCTGCGTCCGCCCTGCGGGGAGGCGAGGACACCGACGCGGGCCGGACGCCCACGCCCGCGGCCGCCGCGGCCCGATCACCGGCCGATCGCGGCCATGCCGTGCTCAGGCGAACGCGGGCCCCAGGGATGGGTACCACCATGGTGGGGAGCTGCCCGGCGGGTCGCCCGGGCGGCGGAAAGTGATCGGGGGGGTCTGATGAAGGGGTACGACCTTCAGGGACCGGCACTGGAACTCGGGGCCCTGGTGCGCGAGGACGGCGCCGCCGACGCCTCCGAGCGCATCCGGATCTCCCTGAGCATGCTGAACCGGCACGGACTGGTGGCCGGGGCCACGGGAACGGGGAAGACCAAAACGCTCCAGCTCATGGCGGAGCAGCTTTCGGCCCAGGGGGTTCCGGTCTTCCTCGCCGACGTCAAGGGCGACCTGTCGGGGCTGGCCTCGCCGGGCACGGCCTCCGGGCGCCTCACCGCGCGTGCCGCCGAGGTGGGGCAGAGTTGGCGGCCGGCGGCGTGTCCGGTGGAGTTCCTCTCGCTGGGCGGCCTGGGCTGCGGTGTGCCGATCCGCGGCACCATGACGGCCTTCGGGCCGACCCTGCTCGCCAAGGTCCTCGGCCTCAACGAGACGCAGGAGTCGTCCCTCGGGCTGATCTTCTACTTCGCCGACAAGAACGGCATGCCCCTGCTGGACCTCAAGGACCTGATCGCGGTCATCCGGTACCTGACCGCCACTCCGGAGGCGTTGAGCGGGATCGGCGGGCTGTCGGCGACGACGGCGGGCGTCATCCTGCGCGCGCTGACCAACTTCGAGGCGCAGGGGGCCGAGGCGTTCTTCGGCGAGCCGGAGTTCGACGTGCGCGACCTGCTCCGGGTGACGGGGGACGGCCACGGGGTGGTCTCGGTGCTCGAACTGCCCGCCGTGCAGGACCGGCCGCAGTTGTTCTCCACCTTCCTGATGTGGTTGCTCGCCGACCTGTTCCACGTGCTCCCCGAGGTGGGCGACGTCGACCGGCCGAAGCTGGTGTTCTTCTTCGACGAGGCGCACCTGCTGTTCGACGGCGCGTCCAAGGCGTTCCTGCGGTCGATCACCCAGACGGTGCGGCTGATCCGGTCCAAGGGCGTGGGAGTGTTCTTCGTGACCCAGTCGCCGCAGGACGTCCCGGGCGACGTGCTGGGCCAGCTCGGCGCGCGGGTGCAGCACGCCCTGCGCGCCTTCACCCCGCAGGACGCCAAGGCGCTCAAGGCCACCGTGTCGACCTTCCCCGCCTCCTCCTACGACCTGGAACGGCTGCTCACCGGGCTCGGCATCGGCGAGGCCGTCGTCACGGTGCTGTCGGAGACCGGCGCGCCGACCCCCGTGGCCTGGACGCGCCTGCGCGCCCCCGAGACCCTCATGGCGCCGTCGAGCCCGGAGGTGGTCCAGCGGGTCATCGCCGCCTCGCCGCTCCGGGAGAAGTACGGCACGGCGCTCGACCGCCGGTCGGCCTACGAGATCCTGTCGGCGAAGCTGGACGCCGGGACCGCGGCGCCGTCCGGCCCCGAGGCCCCGCGCGAGCCGGACAAGGAGCGGGAGCGGCGGTCGGTCTTCGAGAACGTGCTGGAGTCCAAGGAGTTCCGCTCAATGGCCCGCTCGGCCGCCTCCGCCCTCGGCCGCGAGATCACCAGGTCCATCTTCGGCACCGCCCGCCGCACCCGCCGCTGAGCGGAAACGCCGGAGCGCGCCCGCCGCGTCGGGCTCCGGCGGGCGCGCTCCGAAGGCGTGGCCGCGCTCAGTCGCACTCCGTGGGCGTGAGGGCCATCGTGGCGAGATGGCGGGCGATGCCGTTGGTGTCGGTGTCCTGCACGTTGCTGAGCACGACCACCGCGATGTCGTCATCGGGCAGGTACATGTTGCTCGCCGCGTAACCCTGGAGCAGACCCGGGTGGTACCGGAGCCGGTGCCCCTCCAGCCGGTCGACGAGCCAGCCGAAGGCGTACGCGCTCGACGGCAGGTTGAGGCAGCCGTCGGCGGGGCACCGCGCCTGGGGCGTGAAAGCCTGCCTGACGGTGGCGGGCGGCGCGATCTTGTACGCGCCGAACGCCCTGTCCCAGCGGACCAGGTCGTCGACGGTGGAGTAGATGCCTGTCGCGGAGAACGCCTCAGAGCCGCTGATCGGCGGGGCCGGCGAGCCGAGCGTGAAGTAGCCCTTGGCGTATCCGCCGGGCGGATTTCCCCTGCTGTACCCGGTGTCGCGGAGTTTCAGCGGGGCGGTGACCTGGTCGCGCAGGACGGTGCCGTACGGCTCGCCGGTCACGTTCTGGATGATCGCCCCGGCCAGGATGTAGCCGGAATTGCTGTACTCCCAGCTCGTGCCGGGCTTGAAGTCCAAAGGCTCGTGCAGGAACCGCTTGATGAGTCTTCTGGTCGTGGTCGGCTCCGAGAGCTTGGCATAGAAGTCCGGCAGCAGCTGGATGTCGGGGATGCCGGAGGTGTGGGTGAGGATCTCGCGGATCGTGATGCGCCGCCACGCCTTCGGGCAGGCATTGATGTATTCCGGGATGAGGTAGGGGCAGACATGGTCGTCGAGACCGAGCAGCCCCTGATTGCGCAGCTTCAGCACGATCATCGAGGTGAACTGCTTGGTGACCGAGGCGATGCGGAAGACCGTACCCGGCACGTTCGGGATGTGCTGTTCCTCGTCGGCCTCGCCGGCGGCGAAACGCACCATCACCTCGCCATCTCGCACGACCAGCGCCGAGCCGGTGAACTGCCGCTTCGCGGTCAGGCCCTCCAGGTACGCCTGCATCTCCCCGACGACTTGGTCATCGCGCGCCACCGCCGGGGTGACCAGCGGCCCCGGTCTCCGGCCGGCCTCGCGATCGCTCCCGAGGCGCCCCGCGACGGAGCTCTGCGATGACGCGGCGCCGACCGGCGGGGCCACGCCCATGACCGCACCGGTGATCGCCCCACCCATCACAACAAAGCGGACCACATTTGCCCACTTGGCCATATTTCCCCCTTTTAATGAACGCCCCTGCCCCGTAATTCCCCACTCACCGGGCCAGGCGAGCGAGCCCACTGAGCACACCCGCCCGCCGCGCTCGCCTGAAACTGTTTTCTCCCCCACTCCACCCCCGGACACCTCTCACCATCACTTCCTTTCCTCACCTCTCCGCCCACGCCCTCGAATGCCTCCGAATCACCGACCAACAGGGCTGTAAGTGATTGATTATGAAAGCGGGGTGTTCACTCACTCACGCGCTATTTCCAGACTCGGCCGGATGACGTCGCCCGGCCGTGCCGGAGCGAATCGCCACCGGGGCCGACACGGCCATCAAGTAGGCTTCGGCCCATGGGGGTTACCGGTCACATGCCAGCGCGGGACGCTCCTCGCGGCCGGTCCGCGAGCATCTGGGACGTCGCCAGGGCGGCCGGTGTCTCCCAGCAGACCGTCTCCCGGGTCATCAACGGCAAGACCCGGGTCAGTGAGGAGACCCGCGCCAAGGTCCAGCAGGTCATCGCCGAACTCGGCTACCGGCCCAACCGGCTGGCCCAGGCGCTGGCCGGCGGGCCGGTCCGCTCGGTCACCGTGCTGACCTCCGACACCGCCCTTTACGGCGCCGCCGCCACGCTGCGCGGCATGGAGGAGGCGGCCAGGACGGCCGGCTTCTCGGTGGGCATCAGCGTGCTCGACCGCGACTCCCCCCAGAGCGACATCGCCCTGCGGCTGAGCCGGCCCGGCGAGCCGGTCATGGTCATCGCCTTCGACGACGCCGGCCGGCGCGCGCTCCACGCGCTGCCGCCGGACGTCCCGGTGGCCGCCGCCGTCGAACGCCGCGCCGACGACGACTCCAACAACGCCGATGACATCGACGACGCCGGCGGCCCCTGGCAGGTCTGGCTGGACGACCGGGCGGCGGCCGCGCACGCCACCCGCTACCTGCTCGGCCTCGGGCACCGATGCGTCCACTACGTGGCCATCCCCTCCTCCACCAGCCCGCTCCCCCAGCGCACCCGCGGCTGGCAGGACGCCCTGCGTGGCGCGGGGCGTCCCCTTCCCGAGCCGCTGCAGGGCGGCTGGACCCCGCGCTCGGGCTTCCTCGCGGTGCGCTCGCTGCTGACCGACCGTTCGGTGACCGCGATCCTGTGCGGCAACGACGATCTCGCCCTCGGCGTCATGCGCGCCGCGCGCGAGGCCGGCCGCGACATCCCCGGCGACCTCAGCGTCGTCGGCTTCGACGACTCCCCGCCCTCGGCCTACCTCAACCCTTCGCTCACCACCGTCCGGCTCGACTTCGAGGCACTCGGCCGCGCCTGCTTCGCCCTGCTGCACCACCGGCTGGCGCCGCGGACCGCCCTCGCCGTTCCCGCGTGGAGCGAGCCCGAGCTCATCGTCCGCGAAAGCAGCGGCCCCGCGCCCGCCTGATCCGCGGAACGCGCGAGGAACGTCATCGAAAGGCCGAGATGATCCACCACGATGCCGAACGACGCCTGTGGGTGCTGTCTGGACCGTCCTGCTCCTATGTCGTGCGTCTCGACGACGCCGACAGACCGCGGGTGCTGCACTGGGGACGCCGGCTCACCGCCGAGCAGGCGGCCTCGCTGCTGCCGCCCGAGCCGCCGTACCGCCCTGTGGAGGACTCCGCCGAGGGCACCTGCGACCTGGCCGCGGCCGGCGGCCTGAGCTACGGGGACGCGGGCCTGCGGGTGCGATTCGCCGACGGCACGCGCGACCTGGAGCTCGTCCACACCGGACACCACCGCACCGATCGTGAGCTGGTGCTGGCGTACGCCGACCGTCACTACCCGCTCGCCGTCGAGTGCCACTACCGCCTGTACGACGACAGCGACGTCATCGAACGCCACCTGGTCGTGCGCAACGCGGGCGAGCCGGTCACCGTCGTGCGGGCCGACTCGGCCACCTGGGTGCTCCCCCGCCTCAACGACTACCGGCTCAGCTCCGTGCGCGGCCAGTGGGGCGCGGAGACCCGCCTGCACCGGGCCGGCCTGCCGTACGGCGAGACCGTGCTGACCAGCCGACGAGGGGTGACCAGCCACCAGGCCAATCCCTGGGCGATGGTCGACGACGGCACGGCGGGCGAGGAGCACGCCGCCGTCTACTCCTGCGCGCTGGCCTGGAGCGGGAGCTGGCGGCTGACCGCCCAGCGGCTGCCGGCCGAGCGGGTGACGCTGTCGGCCGGCGCGGGCCACGACCCGGTGACCTTCGAGCTCGGGACCGGCGAGGAGCTGGTCACGCCGGTGTGCGCGGGCCTGTACGCCGAGGGCGGCTTCGGCGCCGCCGGCCGCGCGTGGCACGACTACCAGCTCCGGCACGTCCTGCCGCATCCGGGCGAGACCCGGCCCGTGCTCTACAACTCCTGGGAGGCCACGGGCTTCGAGGTCTCGCTGGAAGGCCAGACCCGGCTCGCCGAACTGGCCGCCCGCATGGGCGTGGAGCTGTTCGTGATGGACGACGGCTGGTTCGGCGCCCGCACCCACGACGCCGCCGGGCTCGGCGACTGGCGTCCCAACCCGCGCCGCTTCCCCGACGGGCTCGCTCCGCTGATCGACCGGGTGCACGAGCTCGGCATGCGGTTCGGCCTGTGGGTGGAGCCGGAGATGGTCAACCCCGACAGCGACCTGTACCGCGCCCACCCCGACTGGGTCGTCCACCGGCCGCACCGCACCCGGACCGAGCACCGCAACCAGCTCGTGCTCGACCTCAGCAGGCCGCAGGTCGCCGACTGGCTGTACCGGACCCTGGACGAGCTGCTCGCCAAGAACGACATCGACTTCCTGAAGTGGGACATGAACCGCCCCTTCACCGAGGCCGGTCCGGACGAGCGGCTGTGGACCGGCCACGTCCACGCCCTGTACGACGTCCTCGACCGGCTCCGGGCCGGGCATCCCCAGGTTCGGGTCGAGTCGTGCAGCAGCGGCGGCGGCCGGGTGGACCTCGGCATCCTGCGGCGTACGGACCAGGTGTGGACCTCCGACAACACCGACGCCCTGGACCGGCTGGAGATCCAGCACGGCTTCTCCCAGCTCTACCCGGCGCGCGTCATGGGCGCGTGGGTCACCGACAGCCCCAATCCCTACACGGGACGGGAGGTCCCGCTCGACTTCCGCTTCCATGTCGCCATGGCCGGCGTGCTCGGCGTCGGCGGCACCCTGACCGACTGGAGCGAAGCGGAGCTGGCACGGGCCGCCGAGCTGGTCGCGGCCTACAAGCGGATCCGCCCGATCGTGCAGCACGGCCGCCAGTACCGCCTGCTGCCGCCGGACGGCGAGCTGTCGGCCGTGCAGTACCTCGCCCGCGACGGCGCGCAGGTCGCCTTCCTCGCCTTCCGGCGGGCCCGTCGCTTCGGCCACGCGGAGCCGGGCATCCCGCTGCGCGACCTGGACCCGGGGGCCCGCTACCGGGACGCGGCCACCGGCCGGATCCACCACGGCGCCGTGCTGCTGAGCCACGGCCTGTTCCCGGACCTGGCTCCCGGGGACTACGCCAGCGCCATGGTCCACCTGATCCGCGAATAGCGCGCGGGCGGGCCGCCGGCGCCCGTGAGGGTGCCGGCGGCCTCGCGCGTACCGCTCGGCGCGGACCGGTCTCGGGGGGCGGCTCACGCCGGGGTGAGGACCAGCCGGTAGGCGCCGGTGGCGTCCTGGCCGGCGATCGTGATCGTGACGCCGCCGTGGGCGAGGGTGCGGGCGCCGGACCACAGCCGGGTCGCCCCGGCCACGTTCGCCGTGCGCCCCGAGCCCGGGACGGACTCGAGCGTGGCGGTGACCGAGCGGCCCAGGCCGCCGATGCCGTCCACCCGGATCGAGGAGTCGCCCGACCGGCCCGCGAAGACCAGGCTGAAGGTGCGCCCGGCCGCGTCGTAGGCGGCCACGCCGTCGTTGGAGGCGGCCGGGGTGACCTTCACGATGTTCCCGGTCTGGTCGGCGTACCACTTGTACATCCAGTACGACGCCGTCGGCCGGCCGTCGTGCAGCAGCCCGTTGAGCGTGCCCGGCTCGTACCAGAACGCCCGCTGTGCGTCGCGCACGCCCTCCCGCTCGAACTGCGCCACGTAGTGGTTCACGCTGGCGGGCACGTCGATCTCACCGGTCGCGGCGTACTCGTTGATCGAGATGGGCCGCGGCGCGATGCCGAGCTCGCGCTCCAGCGCCCGGTAGGCCCGGACGTCGCCGGCGACCCGCTCCCACCCGTTCAGTTCGTGCCAGGACACCACCTGAGGCAGGGCGCCGGCCGCCTTGGCGGCGGTCAGGAAGGACCGCATCCAGTCGAGGTCCCACCGCGAGAAGCTCGGGCCCATGATCGCCTGGTTCGGCGCGCTGCGCCGGATCCGCCGGTAGGTGCGGACCCACCCCTCCTCGAAGGGGACGCCCGCCTCCGAGGGCCAGGTCCAGTCCGGCTCGTTCCACGGCTCCCAGGCGTCGATGCCGGCGACTCCCGCGGACGTGGCCGCGGCGATCATCCCGTCGATCCGGCCGTACCAGTCGTCCCAGCTCGTCCAGCAGTACGGGAAGCCGTCGAAGCTGTCGGCCATGTCGACGGTGATCGCGGCGCCGATGGCCTCGGCGCTGGCCGCGATGACCAGCGTGTCGCCGATCGGGACCGGAGAGCCGTTCGGCCGGTGCTGGTGCAGCGGCGGCGGCTGCCGGAGCCGGTGGAGCCTCAGCGGCCGCATGATCGACACCGGCGGGGTGCTCGCGTCGGAGAGCCCGTACAGGGTGCCCGACCCTACCCGGGTGACCGGACGCACGACGGTGCCCGCGTCCACGACCAGAGTGCCGTCCTCTCCGGCCGTGCCGTTCATCTCCGCTTCGCCCGTCCGTCGCCTGCCGAGAAGGCGGGTGGCCCGTGCATGCTGTCCTCCTGCGGTGGGGGGCCGTGTCACGCACGTCGTGCGGCGTCGGCGGCCGCCGGTCTCGCGTCACAGGAAACCGGGCGCCGGACGGCGAGGCCTGGTGGCCGCCCGTGGCCGGCGCATCACGTGGTTTTCGTGGCGTTCCCTGAGTGTGATCGCTAACATGACGGTCTAAGGTGGGATTCGCCCCATGTCAAGCCCCAACTTCCCCCAGCGCCGCATGACGACAGGAGCAGGAATGCCGGATCTGACGGCCCCCACGCCGGCCGAGCATGCCCTCAAGCGGATCAACACCGCGGTCGCGCACCCCGCCCGCATCTACGACTACCTGCTCGGCGGCAAGGACAACTACGCGGCCGACCGCGAGGCGGCCGAGAACCTGGTCAAGGTCTCGCCCGGCACGCGCGAGGGCGTGCGCGCCCACCGCGCCTTCCTGCGCCGGACGGTGCGCCACCTCGCCGCGGAGGCGGGCATCTCGCAGTTCATCGACATCGGGGCCGGCATTCCCACCCAGGGCAACACTCATCAGATCGCGCAGGAGTCCGATCCCGACGCGCGCGTGGTCTACGTGGACAACGACCCGATCGTGCTGATCCACGGCCGCGCCCTGATGACCGGCAGCCCGACCGGGGTCACCAAGGTGATCGAGGCCGACCTGCGGCAGCCCGAGGCGATCCTCTCCCACCCCGACGTGACGAGCGTGATCGATTTCGACCGTCCGGTGGCCGTCATCCTGGCGGGCGTCCTGCACTTCGTCACCGACGAGGAAAGCCCGTACGAAACGGTCGAACGGTACAAGGCCGCCGTGTGCCCGGGGAGCCGCCTGCTGCTGTCGCACATCACGCTCGACTTCGCGCCCCACGTGCGGCAGGAGGAGTTCACCAAGCCCTACGACAAGAGCACCGCGCCGATGGTGCCGCGCACCCACGCCGATGTGCTGCGGTTCTTCCAGGGCTGGGACCTGGTCGACCCCGGCCTGGTGGAGGTGGTGCGGTGGCGGCCGGACCAGAGCGAGCGGCACGACCACATCCCGGGCGGCGGCCACGCCTGGGCCTACGGCGGCGTCGCGACCAAGCCCTGAAGCCGGCCGCCCGTGCCCCGCGGTGCGGCGGAACAGGGTTCCGCCGCACCGCGGGGCACGCCCCTCCTGCGTGAGGGCACCCGGGCGGGGCGCCCTTCAGCGGATCAGGGGCTGGTGCAGGTGGCGGTCGGGGTGGCCGCGGTGCCGTTGGCGGTGAAGCCGAAGGTCGTGGACCCGTTCGCCGGGATGGACCCGTTGTAGGCGGCGTTCTTCACCGTCACGCTGGAGCCCGACACGGTCTGCGTGCCGTTCCACAGGCTGCTGATGCTCTGCCCGCCCGGCCAGGTCCACCGCACGGTCCACCCGTTGACCGCCGAGGTCCCCGCCCGCACGGTCACCGTCGACTGGAACCCGCCGCCCCAGCTGTTGGTCGTCTCCATCGTCGCCGAGCACGCCCCGGGAACCGGCGTGGGCGTCGGCGTGGGAGTCGGGTTCGGGGTGGGGGTCACCGTGGGAGTCGGGGTCGGCGTCGGCGAGGGGCCCGGACCGGCGGCGTTGAGCGCGTCGAGGACGGAGGTGTAGGCCTGCTTTTTGTTGAAGTTGCCGTCGAAGAGCAGGGGGGTGTCGCCGGAGCGCCAGGAGTATTTGTCGGTGATGCCCCAGACGGTGATGCCGGTGCAGCGGGTGACGTTCATGCAGGCTTGGGTGACGCGGCGGTAGGCGTCGGCTTGGGTGGAGCCGGAGCCGCCGATGTCGAGTTCGGTGATGTTGACGTCGACGCCGAGGGCGGCGAATTGGGCGATGTTGCTCTGGTAGTTGGAGGGGGGGTTGCCGAAGTGAGATTGCAGGCCGACGCAGTCGATGGGGACGCCGCGGGCTTTGAAGTCTTTGACCATGTTGTAGACGCCGCGGGTCTTGTTGGCGTTGGCGTCGTCGATGTTGTAGTCGTTGTAGCAGAGTTTGGCGCTGGGGTCGGCGGCGCGCGCGGCGCGGAAGGCTTCTTCGATGAATCCGTTGCCGAGTTTCTGGGTCCAGACCGAGCTGCGTAGTGCGCCGACCGAGCCGCCGTCGGCGAAGGCTTCGTTGACCACGTCCCAGTAGGCGATTTTGCCCTTGTAGTGGCCCATGACGCCGTTGATGTGGTTGGTGAGTGCGGTGCGCAGGTCGGAGGCGGAAAGGCCGCCGACCCAGTCGGGGAGTTGGGCGTGCCAGACCAGTGTGTGGCCGCGGATCTTCATGCCTTTGCTCTGGGCGTGGCTGACGATCTGGTCGGCGCCGGTGAAGCGGAAGGAGTTGCGGGACGGTTCGGTGGCGTCCCATTTCATTTCGTTTTCGGGGGTGACGCCGGAGAACTCGCGGTCCCAGGTGGCCACGTAGGTGGAGTCGTTCAGATGACTCGCCGAGATCGCCGCGCCGAAGTATCGGCCGCTCTGCGCCGCCGCGGCGCCCAGCGTGCTCGCCGCCGCGCCCGCCGGAGTGCTGGCCGCCAACGCCGAGACCACCCCGAGCACACCGACGACACCGGCCACCGCCAACCGGCGGGAACCGCCGAGACGTCGCCGCGCTCCCGCGGCGGATGACAGCTTCTCGCCCATGCCTGAGCCTCCAGTACTGAAAATTGGTGAAATCAACACGGGAACGTCCCGAAACGAACGCCCGAGCCTGATCGGACTTCGCGCGAGAACAGTGGCGCAGGCGCCCGGCGATCGATCGCGTCAGCGCGTCACGCCACCATCGGACCGCACCATGAACCGCGACCTCTGCCGCTCACCACCGAACCGGCAGGAGGCCACATCGGGACTCAGTTTGGAAATCTCCACGAAACGTGTCAAGGCCATGCGCCGATCGTTTCGGTCGTTCCGGCGGGCCCGCACCCGGCTTCGCCTGGGAGAACCGCCGATGCCGGCCGTCGAAGTTTCCGCCGTTCCGCGTCGAGCCGCTTTCGCCGTCGAAACCTCCTTGTCAGAGGGCAGATCACCGTCGGCGGGGACTTGAAAGTTTCATCTCGCCCACCTCGGCGGGAATCGGTTCCGCGCCTGGTAGACGCGGTCGGGGAACGCCGGGCGATGGGAGGCCGGCGCGCGGTGGAGTCCTCACCTTGACGGGACTCCGCCGCGTCGTATTTGCTCCGCCGCACCACCACCAATCGGAAACAAGACCGGCGAGCCCCGCATGTTGCCGACAACCAGTACGCGCCTACCGGCGGCCGGTCGACCCGCCGCCATCCCACCTGGCGAAAGGGCCGACCCGACGCGATGTTAGCGCTAACAAGACCCTTGGACGGGGAGTGCGATGTCAAGACATAGATCGTTCTTAGGGGCCATCGCGGTCGCGGCGCTTCTCGTGCTGGCCACCGGCCGCGCGGCGCTGAGCGAAGGCCTCGACGGAGCGACGAAGGCGGCGGGCGCGAGCGTCGCCGCGGCGACCGCCGGATGCGGCAAGGCCCCGACGCTGACCAGCGGTACGAGGTCGATCACGACCAGCGGCAAGAATCGCAGCTACATTCTGC